>NZ_JBIUCH010000017.1:0-178197 GCF_044548625.1 Micromonospora sp. NPDC051925 | reverse complement strand
CAGGATCACCGCAGCGGCCCTCGTACTCCTGCACGTCGAGCACAACCGCACAACCTGATCACCCAACGCCACGACCCGTTACGCGGAAAGGCTCACTGGGTTGATGCGGCGTCCTGCTGCGATGTTTAACAAGATGCGGATAGACTCCATGACGGCCGTAGCGTTTTTCGGTTCAAACTCTGCGCCGTCCACCCTGCGTAGCTCGCCAATGTGAGTTACAGCGCGGCCACCTGCATCCTTCAATCTTTTCCAGAAATCCCGGCGGCTGGACTGTTTGGCCCTGTCGATCGTGACCAGCCAATCACCTGCCCGTGCCTGCACTCGCCCATTCCAATAATACGTGAGGTTGTCTGGGCTGCTGACCATGCTGCCATCATGGGCATCCCAGCCATTTGGGATTAGAAACCCGATCCTGTCAACGGGGCCAACGCCAATCTCCTGTAGCCCGATGCTGTCTTGGTAGAGCGAAGATTTTTCTGGCGGGTCGACCATTGCGCAGTCCATCGATTGAACGAATGTCTTTGCGTCGGGCGGAAACTCTACGGTAGCGAACTCCTTCCATAAGGTTTCATCCGATGGGTTCAGGCTGTCATGCAGGTCCACAAGCGAGGCCTCGCGAGAGCCCTGCGCTACGATGCGAGGGGTCGGTTCCCATTTAAAGCGTATGTCACCTTCAAGGAGAGTGGGGTTAGAGTCTGCGGCGAAACCGAAGCTTCCCTCGTATAGGCAAATCTCGGGGCTGACTCCCTCCACAAAGTATGGGTGGGTAAGGACGTCTGGGTGCTGGTGCCGTAGGACGGCAGTGCGCCCGTCGGTCATCCGAATTCTTTGCTCGACAACTCGTTTACCGGCTGCATCCGAATAGACTATTACTTGCCGAGAGCCGTCGGGCGACTCATGGATTATAGACATGCAGGCACCTAGTTATGTCGGGTCAATCTTTCCGAACACTCATACAAGCTTACTCAACACATGCTTAGTAGATGCGCGCCTTCTTTGCGATGACGGTCATGCTGGTGTGGGTGTATCGGTGATGCTCGCGCTGGAATTCTACGATGCAGGTGGGGTGTTCGTGTGACCGAGGCCGTCGCATTTCGCTGCTTTGAGCATCTTTTGTCATGTATGGGCGTTTCGTTTTAACTAAGGCTGTCGATGTGAGCAGTGCTGCAGACTAGGGAAGCATGCTGGTGCGAACGGTCTCAGTCATGGTCTCGTTCACCGCAATACGCCACCGTCCCCTCCGAGTTCGGTGGACAAGCAAACACCTGGTCGCGGCCCAAGTGAGACGCCGTCGGACGGCTGGTCGCAGACCTCGAAAGCGTGTGAGGGTTTACGCCCTCCGCGGGTTCAAATCCCGCCGCCACCGCTCGTGAACAGGCGAAACGCCCGGGCGATCCGCAAGGATCGCGCCGGGCGTTCTCGCATCTGCGGCCTGCCCGGCGAGCGGGCCGGCCCTGCTGTCGTGCTAGGGGGTGCCGGCGGCCTGACTGTTCAGCCGGTAGGTGGCGTTGTTGCCGTCGGCGTCCAACAGCACCGTGACCGGGCCCGGGGGCAGCGTGCAGGTGATCGTGCCCTGGGTGACGCGGTCCGACCCGCAGTTCCACCAGCCCGCGCTGTCGAAGACGGTCAACCGGGCCCGGCCGGTGCCGGAGGTGCGTGCCCAGGTGAGGGTCTGCCGGGCGGCGTGGTCGGCGGGGACGGTGAAGCAGGCCGCGAGGCGGTCCGGCCCGGTGGTCACGGAGGTGTCCGTCGTGTCCCGGGGCAGCGTCGGGCAGGCCGGCGCGTCGGTCCGGGCGAAGCCCACGGTGTACGAGAGCTGGTCGACCCACTTCTGCCCGGTGACAAGCGCCGAGTACGGGGCCGGCCCGTCGAGCCTGCAGCCGTACCAGGTGTACCACCAGAGGCTGCACTCCGATTCGCCGTCGGCGTCCACGATGTCGATGTTCAGCGCGGCGTCGACCGGCAGTAGGGTGGCCATGGTCGCCCCGGACGGGGTGGGCAGGGTCAGGCAGTCGATCTGACCGGAGACCTCGATCCGGCCACGGTGCGGCGCGTCCCGCCAACCCGCGTCGGAGACGGGCGTGCACCCGGTGGGCCGCAGCGGCAGCAGGGACACCGCGTACTCGGTGGTGCTCGTCGCGTCGTCGCTGGTGAGCAGGGTGTAGCGGCCGGCTGCGGACAGCGTGCAGCGGACTTGGCCACAGATCGTCCGGCCGGTGGAGTCGAGAACCCGGGCGTACGTGGTCAGGTTGTCGCCGTGCAGGGCGGTCACCCGGTAGACCCCGGCGGCCGGGATGTCCAGGGTCCGGCACGCGACCGGGGTCGGGGTGCCGGAGGGGGCCGCGCCGTAGCCACCGAGGGGGACCGTGGGGCAGCCGACCGGGTCGGAGATCCGGCGGATGGCCAACGGGTACGCCTCGCCGGGGTTCTCGGGATCCCACTGCCGGAACGAGATCGCGCGGTAGGTGCCGTCGGCCGGGAGCACGCAGCCGACCTCCTCGGACCACTCGGTGCAGATCCGGCTGCCACTCCGGTCGAGCGTCCAGGTCGCCCCGGACACGATGACGCGTTCCCCGGCCCTGCCCTCGAAGGGCTGGCAGTTGGTCTGTACCCGGGCGTTCTGCCGTACCTGGAGGGCCGGCTGGTCCCAGGCGGCGTAGCCGGTGGTCGGCGCGCATCCGTCGGACCGGTCGAGCGGGTTCAGCGCCACCTCGTAGTGGTGGGCCCGGTCGCTGTAGAGCGGACCGCTGACCAGCAGGGTGTACCGGCCTGCGGCCGGCACGGCACAGACCGGGATGTCGGCCCGTGCACAGACCTGCTCCCCGGTGTCGTCCAACACCTGCCAGTCGAAGCTGCTGTTGCTGAGGCTGACGGCGCGGACGAGCAGCGGCCGGGCGGCGTCGGTGTCGAAGGTGTGGCAGGTCGCGTCGTCGGCTGGGGTCGCGCCGCTGTTGACGGCGCTGCCCGGGTCGCCGTACGGGGCCAGCGGCAGGCTCTGGCAGCCCACCGGGTCCGACATCCGCCGCGCCCTGACGAGGTGGGTGCCTTCCTTGCCGTAGTGCTCCCAGCTCAGCAGCCGGTACGGGCCCGGCCGGTCGAGCCGGCAGTCACCGCCCCCGTAGCTCAGGTCGCAGAGCGTCTCGTGCTGCCCGTCCAGGATCAGCCCTCGGATGTCACGGGGGCCTCCCGGGTCGGCGAACCGCACCAGCGCGCCGCGCGGCTGGTCGAACTGGTGGCACCGCGCCGCCACCCCGGCGGGCAGCGTCACGGTGATCCCCGGCGAGCCGAAGTGGAACAGATCCGTCGGGAACTGCCCGCAGCTCGACGGGCTGCGCGTCGACTCGACCGCGATGGTGTAGTCGCCCCGCCCGGTCGGGTACGGCAGTTGCAGAGTGATCCGGTACGCCCCGGCGACGCCGACCCGGCAGCGGTTCGCGTCGACGCCGAGCCGGCAGAACTCCCGGCCTGCGGCGTCGGTGACCCGGCCGCCGACCGAGTCCCGGCTGGTGCTCCGACCGAGCTGGACGAGCAGGACGTCGGAGTCGGCGGTGGTGGTGACGGTCCAGAGGTCCTGCGCCTGGTCGACGATGGCGGCGCAGGTCCCGACCGTGCCGAGGGCGAGGCTGCCACCGCAGCGGGAGCGCGGTGGCTTGGGCGGCCGGGTGACGGTGGTCGACCGGACGCGGGGCCGTCCGGTGGTCAGCCCGGCTGCCGGCGTACCCGGGTCGGGGGTCGCCGCGCGGGCCGGTGCGGTCCGTCCTGCTGCGGCGGCCGGTGCCGTTCGGTCCGATATGGCCGGGTCCGATGTGGCGGGTGCCGGTGTGGGGCTCGGCGTCGCCCCGCCGGTCGGCCCGGTGTCGGCCGAGGCGGTGGACGGCCCGCCCGCCGCAGCCGGCGTCGGTGCGCCGTCGCTCGGGCTGGTCGGCCCGACGGCCAGGGTCGAGACGAGCAGGGCGGCCAGCGCGAGGCGCGGCAGCGACTTGCCGACCCGGCGCGGCGGGTGGCTGGACATGGTGCGGTGTGACATCGATCCCCCGTGACCTGCCGCGCCGACTGCATGGCCAGAAGATGTTCTCATCGGGGCCGAGCACGGACGATCCACATCGTGGCTGCGTTCCCGCCGACGGTCGGGCCGCATGCCGGTCCCAGGTGCGGCGTGCGGCCGGCGGCCCGGCTCAGCAGGGGCCGTAACCCTCGTCGAAGAGGCGGCGGGCCCAGTCGGCGTACCCGGCGACGATCTCCCGGACGGCCGTGCCGTCGTGCAGGAAGAGGTACCCGCGATCGCCGTCGCGGGCGAGCAGCCCGTCGAACCGGTACGTCCGCTGTGGAGCGCGCAGTCGGGCCGCCGAGGGGTACCGGTTCAGCACCTCCTCGACGGGAGTGCCGACGGTGATCCCCTCCGGCGTGCTCATCGGGTCGTCGAGCCAGAGCAGCACCAGCCGGTCGTCGACGAAGATCGGGCTGGCCGTCCCGTGCCCGGCCAGCGTCGTACCGCAGGTTTCGGCATCGGTACGGAGCATCCCGCGCCGGGTCAGCTCCGTCTCGCTGTCGCCGAACTCGGCCCCGGCCAGGCCGTGCAGTCCGACCACCTGGCTGACACCGATCGGCCGTGCCGGGACGTCAGGCCCCGGTGGACGGCTGCCGCTACCCGAGGCCGAGGCAGCCAATAGAAACGCCGTAATGACGGCAAACTGTCGTAAATTCATGGAATCCCCCAGTCCCCAACGGAACCGGGACGTTCAGGTTGCTGGTCGGCCGCAGATTGTTGCTCCTCCCATTCCTCGGCCAGCTCGTCCCAGTAGTCGGCGGTCAGCCCGCGCCGGCCGTGGGCCAACCAACCCTCGGTGTTCCGCTCCAGGTGCAGACCCAGCTCGGCGAACGGGTCGAGCCACCGGCCGGGCTCCGCGCCGAGCCGCGCCAGCGCCGCGTTGATCGGCCACTCGGGACGTGGCAGCGTGAAGGCGCGGTCGAAGCGAGGACCCCAGCTCAACCGGCCGTCGAGCCACACCGCCGACCCCTGCCGGCCGAGCCCACCGGCGAACTCCGCCTCCAGGTACGCCACCGGCCCCCGCCGCGACCAGCGATCCAGCAACTCGGCCAGGGCGGGCGAGAGGACCAGCTCGAACGGTTGCTCGGCGGTCGGCTCCTCGGGATGGTAGTCCGGCAGCGCGCCGGTCAGCTCCTCGACGAGTTGCGGGGTCACCGGCAGCAGCGCGAAATCCTGGCGGAGCGCGGCCAGCACCGCGTGGTCCAGGTCGGCGGTCTGCTCACGCAGCAGCTCGACATCCGCCACGACCGCACTGAGCTGGTAACTCATCCGATCCCCCCGCCGTCCACACCCTGTGGATAGCACATGTGTACGACGAATCCGGGTCGCCGTGAGTGCCCGTACCGTACTGGTTCGGTGCGAGGAATCCTGCCGGTACTCTCGGTCACTCGCCGCGTGCCGATCCCTTCCAACGTCACTGGCCGGTGACCGGTATGCGTCCCGTGCGTACGTCGTCAGGCGTGCTCGGCGGCGATCTTTCGCAGCAGCCCGGCGAGCAGGTCCGGGTGGGAGAGCATCGGATGGTGCCCTGTGGGCACTTCCACCGACCGCCCCGCCCGTGCCGCCTGGGCGCGCTGCACCGCCGGTGGGGTGGCCCGGTCCTCGGCGCAGACCACCGCCGTCGACGGGATCGACCGCCAGCCCGCGAACCGGACCGGGGGCCGACGAGGATCACCGGGCCGGCGTCGCGCAGCACCCGGCGGGTCTCCTCGACGTCGTCGTCCAGCCCGGCGGGCCAGGGCGCATCCGGCGACTCACCGCAGCTCGGCAGCGCGACCGCGACGCTCGCCGTCCCGCTGGCGGCGAGCAGCGCGTCGACCCGGGACCACCACCAGGCACCGTCGCGTACGCAGGCTCCGTGCACGAAGACGATCCGCATGGCTGCCTCCTCATCGGGCGGCGTCCCACCGCCACCCTGGAGACCATAGGGATCCCGGCGGGGATGGGTACGGCCGTTCTGCCGTAGGCATACCGCAGCGGGTCGGGCGTGCTCCCCGGCTGCGCCACCGGCGGGCGCTCGACCGATCGCCCTCGGAGACGGCGAAGGGTCGGCGCCCGATCGGGGCCGACCCTCGCGTTGATGCTGCTCAAGAGAGCGGAGGATACGAGATTCGAACTCGTGAGGGTTTTATCCCAACACGCTTTCCAAGCGTGCGCCCTAGGCCTCTAGGCGAATCCTCCGCGAGCCAGGATACAGGTCCCCGCCCGCCCGGCCACCCCACCACCCCCTGAAGATCCACCGGGGGTCGGGTAGGGTGGGCGGTACCTCCCGTGCGGCGGTATCTCGTGAACCTCCCCAGGGCCGGAAGGCAGCAAGGATAAGCGAGCTCTGCCGGGTGCACGGGAGGCCTTTTGTCTCCGGCCACCGGTACCGTACCTGCGGGGTCGGATCACGGGGTGGTGGGTGGTCACCCGCGCCCGACCGGCGCAGAATGGCTCGGTCGAGAGGAGGCGGGACGCGTGACCCTGGCGCTCTACCGCAAGTACCGGCCGCGCACCTTCGCCGAGATCATCGGTCAGGAGCACGTCACCGAGCCGCTGTCGCAGGCGTTGCGCAGCGGACGGCTCAACCACGCCTACCTCTTCTCCGGCCCCCGGGGCTGCGGCAAGACCTCCAGCGCCCGCATCCTGGCCCGCTCGCTCAACTGCGAGCAGGGCCCCACCCCCGAACCGTGCGGGCAGTGTGACTCCTGCCGCTCGCTGGCCATCGACGGCTCCGGCTCGATCGACGTCATCGAGATCGACGCGGCCAGCCACGGCGGCGTCGACGACGCCCGCGAGCTGCGCGAGAAGGCGTTCTTCGCACCGGCCCAAAGCCGGTTCAAGATCTACGTCATCGACGAGGCGCACATGGTCTCGTCGGCCGGCTTCAACGCCCTGCTCAAGCTGGTCGAGGAGCCCCCGGAGTACGTCAAGTTCATCTTCGCCACCACCGAACCGGAGAAGGTCCTCGGCACGATCAAGTCGCGGACCCACCACTACCCGTTCCGGCTGATCCCGCCGAAGGTGCTCCGGCCGTACCTGGAGCAGCTCGCCCAGGCCGAGGGCGTCACGGTCGACCCGGCGGTGTTCCCCCTGGTGGTGCGCGCCGGTGGCGGCAGCGCCCGGGACAGCCTCTCCGTGCTCGACCAGCTCATCGCGGGCGCCGGCCCGGAGGGGGTCAGCTATCCCCGGGCCGCCGCGCTGCTCGGCGTCACCGACTCCGCGCTGATCGACGAGATGTGCGACGCGCTGGCCGCCGGGGACGGCGCGACGGCGTACGCCACCGTCGACCGGGTGGCCGAGGCCGGGCACGACCCGCGTCGCTTCGCCGCCGACCTGCTCGAACGGCTGCGTGACCTGATCGTGCTCCAGCAGGTGCCGGACGCCGCCGGCAAGGGCCTGATCGACGGCCCGGCCGACCAGATCGAGCGGATGGCCGCCCAGGCCCAGCGGCTCGGCCCGGCCACCCTGTCCCGCTGCGCCGACATCGTGCACAACGGCCTGGTCGACATGCGTGGCACCACCGCGCCCCGGCTGCTGCTGGAGCTGATCTGCGCCCGGCTGCTGCTGCCCGGCGTCGACGACTCCCCCGGTGGCCTGCTCCAACGCCTCGAACGGATGGAGCGCCGGCTCACGCTGGGTGGTGTCGAACCGCCGTCGGCCGCCGCCGGCTCCGCACCGCCCGCCCAGACTCCTCAGGTACGCCAGGAGCCGCCAGCCCCGACCGCGGCTGCCGCCGCGCCCGGCCCGCAGTCCTCAGACATGCCGGCGGCTGCCGCTGCCCCGTCCGGGGCGGCTGCCGCGCGCGCCGCTGCCGCGACGGCCGCTTCCCGGCCCACCGGGTCCGCACCGGCCGACCCGCCCCGGAACGGTTCCGCTCCGCCGGTCGGTGGCCTGGGTGTCGACGGTCCGGACCCGGTCGCCCGGCGGGTGCCGCCCTCGGCTGTCATGCCCGACCCCGCCACCCCCGAACCACCCCGACCGGGTGCCGCAGCGCCCGGCGTACTGGACGCGGTCGCGGTACGCCGGGTGTGGCCGGACGTCGTCGGCAAGGTCGGCCGGAAGAGCAAGAAGGTGGCGGCCTGGGCGAGGGAGGCCACCGTCCGGGAGGTGGACGGACAGTCCCTCCTTCTCACGTTCCGGTACCCGTTCCACGCCCAGGCCCTCTCCACCGAGCCGGATCTGCTTCTCGAGGCGCTGTACGAGGAGTTCGGCGGTCGTTGGCAGATCCGTTGCGAGGTGGCCGGCGAGCGGGGTGGCGCGTCCCCCGGTGGTTCCTCCCGACCGGCCGGGCCGGCTCCCACCCCACCCCCACCCCCGGCACCGGTACCGGCCGAACCTGCCAACGGCGGTCCGGCGGGTCCGAGCGGTGATGCGGCAACGATCGGCTCGTCGGCGCCCGCCGGGACAGGCCCGGTTCGTCCGGCCGGTTCGTCCGGCGACGCCCCGACCGCCCCGACCGGCTCGTCCGGCTCGTCCGGCGGTGTCCCGACCACCTCGGCCGGCTCGGCTGGCGGCGGCCCGGTGCGACCTCCGGGGGAGCCCACCGGCCAAGCGGGCAAGGCGGACTACCCGGCCCCTCCGGTTGGCGCGAACGACGACGATGGCTGGCCCGAGCCGGCCCGCCCGGGTGGAGCCACCAGCGTCGCCCCCGCCTCGGACGACTGGCCCGAACCGGCCCGGCCGGGCGGCGCGACGGCGACCGCGACCGCGACGGCAGCCGCCCCGGCGGTCACCGCCACGCCCGCCGTACCCAGGCCGGCCGGTCCTGCTGTTCCGTCGCCGCCAGCAGCGGCCGGGACCGGCAGTGCGCCGGTGAGCAGCGCGATCGCGGCAGCCCGGGCGGCTGCGGCGGGCAAGGGACCTCGGGCCACGCAGGCGGGGCGGAAGACCGCGGACGCGGAGTGGGCTGGCGAGCCGCCCTACGACCCGGACTACGACGGGCCGGTCCGGGGCGGTGGAGCGTCGGCGACCGCAGCCCGGAGCACCCCCATCTACGAGGGGTTCGACCCGGGCGACGAACCGCTGGACGAGGTGATCGACGAGCGGACCGCCCGGCAGTCGAGTGAGGAGCAGGCGGTGCAGTTGCTCCGGGAGGCGTTCGGCGCCGAGAAGATCGACGAGGTGGACGCGCGCTGACGCGTCGTTCCCCGGACCGGACCACCGGTCGCCCCCGACTAGGCTGGGCGCGGCCGAGCAGACGAGTGCGAGAAGGAGCCATCCGTGCGCCCAGGTGGACAGCCGAACATGCAGCAGATGCTGAAGCAGGCGCAGAAGATGCAGCAGCAGATCGCCAAGGCGCAGGCCGAGTTGGCCGAGGCCGAACTGACCGGCACCGCCGGCGGCGGCCTGGTCACCGCGACCGTCTCCGGCTCGGGTGAGATCAAGAGCATCAGGATCGACCCGAAGGCGGTCGACCCGGAGGACGTCGAGACCCTGGAGGACCTGGTCGTCGCGGCCCTGCACAACGCAGTCGAGGCGGCGAAGGAGCTGACCGACCAGAAGATGGGCCCGGTGGCCGGCGGCATGGGCGGCCTCGGCCTGCCCGGATTCTGACCCGCAGATGTACGAGGGTGCCATCCAGGACCTGATCGACGAGTTGGGGCGGTTGCCGGGCGTCGGCCCGAAGAGCGCCCAGCGGATCGCGTTCCACGTCCTGTCGGCGGACCCGGCCGACGTCAACCGACTGGCCGGTGCGCTGCGCAAGGTCAAGGACCTGGTCCGGTTCTGCACCACCTGCTTCAACGTCGCCGAGTCGGAGCAGTGCCGGATCTGCCGCGACCCGCGCCGCACCGACGAGGTGATCTGCGTGGTCGAGGAGCCCAAGGACGTGGTGGCGATCGAGCGGACCGGTGAGTTCCGGGGCCGCTACCACGTGCTCGGCGGGGCGATCAACCCGCTGGAGGGCATCGGCCCGGACAACCTGCGGATCCGGGAGCTGATGACCCGGCTCAGCGCCGGGACGATCCGGGAGCTGATCCTGGCCACCGACCCGAACACCGAGGGTGAGGCGACCGCGACGTACCTCGCGCTGATGGTCAAGCCGATGGGGATAGCGGTCACCCGACTGGCCAGCGGCCTGCCGGTCGGCGGGGATCTGGAGTACGCCGACGAGATCACCCTGGGCCGGGCCTTCGAGGGCCGCCGCGCGGTCTGACCCTGCCTCCGGCTGCGCGGCCCGTGCCGGTGCGCGTACGGACATGCCGCTGGCCGGCATCCCCGAGATCGGGGATGCCGGCCAGCGTCGTTTCGGGTGGGTCAGCTGTTCCAGTGCTTGGCGACCAGGTCGGCGGCCTGCTGCTCCCACTGGGCGTAGGCGTCCGGGTAGGCCGAGACCTGCACGGTCTGGGCGGCCTTGGTCAGCGGCATGTCCTGCCAGCCGTCGACCTGCTTGAGGCCCTTCTGGAACGCCATGGTCGAGTAGATCGGGTCGGTGATCTGCTCGGGGGTGCCCCAGCCGGAGGAGGGGCGCTGCTGGAACAGGCCCAGCGAGTCGTGGTCGTTGCGGTCGCCGAGGTGGCCGAGGTTCTCCAGCTTCGACTCCTGCAGCGCGGTGCCGATCGAGATGACCGCGGCCCGCTCGTCGAGGCCGGACTTCTTGGTGGCCTCGATGATCGCCTTCACGTTGGCGGTCTGCTCGTCGTTCAGGTCGATCCGCGACTGGTCACCCTGGGTGCCGTGCGGGATCAGCTTGGCCTTGTCCACGCCCGGCTGGTCGGCCTGCACGGCCACCGCGACCGGCTTGGCGTCGACGGCGGCGGTGCCGGGGGCACCGAGGTGCATGGGGCCGGCGGCGAGGCCACCGGCGAAGGCGAGACCGGCAATACCGAGTGCGCTCTTACGCAGCATCGTGTTCATGGGAAAGCTCCATTCGGGGGTTGGCGACGTACCTCGGGGGAGAGGTGCGTCGCAAGCACCACGACGGGGCGCTCATGGGGGAGGTCTTCGGTCCGGCTGGCTGCACGAGCGGGGGCTCGCGGCGCCGGACCAGATGTAACGACCGCGGGCTCACCGTCATTCCGCCGGGGGCGGAGGCATCGGGCCTGGCAGCGGGGATTGCTGCTGCGGTCGTACGGAGGGTGTAACGCCGTCGACCCGGCCGGGATTCCGGCCCCGGGGTGGCGTCGGTCACGGGACGTCGACCTCAGCATGGCCGTGGGCCACCGATCAGCGCACGGCGGTCCCGGCCGAACCGGACGTTCGGCGGCCAAGCCGGCATCCTTCGTACCCTCGCGATTTGGCGGGGGCGGTTCGGGGCGGCGGCGGGTGACCGGGCGGCGGGGTGGCGGCTCCGGATGTTCGGGTGATTTCCGGACATCGCCTGGCGGCACCGCTGTGACAGTCCTGTTTGTCGGGGGATCCGCCGGTGTCAGACCGATGCGCTTGGTGTCGGGTTGATAGCGATTGCCTAACGGACGTTCCGCTTCGGTGTGTCGTGTCATAGCCTCCCGCTCACGGACCGAGCCATGGACCGGCGTTGTTCAGGCGGATGACAGAGGTGAGAGATGCAGGCGAGAAGGCTAAGGACGGCCGTGAGCCTCGTGGCCGTTGCAGCCCTGGCGGTCGGCGCGGCCGGCTGTGCGGAGAGTGACCGCGGCGATGACAGTGGCGAGGCCAAGACGGGCGGCACCTTCATCTTCGCCGGTGCCGGTGACCCGAAGAACTTCGACCCGATCTTCAACGACGACGGTGAGTCGTTCCGGCCCGTCCGGCAGATGTACGACACGCTGGTTCAGCACAAGCCCGGCACGGCTGACCTGGTGGGCGGCCTGGCCGAGAGCTGGGAGCACGACCCCGAGGGCAAGGTCTGGACCTTCAAGCTGCGCCAGGGCGTGAAGTTCCACGACGGCACCCCCTTCAACGCCGCCGCGGTCTGCTTCAACTTCGACCGCTGGTACAACATGAAGGGCGCTGCCGCCCAGTCGCAGATGATCTACTACCAGGACGTCTTCGGTGGGTTCGCCAAGAACGAGGCCGAGGGCGCCGGCCAGGCTCTCTACAACAAGTGCGAGGCCAAGGACGACGGCACCGCCGTGGTCACGCTCAACCAGTACAAGGGTGCGTTCCCCGGCGCGTTCGCGCTGACCTCGCTCTCGATCGCCAGCCCGGAGGCCCTCAAGAAGGGTGACGCCGACACGGTCAAGCAGAACGGCGACTCCTTCGAGTACAGCTCGTTCGCGACCACCACGCCGGTCGGCACCGGTCCGTTCACCTTCGGTGGCTGGGACAAGGCCAAGAACGAGATCACCCTGAACCGGAACCCGGACTACTGGGGTACGAAGGCCAAGGTCGACAAGCTGATCATCAAGGTGATCAAGGACGAGAACACCCGTAAGCAGGAGCTGCGGGCCGGCACCGTCCAGGGCATCGACTTCCCGGCCCCGGCCGACCGCAAGGCGCTCGCCGGTGAGGGCTTCCAGGTCCTCGACCGCCCGGCGTTCAACATTCTCTACCTCGGCATCAACCAGAAAAACCCGAAGCTGAAGGACCTGCGGGTACGGCAGGCGATCGCCTACGCCCTCAACCGTCAGCAGCTCGTCCAGACCAAGGGCCCGGGTGGCACCAAGGTCGCCGACGAGTTCATGCCGGACACCGTGCTCGGCTACGCCCCCGACGTGCAGAAGTACGAGTACAACCCGGAGAAGGCCAAGCAGCTGCTCAAGGACGCCGGTGCCGAGGGGCTGACCCTCAACTTCTACTACCCGCCGGACGTCTCCCGGCCGTACATGCCGAACCCGCAGGAGATCTTCACCGTCCTCGCCAACGACCTGCAGGCCGTCGGCATCAAGGTCAACGCCAAGCCGCGTCCGTGGAACGGTGGCTTCAAGGACGACGTGCAGCAGTTCGGCAAGCAGGACCTGCACATCCTCGGCTGGACCGGTGACTACAACGACCCGGGCAACTTCGTCGGCACCTTCTTCGGCCGGGGCAAGGTCGAGTTCGGCGACCAGGCCATGACCGAGATGTTCGAGGCCATCGCCAAGGCCGACGGCACCGTCGACGAGGCGGGCAAGAAGGCGGCCTGGGAGCAGGTCAACCGCGACATCGCCGCCAAGTGGCTGCCGGCCGTGCCGATCTGGCACGCCCCGCCGGCCATCGTCGTCACCAAGGACGTGCAGGGGCTGATCGCCAGCCCGCTGACCGACGAGCGGTTCAACACGGTCAGCGTCAGCAAGTGACCTCCGTCGGCTGACGCCGTAGCGTGCATCGGCCCGGGTCGGGAGCAAGTGCCGACCCGGGCCGATGCCGCGAACATCGAGAATCTGGTGTGTGAGAGATGTTGCGAGTCATAGTCCGCCGCCTGTTGCAGTTGGTGGTGACGCTGATAGCGCTGTCCGCGCTGATCTTCATCTGGTTGCGGAACCTGCCCGGTGGGCCGGTCGAGGCGCTGCTCGGCGAGCGGGCCACCCCCGAGCGCCGGGCGCTGCTGATCAAGGCCCTCGGCTACGACCAGCCGATCCTGGTGCAGTACGGCAAGTTCATGCAGCGGGTCCTCACCGGGGACCTGGGCAACTCGATCCGTTCCGGTGACCCGGTCACCGACGTCATCGCCCGCGCCTTCCCGGCCACCATCGAGCTGGCCCTCGCCGCGATGGTCATCGCGGTGGGCCTGGGTGTGCCGCTGGGCTACCTCGCCGCCCGCTACCGGGGCCGACTCCTCGACAACCTGACCATCGCCGGCACCCTGCTCGGCATCTCGATCCCCATCTTCTTCCTGGGCTACCTGCTCAAGGACGTACTCACCCAGGACATCCACTGGTTCCCGCCGTCCGGGCGGATCAGCACCGGGATGGACAACACCACCGTGACCGGCTTCTACGTCCTGGACGGCCTGCTCACCCGGGAGCTCGACGCCAGCGCCGACGCGCTCTGGCACCTGATCCTGCCGGCGATCACGCTGGCCACCATCCCGCTGGCGGTGATCGTACGGATCACCCGGGCCAGCGTGCTCGATGTGCTCAACGAGGACTACGTGCGGACCGCCGAGGCGAAGGGCCTGCGGCACCGCACCATCCGGGGCCGGCACATCCTGCGCAACGCCCTGCTGCCGGTGGTCACCACCATCGGTCTGCAGACCGGCGCGCTGCTCTCCGGCGCGGTGCTCACCGAGAAGGTCTACAACTGGGGCGGCCTCGGCACCCTGATCACCGACTCGATCAGCGGCGGCCGGGACTATCCGGTGCTCCAGGCGATCATCCTGCTCGCCGCGCTGGTCTTCGTGGTGGTCAACCTGCTGGTCGACCTCTCCTACGCCTTCATCGACCCGAGGGTGCGTGTGCGATGAGCGACCCGACCACCCGGCCCGCCGTGGCCGGCCCCCGCAGCGGCGACGACCGGCCCGAGGGCATGAGCGAGCGCAGCATCGGCCGGCTGGGCGACCGGAAGAAGGCCCGACTGGACGAACTGGCGCGGGCCACCGCGGACCAGGGTGGGGTCAGCCTCTACCGGGACGCGCTGCGCCGGCTGCGCCGTAACCCGGTGGCGATCATCGGCGCCGTCATCGTCGGGCTGTTCGTCCTGGTGGCGCTCTTCGCCCCGCTGATCGCCCCGCACGACCCGGTGCAGCGCTTCGACGAGCTGACCAGGGACCTGACCGTGGACAGCATTCCCGGGGCCAGCGCGGGACACCCGTTCGGCTCGGACCCGCTGGGCCGCGACTTCCTCTCCCGCATGATCCACGGCAGCCGGCAGACCCTCTTCGTTGGCGTGCTCGCCACCCTGATCGGTCTCACCCTGGGCGTGCTGCTCGGCGCGGTCGCCGGGGCTTTCGGCGGCTGGGTCGACGTGGTGCTGATGCGGCTCACCGACGTGATGCTGGCGCTGCCCAGCCTGCTGCTGGCGATCACCCTGGTCGCGATGGCCAGCCGGTCGAGCCAGTGGACGGTCATCTTTGCGGTGGCGATCGTCAGCGTGCCGATCTTCGCCCGGCTGCTGCGCGGCTCGATGCTGGCCCAGCGGGAGAGCGACCACGTCCTCGCCGCTCGGGCGTTGGGCGTCAAGGAGCGCAACATCGTGTTGCGGCACATGCTGCCCAACTCGCTGACCGCGGTGATCGTGCAGGCCACGTTGACCTTCGCGGTGGCGATCCTGGACGCGGCGGCGTTGTCCTTCCTCGGCCTCGGCGACCCGGACATCAACCGGGCCGAGTGGGGGCTGATGCTCGGTGTGGACGGCCAGCGCTACTTCGAGGTCCGCCCCGAGCTGGCCTACTACCCGGCGCTCGCGATCATCGTGGTCGCGCTCGGCTTCACCCTGCTCGGTGAGGCGATGCGCGAGGCGATCGACCCGAAGAACCGGCGGTGACGGCGGTGCCAGCGACCAGCACGACGGCCGCCCGCCGGGGGCGAGCGCGCCCGGCCCCGCCCTCGGGAGCGAACGACCAGCACAGTGAGGAAGTGACCCGATGAGCCTGCTCGACGTACGCGACCTGAGCGTGGTGTTCCAGCGGCGGGGCGAACGGCCGTTCACGGCGGTCGACCAGGTCAGCTTCACGGTGGAGCCGGGGCAGACCGTCGGCCTGGTGGGCGAGTCCGGCTGCGGCAAGAGCGTGACCAGCCTGGCGATCATGGGTCTGCTCCCGAAGCGGGGCAACCGGGTCACCGGCGAGGTGCTCTTCGAGGGCACCGACCTGCTCAAGCTCCGCCCGGACGACCTGCGGGACCGGCGGGGCCGGGACATCGGCATGATCTTCCAGGACCCGCTCTCCTCGCTGAACCCGGTCATCCCGATCGGGGTGCAGGTCGCCGAGGTGTTGGAGCGGCACCGGGGGATGGATCGGCGCGCGGCGTTGCGGGAGGCCCGGGAGCTGCTCGACGCGGTCGGCATCCCGGACCCGGCCCGTCGGTTGACGGAGTTCCCGCACCAGATCTCCGGCGGCATGCGGCAGCGCGCCCTGATCGCCATCGCGCTGGCCTGCAAGCCACGGCTGCTGATCGCGGACGAGCCGACCACCGCGCTGGACGTGACCATCCAGGCGCAGATCCTGACCCTGCTCAAGCAGTTGGTCGACGAGACCGGCACCGCGCTCATCATGATCACTCACGATCTCGGCGTGGTGGCGGGCCTCTGCGACACGGTCAACGTGCTCTACGGCGGCAGGGTGGTGGAGCGGGCCGCCCGGCATGAGCTGTTCGCCCGACCCCGGCACCCGTACACGCACGGGCTGCTCAGCTCGGTGCCGCGGCTCGACTCGGTGCGGGGCGAGCGGCTGCACGCGATCCGCGGCTCGGTGGCCGACAACATCCCGTGGGTCGAGGGATGCGCCTTCGCGCCCCGCTGCGACAACGTGGTGGACGCCTGCCTGGACGGCCCGCCCCCGTTGGAGCCCACCGCCTCCGGCGGCGACCTGCGATGCAACAACCCCGTTTCGGAGGAGGTGACGGTGCCGTGACCGAGCGGACCGGACCGGAGGACGACGCCGTGACCGAGCGGACGGGGAGAGCCGACGCCGTGACCGAGCGGACGGGGACGGAGGACGCCGTGACCGGGGGGACCGGAGCGGGGGACGGGGTGGCGACCGGGCGGGAACGGCCGCTGATCGAGTTGCGTGACGTCAAGGTGCACTTCCCGATCAAGAGCGGTCTGCTCTTCGACCGTACCGTCGGCTACGTCTACGCGGTCGACGGCGTCTCGCTGTCGATCAACGCGGGTGAGACGTACGGGCTGGTCGGCGAGTCGGGTTGCGGCAAGTCGACGCTCGGCCGGGGCCTGCTGCGCCTGGTCGAGCCGACCGCCGGGGAGATCGTCTTCGACGGCACCGACGTCCGCTCGCTCAAGGGCGAGACGATGCGCCGGGCCCGCCGCCGGATGCAGATGATCTTCCAGGACCCGTTGTCCAGCCTGGACCCCCGGCAGTCGGTGGAATCGCTGCTGGTGGAGGGGCTCAAGGCGCACGGGTTGGCCGACGACCGGGAGGCGACGAACCGGCGGCTCCGGGACACCCTGGAGGCGGTCGGCCTGCCCGCCTCGGCGCTGAGCAAGTACCCGCACGAGTTCTCCGGCGGGCAGCGGCAGCGGATCGGCATCGCCCGCGCGCTGGTGCTCGACCCGGATCTGATCGTCGCCGACGAGCCGGTCTCCGCCCTGGACGTGTCGATCCAGGCCCAAGTGCTCAACCTGCTCGAGGACCTCCAGAACGAACGCGGGCTGACCTACCTGATCATCGCGCACGACCTGGCGGTGGTACGGCACATCGCCGACACCGTCGGGGTGATGTACCTGGGTGGGCTGGTGGAGGAGGCGTCCAGCGACGACCTCTACCGGGAGCCGATGCACCCGTACACCAGGGCGCTGATGTCGGCGGTGCCGGTGCCGGACCCGCTGGTGGAGGACCGGCGGGAGCGCATCCTGCTCGCCGGTGACCTGCCCTCACCCACCAACCCGCCGCCCGGTTGCCGGTTCCACACCCGGTGCCCGTGGGCGCAGCCGACCCGCTGCGCCGACGAGCGGCCGGCGCTGCGCGAGGTCGTCGGCGGGCACCGGGTGGCCTGTCACTTCGCCGAGGACATCGCCGCCGGACGGCTCCGCCCGCACGAAGTGGAGCCGGAGCTGGTCCGGCCGGACGACGGCGGGGCGCCGGGCGACACCGGCGAGCTGATCCCCACCCCGTGAGCGCGTGACGAAGGCCCCCTTCCCGCGCTCGGGAAGGGGGCCTTCGTCGAAGGCCGCCCCGGATCGCAGCCGGCATCCGTGCCCCGAGTCCGGGCGGGCGAGCGGTAGGGACCTGTGACGGAAACGGTGGCCACTGCGCCACCGGGCCCGGGTAGCGGTGGCGGTGGCGGTGCGGTGACCATCGCGCCACGGGGTTCGGAGAGCGGTGGCGGCGCGGTGACCATCGCGCCATCGGGCCCGGGTGGCACCGGCTGGACCGGCCGTGGTCGGGTCGGGTCAGCCCTCGGGGCGGTGCAGCAGGGCGACCGCGACGGTGTGCACCGCGTCCAGCCCGGCCGGGTCGGCCAGCCTGGCGGTCCCGCCGGTCACCGCGTACCACTCGTCGGCGTCCTTGTACTGGACGCAGAGGGTGACCTGGCCGTCGGCGTACCGGGTCTTCAGGGTCAGCTCGCCGGTCACCACGCCCACCTCGTCGGTCATCACCCCGCCGGGGCCGGCGACCAGGTCGGCGGTCAGCTCCCGGGGCGTACCGGTGCCGCCCGCGTCGGCGGTCATCCCCGCGCCGGGCACCTCGGCCGAGGCGGCGGGCCGGCCGTCGGCGGTCATCCCGGCGGTGGCCGCCCCGGCCGCCGGCGCGGCCCGGTCGGCCTGCGCCCCGTTCGTGCCGGCCCGGTCGGATGCCGATCGGGCTCCGTCCACTCCCGCCCCGCCCGGGTCGGCCCCGGTCACGGCTTGCCCGCCCATGTGCAGCCCCCCAACATGTCGCTGATGGCGGTCTTCTCGGCGCTGGTCACCGTCAGCCGCCAGTGGTGCTTGACCGCTACCCAGTGTTCCGCGTAGGTGCACCAGTAGGCGCGGTTCGGCGGTTTCCACTGCGACGGGTCCTGGTCACCCTTCGACCGGTTGGAGCTGGCGGAGACCGCGAAGAGCTGCGGCCGGGTCAGGTCGTTGGCGAAGTCGCCACGCTTGGCGTCGTCCCACTCGTCGGCGCCGGAGCGCCAGGCGTTGGCCAGCGGCACCATGTGGTCGATGTCCACGTCGGAGGGGTCGGTGAAGGTCCGCCCGTCGTAGACGCTCTCCCACCGCCCGCCGACCACGTTGCAGCCGGAGAGACGGATGTCCTTCCCGTCCCGCTGGAGCACGCTGTCCCGGACGTCGCAGTTCTTGCCGGTGTCCCGCCAGTGCGGGAAGCGGTTCCGGCTGTAGCCCTTCATCGAACCGGCCTCGGCGACGGTCAGCTCCGAGAGCTGCTCACCGACGTTGCCGGAGCTGCCGGGTGGCGCCTCCGGCTCGTCCACCGAGACGTCACAACCCCCCGCGCCGAGGGCGAGCAGCGCGGCGAGGGCCGCCGCCACCGCCGCGCGGGCTCCTGATCTGGTACGCACAGACGACACCTCTCCAGCTTGCGGGCTTCCGGCGATCCCGCACAGTACCCAAGCACGGTTTCCGCGTTTCGTGGCGTCTCCGGTTGAAGGCGTGCAGATTGGTACCCATGACGGCACCGGCTCACGCGCTCCGCATCCGGACCACGGCCGGGCGGGGGACGCTGCTCGCGGCGATCCTCGCCTCGGGCATGGTGTTCCTGGACAGCACCGTGGTCAACGTGGCACTGCCCCGGCTGGGCGCCGACCTCGACGCCACCGTGGCCGGTCTCCAGTGGACTGTCAACGGGTACGCCCTGATGCTGGCGGCCTTCGTCCTGCTCGGTGGGTCGCTGGGGGACCGGTTCGGCCGGCGGCGGATCTTCCTGATCGGGGTGGTCTGGTTCGCGGTCGCCTCCGTCCTGTGCGGGCTCGCCCAGGACACCAACCAGCTGATCGCCGCCCGGTTCCTCCAGGGCGCGGGCGGGGCGTTGCTCACCCCGGGTTCGCTGTCGGTGCTCCAGGCGAGCTTCCACCCGGACGACCGGGGCCGGGCGATCGGCACCTGGTCCGGACTGTCCGGCGTGTCCACCGCGCTCGGGCCGTTCGTCGGCGGTTGGCTGATCGATGCCCTCTCCTGGCGGTGGATCTTCTTCATCAACCTGCCGCTCGCGGTCGGTGTGCTGCTGGCGGCGATGCGCTGGGTGCCGGAGAGCCGGGACGAGAGCATCTCCCGCAGCGCGGGCCGGCGCTTCGACATCGCCGGTGCGCTGCTCGGCGCGCTGGCCCTGGGCGGGATCACCTACGCCCTGATCGACGCCCCGGTACGTGGCATCGGCTCCTGGCCGGTGCTGGTCGCCGTCGGAGTGGGCGTCCTCGCCGCGGTCTCCTTCGTGCTCCTGGAACGGCGTCGGGGCGAGGGGGCGATGCTGCCCACCGGGTTGTTCGGCAGCCGGCTCTTCTCGGTGCTGAACGTCTTCACCGTGCTGGTCTACGCCGCGCTGGGCGGGTTCACCTTCTTCCTTTCCGTCTACCTGCAGAACGTCGTCGGGTGGTCGGCGCTGCGTACCGGGTTGGCCACCGTGCCGATGACCGTGCTGCTGCTCCTCGGCTCGGCGCGGGCCGGGGCGTTGTCGGCGCGGATCGGCCCCCGCCTGCTGTTGACCGTCGGCCCGCTCGCCGCCGCCGTCGGCCTGTTGCTGCTGCGCCGGGTCGGCCCGGGTGCGTCGTACTGGTGGGACGTGCTGCCCGGGGTGCTGCTCTTCGGGATCGGTCTGACCCTGGTGGTGGCGCCGTTGACCGCGTCGGTGCTGGCCGCCGTGGCGGACCGGTTCGCCGGGGTGGCCAGCGGCTTCAACAACGCCGCGTCCCGCACCGGCGGCCTGCTCGCGGTGGCCGCGCTGCCGCTGCTGGTCGGCCTCTCCGGCACCGGCTACGAGCAGGCCGCCGCCCTCACCGAGGCGTTCCGGGGCGCGATGCTCTGGTGTGCCGGCCTGTTGGTCACCGGTGCCGCCCTCGCCCTGTTCCTGATCCACCGGCCCGCACCCGCCGCTCCCTCCCCGCCCCACCAATCGTCGACCTAGGCCGGCGGGCAGACGGGGCGCGGAGGGAGGACGGAGCGGGACGGCGTCAGCGCGGGGTGCGGTTGGTGGCGCTGGTGACGGCCTTGATGGAGGCGGTGACGATGTTGGGATCGGTGCCGACGCCCCAGACCGTGTGGCCGTTGATGTCGCACTCCACGTAGGCGGCGGCCTGGGCGTCGCCGCCGGAGGAGAGGGCGTGCTCGTGGTAGTCGAGCACGCGTACCGCCACGCCCACCGACTGCAGCGCGTTGACGTACGCGTCGATGGGGCCGTTGCCGACGGCGGTGAGCGTGCGCGCCGCGCCGCCGACGACCACCTGGGCCTCGATCTCGACCTTGCCGTCGACGGTGGAGATCGTGTAGCCGGCCAGCGTGAGGGTCGGGTCGACCTGGTGGTCGAGCAGGTAGTTGCGGGCGAAGATCTGCCACATGGTGCCCGGCTCGACCTCGCCGCCGTCGTGGTCGGTGACCTGCTGGACGACGCCGGAGAACTCGATCTGGAGCCGGCGCGGCAGGTCCAGTTGGTGCTCGGACTTCATGATGTACGCGACGCCGCCCTTGCCGGACTGCGAGTTGACCCGGATGACCGCCTCGTAGGTGCGGCCCAGGTCCTTCGGGTCGACCGGCAGGTACGGCACCCCCCAGGTGAACTCGTCGATCGGCACCCCGGCCGCCTCGGCGTCCCGGGCCAGGGCGTCGAAGCCCTTCTTGATGGCGTCCTGGTGGGAGCCGGAGAAGGCGGTGTAGACCAGGTCCCCGGCGTACGGGTGGCGCTCGTGCACGGGCAGCTGGTTGCAGTACTCGACGGCCCGCTTGACCTCGTCGATGTTGGAGAAGTCGATCATCGGGTCGATGCCCTGGGAGAAGAGGTTCAGGCCCAGGGTGACCAGGTCGACGTTGCCGGTGCGCTCGCCGTTGCCGAACAGGCAGCCCTCGATCCGGTCCGCGCCGGCCAGCAGGCCCAGCTCGGCGGCGGCCACCCCGGTGCCCCGGTCGTTGTGCGGGTGCAGGCTCAGCACCAGGCTGTCCCGGCGGGGCAGGTGCCGGTGCATCCACTCGATCGAGTCGGCGTACACGTTGGGGGTGGCCATCTCGACGGTGGCCGGCAGGTTGATGATCAGCTTCCGGTCCGGGGTCGGGTCGATCACCTCGATGACCTTGCCGCACACCTCCACCGCGTACTCCAGCTCGGTGCCGGTGTACGACTCGGGCGAGTACTCGTAGTAGATGTCGGTGTCCGGGGTGTGGATCTCGGCGTACTTGCGGCACAGCCGGGCGCCCTGGGTGGCGATGTCGGTGATGCCGTCGCGGTCCAGCCCGAAGACCACCCGACGCTGGAGCGTGGAGGTGGAGTTGTAGAAGTGCACGATGGCCCGGCGCGCGCCGCGCAGCGACTCGAAGGTCCGGTCGATCAGGTGCTCCCGGCATTGGGTGAGCACCTGGATGGTGACGTCGTCCGGGATCAGGTCCTGCTCGATGAGCTGCCGGACGAAGTCGAAGTCGGTCTGGCTGGCCGAGGGGAAGCCGACCTCGATCTCCTTGTAGCCCATCTGCACCAGCAGTTGGAACATCCGGCGCTTGCGCTCCGGTGACATCGGGTCGATCAGCGCCTGGTTGCCGTCGCGCAGGTCGACCGCGCACCAGCGGGGCGCGACCTCGACGTGCCGGGTCGGCCAGGTGCGGTCCGGCAGGTCGATCCGGAACTGCTGGTGGTACGGCTGGTAGCGCTGGTACGGCATCCGGCTGGGACGCTGCCGGGTGATCTGGCCGGTCTCGGCGTCGGTGGTGACAGGTTGAGCCATGACGGAGTGCTCCCGTGGGTCAGGTGGCGTCAGCAATCGAAAGGTGTCGGCGGGGTCGGGCGACGATGCCCGGACGGTTGCCGAGAAGAAGTTCAGATCTGCTGGACGGCGCGGTTCGACTCCGCGACGGGGAGCCGGCCGGTCAGGCCCCGTCGCGGCGACCAAGGAGAAGGTGCGCCTGCCACATGACAGAGTGACCCTACGTGATGAGACGGGGGGTGTGAAGGCGGGTCCGGACTCTGAGATGGGAATCGCACCCACCCGGTGCCGCCCGGCGGGCCGGCGTCCCCCGCACCGTCAGCGCAGCAGCAGGGCGTGGACCGGGTGCCGGTGGCGCAGGGCGGTCTCCCGGCGGAGCAGCTCCTCAGGCAGGGCGAACGGGTCGCCGAGCCGGCCCACGGCGGTCACCACCAGTGGCCGGATTCCCGACGGCAGGTCGAGATCGGCGGTGAGCGAGGCCCGGTCGAAGCCGCGTATCTGGTGCACGTGCAGGCCGAGCGCGGTGGCCTGGACGGTCAGGTGGGCGACCGCCTGGCCCAGGTCGTACGCGGACCGTTCCGGGTCACCGCCGGTGTGTGCGCCCACCACCAGCGCGGCGGCGTGTCGGGCCCAGCGCTGGTCGGCCTCGGGGAGGCTGACCAGGATCCGCTTCCACGTCTCGTCGTCGCGGCGGCCGAGGGCGAACCGCCACGGCTGGACGTTGCCGGCCGACGGGGCCCACCGGGCCGCCTCCAGCAGGGACGCGGCCTCGTCGCCGGTCAGCTCGTCGGTCGGGTGGAACGCCCGGGGGCTCCAGCGGAAGGCGAGCAACGGGGTGAGGTCAGCCATACGAAGAGAATCCCTTATGGGGGATTTAGGCAATTTACCCACCCCGGGTAAATGTGGTCAAGAGCACCCGTAACGCCCGAGGGGTCAGGACGTTTCCGGGCTCGGCTGGTCCGAGGATTGCGGACTCTGCGACCCCAGGGGCTCGCCGGTCACCACCGGACCGGCCAGCGCCACCGTGTCCGGTGCCGGGCCGGGCGTGCCGGCCAGGGTCAACGTGCCCAGCGCCGCCTTGACGAAGGTGGGCGTGCCGTCCGGCTGGAAGCAGTAGATCCCCACGTCCAACGGCGGGTTCAGCGAGGCGGCGGTGGACTCCACCACGTAACAGCTCCCGGGCACCCCGGGCGGCGCGGTCGCGGTGGAGACCGAGAGCGCGGTACGCCGGTCGGTGAGCACCTCCAGCCAGTCGGTGAACGGGTGCTGCACCCGCGGGTCCAGCTGGTGCGGCACCGCGTCGTCCCGGTCGCCCAGTCGTACGCAGCTCGCCGGTTCGGGGCGTCCCGCCGACGGCAGGCCGCACTGGAAGAGCCCGTCCGGGGTGGCGACGAGCGCGATGTCGGCCGTCCCGCCGAGTGCGCCCCCCGGTACGTCGACCCGCCAACTGCCGTCGTTCGCGCTGGTCACCGTGATGTCGCGGGTCGGGCCGTCGGTGCCGGACAGGGTGTACCGGGCGGTCAGGTGCCGGTCCCGCGCGGCGGCTGCCAGCGCGGCCAGCTCGTCCCGGGCGGTGTCCGCCGGTGCGGGCGCGGGATCGGAGATCGTTCCGGCCGGAGACGCGGTCGGGCCGTCAGTGGCGCAGCCGGCCACCAGCAGCATCAGCACCGGCAGCGCCAGCAGCACCGACGGGGCCGGCAGCACCGGCAGGAACGGGGGCAGGGCGCCGATCGGCCGACGGGCCACGCGGGGGTGGGCATGCACCGGGTCATTCTGCGCCAGCGGGACGCCCGTGACCGGCCCGCCGGAACCGGCGTCGGACCGGCGTGTCGTGTCTCTCCCGTCCGTCGTGCTCCCCGGATCCGGCCTCGTCCCCCGGTGCCCGCCATGTCGCCCCTGCCGACCTGCCGTATGTCCCCGGTGTCCGCTGCCCTTCCCGGACCTGCCGTTACGTCCCCGGTGTCCGCCGCGTCCTCCCGGCAGGTCGTGAGAGGTCGACCGGGTTCACCGGCGACGCCGTGCTGACCAGCGACTTCGGCCGGATGGTGGGATCACCTGACCCGATCTCGCGTACCGCCCGATACCCTGGGGTGGTCTGACACGCGCCGCCGGACTTCAGCCGGCGGCGTCGGCACGCTCAGGGTCATCGCTGGGAGGGAGTGCGCCGTCGTGGCACTCGTGGTGCAGAAGTACGGCGGGTCCTCCGTCGCCAACGCCGAGCGGATCAAGCGGGTGGCCGAGCGGATCGTCGCGGCCCGCAAGGCCGGCGACGACGTCGTGGTGGTGGTCTCCGCGATGGGCGACACCACCGACGAGCTGCTCGACCTGGCCAACCAGGTCAGCCCTCTGCCGCCGGGCCGTGAGCTGGACATGCTCCTCACCGCCGGCGAGCGGATCTCGATGGCGCTGCTGGCGATGGCCATCCACAACCTGGGGTACGAGGCCCGCTCGTTCACCGGCTCGCAGGCCGGCGTGATCACCACCTCGGCACACGGCCGGGCGCGGATCATCGACGTCACCCCGGGGCGGCTCAAGGGCGCGCTCGACGAGGGCGCGGTGGTGATCGTGGCCGGTTTCCAGGGCGTCTCGCAGGACACCAAGGACGTCACCACCCTGGGCCGGGGCGGCTCGGACACCACCGCCGTGGCGCTCGCCGCCGCGCTGCACGCCGACGTCTGCGAGATCTACACCGACGTGGACGGCATCTTCACCGCCGACCCGCGGATCGTGCCCAACGCCCGGCACATCAAGCACATCACGTACGAGGAGATGCTGGAGCTGGCCGCCTGCGGCGCCAAGGTGCTGCACCTGCGCAGCGTCGAGTACGCCCGACGCGCGGGGTTGCCGATCCACGTCCGTTCGTCATACTCGACCAACACCGGCACCATGGTCACCGGATCGATGGAGGACCTTCCCGTGGAACAGGCGCTGATCACCGGGGTCGCCCACGACCGCAGCGAAGCGAAGATCACGATCGTGGGGGTGCCCGACGAGCCGGGCGCCGCCGCCAGCATCTTCGACACCGTTGCCGGTGCGGAGATCAACATCGACATGATCGTGCAGAACGTCTCCACCGAGGGGACCGGCCGTACGGACATCTCGTTCACCCTGCCCAAGGCCGACGGCCCGACCGCGATGGCCGCGCTCAGCAAGATCCAGGAGCCGGTCAAGTTCAAGGGCCTGCTCTACGACGACCACGTCGGCAAGGTGTCGCTGATCGGCGCGGGCATGCGCTCGCACCCGGGCGTCGCGGCCGGCTTCTTCGCGGCCCTCGGTGCGGCCGGCGTCAACATCGAGATGATCTCCACGTCGGAGATCCGGGTCTCCGTGGTCTGCCGGGACACCGACCTCGACCGGGCGGTCCGGGCCATTCACGACCAGTTCGAGTTGGGCGGCGACTCCGAAGCCGTGGTGTACGCGGGAACAGGGCGGTAGCCCCGGTGGCACCGCTGCCCACCCTGGCCGTGGTCGGGGCGACCGGTGCCGTCGGCACCGTGCTGTGTGACCTGCTCTCCTCCCGGCGCAACGTCTGGGGCGAGATCCGGCTGCTCGCCTCGGCACGCTCGGTCGGGCGGCAGGTGCGCTGCCGGGGCGAGGAGCTGACCGTCGGTGTGCTCACTCCGGAGGCGTTCGACGGTGTCGACGTGGCGGTCTTCGACGTGCCCGACGAGGTGTCGGCGCACTGGGCGCCGATCGCGGTCGACCGGGGCGCGGTGGTCGTCGACAACTCCGGCGCGTTCCGGATGGACCAGGACGTCCCGCTGGTGGTGCCCGAGATCAACCCGGACCAGGTGCACCACCGCCCGAAGGGGATCATCGCCAACGCCAACTGCACCACCCTGACCATGATCGTCGCGATCGCCCCGCTGCACCGCGAGTACGGCCTGCGGGAGCTGGTGCTGGCGTCGTACCAGGCGGTGTCGGGGGCGGGTCAGGCCGGGGTGGACGCGCTGCACCTGCAACTTGGCAAGATCGCCGGGGACCGGCTGCTCGGCTCCCGCACCGGCGACGTCCGGCAGGCGGTCGGCGACGAACTCGGCCCCTTCCCGGCGCCGCTGGCGTTGAACGTGGTGCCGTGGGCGGGGTCGCTCGTCGACCAGGGGTGGTCCTCCGAGGAGATGAAGGTCCGCAACGAGTCCCGCAAGATCCTCGGCCTGCCCGACCTGAAGGTCTCGGCCACCTGCGTACGGGTGCCGGTGGTCACCGGCCACTCGGTCGCGGTGCACGCGGTCTTCGCCACCGAGGTGGACGCCGAGGGTGCCCGGGAGGCGCTGCGCAACGCCCCCGGCGTGATCCTGGTCGACGACCCGGCCGCCGGCGAGTTCCCGATGCCCATCGACGCCGTCGGCACCGACCCCTCCTGGGTCGGTCGCATCCGTCGCGCCGTCGACGACCCGCGCGCCCTCGACCTCTTCGTCACCGGCGACAACCTCCGCAAGGGCGCCGCCCTCAACACCGCCCAGATCGCCGAACTCGTCGTCAAGACCCGCTCCCGGTCCTGACCCCGGCCGCCCCTCCAGGTCGCTCCCGCGCAGCGCGCAGGCACGAAGCGCTGCTGAGTCCCGCGCCCCGCTCAGGGGGTGGAGAGCTGGACCCTGTCCCGACCCTGGTTCTTGGCGGCATAGAGGGCCTGGTCGGCGCGGTGCAGGGTACGGTCGGCCGGCTCGCCGGGGTGGGGAAGGGCGACGCCGACGCTGATCGTACGGCCGGTGCGGCGGGCGGCCTCGGTGAGGCGCTCGGCGATCCGGACCGCCTCGTCGGGGTGGGCCACCTCGATCACCGCGACGAACTCGTCGCCACCGGTGCGGTACAGCTCGTCACCGTGCCGCAGCGCCGCCTCCAGGGCGCGGGCCAGCCCCACCAGCAGCCGATCCCCGGCCTGGTGGCCGTAGGTGTCGTTGACGGTCTTGAAGCCGTCCACGTCGATGGCGAGCAGCGCGGTACGCCCGGGGGTGGCCGCCGCGATCCGCCGCCCGAACGTGCCGGTGTGCCGCAGCCCGGTGAGCGGATCGAGGGTGGCCTGTTCCCGGAGCTGGGCCAGGGTGCGCAGCCGCTCCGACGCCCCCCACGCCTGCCCGGCGAGCAGCTCCATCAGGTTGACCGTGGTCGGGTCGGGCCGCAGCAGCCGGTCGTCGGCGACCAGCAGCACCCCGCCGCCGTCCGGTGGGCCGACCGGCACCGACACCAGCGTGCGTACCCCGGCCTGGGCCAGGGCGAGATGTTCCTCGGTGGGCGGATGCCCCACCTCACCCAGCGTGTACGCGGCACCGTACCGGTGGGCCCGGACGACGAGCCGACCGAGCTGGTCGGCCGGGGTCCCGGCCAGCGCGGCGCGGATCCGGGACTCCAACGCGCCCGGGACGCCGGTGGGCGCGCCGAGCCGGGGGCCGCGTCGACCGGCGAGCACCAGCACGGCGGCGGAGAGGGTGGAGACCTCCCGGGCCGCGGTGAGCGCGGCGGTCATCAGGTCCCAGTCGGTGGGGGCGGAGGTCATCGCGGTGGCGTGTCGGAGCAGCTTCTCGCTGCGGCTCTCGGCGGGCGGCCCACCCAGCGCCGTGATCCGGGCACCGAGCCGCTCGGCGAGCCGCTCGGCGGTCTCCCGCCACGGCGTGAGGTCCACCGGCCCGCTCCACTGGAGGTCGAGCACGCCGATCGGCCGGCCCGCCGGGTCCGGCACCGGTACGCAGACCTGGGCGGTGACGTCTGGGCGCAGCGGCAGGTAGTCGGGGTCGGCGGTGACGTCACCGACGGTGGCGCCCGTGCCGGAGGCGTAGACCCGGCCGACGATGCCCGACTTCGGCGGGACGGCGGAGAAGACCTGCCAGGCCCCGGTCGCGGCGACACAGCGGAGCCGGTCGTGGACCTGGAGCAGGACGGAGATCGTGGCGGGGGCGTGGCGGGCGAGGGCGGTCACCGTCCAACGGCACGCCTCGGCGGCGGTCGACGCCATCGACAGGCGGACCGTGACGTCCCGGACAACTCGCTCGTGATCCACGTTCTTCCAGGTGAGAAGGGTCCGGCGGGTGCCGGGGGGCTGCGATCAAGCGTACTCAGCAGGGAAGGGGCCACCCACTTCAAGATCACTTCCTTCGTACACATGTTTCATCCACAGGGTGTGGACGGGGCCTGTGGGGACGGCCGGCGGGCGATAGCGTGAAGGCCCCGGGCGCAGCGGAGGAGTCGAGGTGGAGCTGCTCTGGTACGTCGCGTACGGGTCGAATCTGCACGCCGACCGGCTCGGCTGGTACCTCTCCGGGGGCCGGCCGCCCGGCGGGCTGCGGTCGTACCCCGGCTGCCGGGACTGCCGGCCCCCGCGCCGGACGCTGCCGGTGCTGATCCCCGGCGGCGTCTACTTCGCCGGGGAGTCCCGGGCCTGGACCGGTGGGATGGCCTTCTACGACCCGGAGCTGCCCGGCGTCGCGGCGGCCCGGGGCTACCTGCTCACCCGGGCACAGTTCGCCGACCTCGCCGCGCAGGAGATGTACCGGCCGCCCGGCGACGACCTGCCAGCGCTCGACGTGGCGGTGACCGACGGCCGGGCCACCATCGGCCCGGGGCGCTACGAGACCCTCCTGCGGGTCGGCGTCCGGGACGGGCTGCCGATGCTCACCTTCACCGCGCCGGGGCGGGCCTCCGACGTGGAGTGGACCCCGCCGGCCCCGGTCTACCTGCGGATGATCGCCGACGGGTTGCGGGAGGCACACGGCTGGTCGGCGGCCCGGACGGTCGACTACCTGGCCGGCCGACCCGGGGTGGCCGGGCACTGGCCCCGCCCCCGATTGGCCGCCCTGATCCACCCGGTGGGGGAGTGCGGGTCGGTGAAAGGGACGCCGTCGGCGGACCGATCGCGTCGTCCATGATCGCCATTGGTGTCCCGTTGCCGGGACTGGCGGACGTGTTTGTCGACGCGGCGCTTTTCCGGTCCACCGACGGCGCTCGACATGGATAGCCTCGGCCCACTTTCCGCGGCAGGTGTCCATCGGACGCCGGCCCGTGAACCTGTGGGGGTACGTGTGAAGAACAACAGACTCATCGGATTCGCAGCGACGCTCGCCGTCGCCATCGGCGGCTCGCTCACCGTTGCCGCGCCGGCCCAGGCCGCCGCGGCGGCCGTGGAGATCACGAAGGTCTACTACAACTCCCCGGGCACCGACAACCGCTCCAACACCAGCCTGAACGCCGAGTACGTCAAGCTGACCAACCGGCGCAGCTCGACGCTCAACCTGAAGTCCTGGACGCTGCGCGACAAGTCCAACCACGTGTACAAGTTCTCCGGCGACTTCCGGCTCGCCAAGGGGGCCAGCGTTTACGTCCACACCGGGAAGGGCACCAACACCTCCACCCACCGGTACTGGGGCTCCGGAAACTACATCTGGAACAACACCGGTGACACCGCCTACCTGCGCAACTCCGCCGGCACCGGGATCGACTCCTGCAAGTGGGGGAGCAAGGGCAGCTACACGTACTGCTGACCGCCGGGGCCGGGTACGGCTCGCAACGGGGGCATCCGCGGTGACCGGCGCGCAGAGGGGCGTCCGCCGGACATCGTCCGACCGTCCCGGGGAAGGTGGCCGGCGACTCCTCGCACCGGGAGTCGCCGCCCCACCCCGGGACGGTCGACCCGTATCCGCCCTCGGCCTGCGCTGTCCTGGCCCGAACGGCCGGCGGGTGATGCGGGCGGGCATCGTGTCGGTCGGTTCTGCCATGCTGGCCCGGTGACGGTGACCTGGCGACACCTGCCCGCCCCGGCCCGCGAGATCGCGGTGGCCGCCACCGAGGCGGTGGAGGCCGCACAGGCCCGCGACAGCGCGGCATACGACCGCGCGGTGCTCCGGCTCGCCGCCGCCGACCGCGCCGGGCTGGTCCTCGGCGGGGTGGTCCGGCTCCTGATGGAACAGTCCCACCCCGACGGGCTGGACGGCGACGACGTCCGGCAGGTGTTGGAGCACTGCGTCCGGGCCGCCGCGACCTGGCGACCCGACACCGACCCGCACGTCGTGCTGGTGCTGCTGGCCGGTGCGCTCGGGGTCTACGACCCGGGTGAGGACGACGCCCCGCCCGACCCGACCGCCGTCGCCCGACACGCCCCGCTGCTGGTGGCCGACCTGCTCGCGGTGACCGGGGTTCCGTTCGCCGGCTGCCTGGAGGCGGCCTTCACCGAGGTCGCCCGCACCGAACGCCACGACGACTGACCGTCGCGGCCGACCCCGGCCGGCCCGACCGCCCCGCCCCGGCGCGACCGACGTCCCCGGCCCTGGCCGGCGTCGTCGACCGCTGTGCGGCGGTCGACATCGGATCAGGGGCTGGCGGCGAGGAAGACGAAGGCCGCGAGCAGCACCAGGTGCACCCCGCCCTGCAGGACGGTGGCCCGGCCCGGTACCACCGTCAGCACTCCGGTGACGGCGGTCAACGCCAGCAGGGTCAGCTGGGTGCCGCCGAGGCCGAGCAGCAGCGGGCCGTCCAGCCAGATCGAGGCGAGCGCGATCGCCGGGATGGTCAACCCGATGCTCGCCATGGCGGAGCCGAGCGCGAGGTTGAGACTGATCTGCACCCGGTCCCGGCGGGCCGCGCGAGCGGCGGCGAGGGTCTCCGGCAGGAGCACGAGCAGCGCGATGATCACCCCGACGAAGGACTGCGGCAGGTTCGCCGCCGCGACCCCGGCCTCGATGGCGGGTGAGACGGTCTTCGCGTCGCCGACCACGGCCACCAGGGCGACGACGAGCAGCACCAGACTGGTCACGGCGGTACGGGTGGACGGTGGGTCGGCGTGCCCGTCGCCGTCGGCGTCGGCCACGCTGCCGTCGCTGTTGACCGAGAGGAAGTAGTCCCGGTGCCGGCCGGTCTGCACCATCACGAACAGCCCGTACAGCGCGAGCGACGCCACGGCGGCGAAGGCGAGCTGGGCGGGGGAGAACTCCGGGCCGGTCTTGCTGGTGGTGAAGGTCGGCACCACCAGGCTCAGGGTGGCGAGGGTGGCCACGGTGGCCAGCGCCCCGCCGGTGCCCTCCGGGTTGAACACCGCCACCCGCCGCCGGAGCGCGCCGAGCAGCAGGGAGAGCCCGAGGATGCCGTTACAGGTGATCATCACGGCGGCGAAGACGGTGTCCCGGGCCAGCGCCTGGGTCTTGTCCCCACCACTGATCATCAGGGTGACGATCAGGGCGACCTCGATGACGGTGACCGCCACCGCGAGCACCAGCGAGCCGTACGGCTCACCGACCTTGTGCGCGACCACCTCGGCGTGGTGCACGGCCGCCAGCACCGCGCCGGCCAGGAAGGCGGCGACCACCGCCACCGCGAACCCCGGCAGGTCGCGCCCCCAGGTGACGAGCAGCAGCACCACCGCGAGGACGGGCACCACGACCGTCCAGTCGGACATCCGGGGGCGGAGCAGCGCGGGCATGCCGTACACCTTGCCAGGAACACCGGGCCGCCGCGCCGTACCGACACGGGCGACGGATGTCACTGCGGGCCGATCACCTCCGCCTCGCCGGGGACGCCCTGCTCGACCTTCACCGGCGGGCCGCCGGGCCGCCGCCACACCTGGTAGTGCCGGAAGGACATCGGTAGGCCGTGTGCGGTGTACGGGTCGGCGGCATCCATCACCTGGAGGTGCAGGTGCGGCTGGGTGGAGTTACCCGAGTTGCCGCAGTCGCCCAACTCCTGGCCGACGGTGACCGGGTCGCCCTCGTCCACCCGGATCGACCCGGCGCGCAGGTGGGCGAGGACGACGTACCCACGGCGACCCTCCAGTTCGACGATCACGTGGTTGCCGGCGATGGCGCCCGCGCCCCGGCGGACCCGGGCCGCCTGGGTCAGGGCGTAGGACAGCAGCGCGAACTGTGACCGGCGGGCCTCGTGGTCCACCTCGCCGTCGTGCACCGCCACCACCCGGCCGGCGGCGGGGGCGAGAACCGGCCGACCGAAGGCGAGGAACCGCTCCGGCGGCTCGGTGGCGAGCAGCGTTCGCCAGTCCCGGACGGTCGCGGTGCGTCGCCCCTGCACCGCCACGAAATCCATCGCGTACGTGGTGGCGAAGAGGTCGGTGCCGTGGCTCGGCACCCGACGGGCGGGACTGTTCTGGACCAGCCAGGTGCCCCGGAACGGCAGCGCGAGCACGACCGGGTCGAGAGTGGACATGAGCGGCCTCCGAGGGCGGTCAGGTCGGATGGGCAGAAACGTGGCGAATCATGTCGACGGCCGAGGTCATTCTGTAACGCCCGTCCAGGAACTGGAGAATGTCGTCCTCGGACCGCGCCAGCCCCAACCTTCCCGACCGTCGGGCCATGGCGGCGACAGCCGCTCGCGCCGTGGTCCTGGCCGCAGCGGTCAGTCCATGATTCGACAAGCAGATCAATTGCTGATCGCCTATTAATGGCTGATGCTCTCGATGGAGAAGGCGTCCACCACATTCGAGAGGGTGCAGATGAAGAATACGCTCCGAAGAGCCCTTGCCCTGGTAGGGGTATGTGTCGTACTGCCGTTCATGGCCGTCCCCGCGAAGGCGGAGTCATCGGGACCGCTCACCGTCGAGGCGGTGGCGGCCATGACGCCAGAACGGCAGGCCAAGGTACTCGAACCTCTGAGGCTGGCGGCGGATGCCGCAGCTCAGGTGGGGCAAGGCATCCGGGCGGACATCTATACGCAGGTCGAAATGGCTTCCGACTATCGGTCGGTCAACGTCTATCTGACCGACGTACGACAGGGCCGGGCCTTCCTGGCTGCCGTACGCAGGGTCAACCCCAAGGTGAACACCCGCCTGATCAACGTGGTGCAGGGCAAGAAGTCCCGGCAACAGCTCAAAAAGGAGATCTCCGCCATCACCGACCGCGCGGACCTGCCCTTCAAGGTGGGCCTGGCGGGCAGTTCGGTCGACGGCGGTGTCATCGAGCTCGGCGTGGACAATGCCGAGGCTGCGCACGCCTACCTCGCCTCGCCAGCGGTCGCGCAGCGGCGTGCCGCCGACGCCACCGAGATCCGCGTCAGGCAGGCTCCGCCGTCGAAGCCCCTGACCCGTTGGAACGACACCACCCCGTTCTACGCGGGAGCCGCGCTCGGGCCGGCCTCAGGGAGCCTGTCCTACTGCACCAGCGGCATCCCCGCGGTCAGCACGTGGGACGGCCGCCAGTGGCTGGTCACGGCCGGTCACTGCTACAACGTCGGCGACAACGTCTGGGCGGCTGGCGGCAACTACATCGGTCAGGTCAAGTACAAGCGACCCGACCTCGACTCGGTGTTCATCGAGGCACCGACTAACCGCTACACGTGGGACGGCCTCGACTCGGCTGGCTACAGCCGCTACCTCAACGGCGTACGCAACGTCGCGGTCGGCGACTTCACCTGCCAGCTCGGGTACAACTCGAAGGTCGTCTGCAACATCAGGACGGTGTACGCGGGCAATGCCAGCTGGACCGTCAACGGCACCACCGTCTGGGGAAGTTACGGCGTTCCCAACTCCGGCGGCGTCGTCGGTCGCGGCGGCGACAGCGGTGGTCCGGTCATCTACATCAACGATACGAACTCCCGGCAACTCAACGGCATCGTCAGCGTCGGCTACGGATGCGGCGCGTCCGGATGCACCACCGGGCTGGGCTGGGTCGATGTGTGGTCAATCTTCAACGGTTTCGCCATCAAGCTGAATCCATCCTGAACAGGCCGGAGCTGAACCCCACTACCGGTTCACCCTGTCCGGCGGGCACGAGTTCGGTGCGGAAGGGCAGCGCGACCCGGCCTGAGGGACGCGGCCTGCGCCCGGCCGGCCGCCGTGCTCGGCGGCTCTACTGATGCACCAGGGGCCACTCTCCGCGATGGAGAGTGGCCCCTGACCTCTGTCGGGGTGGCCGGATTCGCACCGACGACCTCTTCGTCCCGAACTGGCGGCACGCCGGTCGGATCGGGTGTCATCCGAGGTCATCCGGCCTGCTGGGGGTCGTCGGGTCGGGTGTGGTCGGGTCGGTTGCTGTACTCCACAGCTGTACTTCTCCGGCCGAGCGCAGGACGTTGCGGGCGGCGGTCGCCACCGAGCAGCCTGCGGTCCGGCAGATCGGACAGCGGCCGTCGGGGCCGGACTGGTGATCGCGGAGGACGGTGCGGGCGGTGAGGATCAGCCGGTTGCGGATCTGTGCCAGGGACAGGTGAGGACCGGTCACCGTTCAACCCATTCCGAGCGTGTCGGCGAGTTGGAGGATCGTTGCCGGGGCGTCGGGGTCGCGGGCGACCTGGGCGAGGATGTCCCGGCCGGCTGGTCGATGGTGGATCTCGGCTGGTGCGGTCCGGTTGGCCTCTATCAGGACCCGGCCGGCCTTGACGGGGTCGTCGGCCTGGAAGTAGGCGCGGGCAACGTCGATCAGGTACGCGGCACGGTGCTCGGCGGGCAGCCACCGCCAGCCATCCCGCATGGTCACCTTCTCGTGCCAGGCCACGGCCGCCTCCGCGTCGCCCAACTCCACCGCCACGGTGATCCGAGCCAGCTCCACCGCCGTCGTCCCGAACCCGGTCCGGTGATGGTCGTGACCGTCTCCTACCTGCGCTGCCATCTCCGCAGCCTCGTCAACCAGCTCGACAGCGGCGCGGTCGTCCCCGGCATAGGCGGCGGCAAGGGCGGCCTGCACCAGCAGGGTCCCGCACAGAGACAGCTCGGCAGGAGGGCCGTACTCGATCACGGGTGGGGCGATCCGGTACGCGGCGGTCAGCATCACCGACTTCGCCACCCACGCCCGTCCCGAGCCGCGCAACACCTGACCGAGCTGCACCGCAGTGGCCGCCACCAACACCCGGTTGCCGGTAGCGGCGGTCATCGCCCGGTCGACCGCCAGCCACGCCACATCGAAGGCACCGAGCTTCACCAGCAGTGACGCCGTCACCCGGTACGCCTCCACCAGCGGCACCCGCCCCGCCCGGGGATCGTGGGCGTGGGTGCGCTGCGCGTCGGCCACCAGCTCCGGCACCAGATCACCCACCTGCGGGTAGCGGGCGTGCTGGAAGGTCGTCCACACGTGCGCGGTCTCCCGGGCCAGCCTCTCGGCTGTCAGTACAGGTCGGCGGGCGTTGGGGCGCGCCAAGGCGATCTCGTACGTGGTCAGGGCTGCGCGGATCCGTTCCACACCCTCGGCACGCTCGGTCACCCCGTTTGGCTCGGCGTGCCGGCCGAGCAACACCGCCGGCTCGATCCGCAGGACGGCGGCGATGTCCTGGAGCGTCGACACCTTGTCCAGCGACCGGACACCCCGCTCGACCTTGTCCACCCAACTCTTCGACTTACCCAGCCGATCGGCCAATACCTGCTGGGAGAGCTTCCGCCGTCCCCGCCAGTACGCCACCCGACGACCGACCGGCAACAGGTCAACGCTGTCCACGACGCCACCGTCGATCCGGCACTGCCCGATCCGTCTCCTCGGCCGGTATCCGGTCCGCCTCGGCCTGCGCGAGGATCCGCTGTCGTGCCGCTTCCCGCTCCGCCTGCTGGATCTGCTCGCCCCTGGACTTGTCCGGAACGTCGCCGCTCATTCTCGCCTCCACCGTTAGAGGGGGCGCGGCGACACTGCTCTTGAGAGGACCGACGCCGCCGCGCCCGGCTAGCGACGCGACCAAGCCCGGTCGTCGCACCGGCCGCGCTGACCACGTCTGGTATCTACTCTTGTGATCCCACGACTACGCTCGGAAGTGGCTCGATGCTTTCAGGACCTTTCACGGGGGCTCCGATGGATGACCTCGGCGCACAACTGAGGCAGGCTCGTACTGAGGCAGGCGTGACGCTGGCCTCCATCGCGGCCCGCACCAGCTACTCGGCTTCGCACCTGAGCAACGTCGAGTCGGGACGTCGGACCGCGACGCCGGACATCGTGCTCGCCTACGCGCGAGCGTTGGGAGACCCGGACGTGAGACGCAGGCACCTTCTCCAAGCCGCCACCATCGGCCCGATCGCCGCCAACGAGCTGATCCGATCCGGCTTCACCGCAGCCCTCGCCGGCCGACGGGACAGCGAAGACCGCTGGCGCGACCGGGTCGAGCAGTACGGCCGCGACTACATGGAGATCGGCGCGGACAGCCTTCAGAGCAGGCTTGCCAGTGACCTCGTCGTCCTGCAACAGCAACTCGACTCCCCGACGATGTGGGCGACCGCCGCCCGCGCACTCACCACCTACGGCAAGACCACCAAGGACCCGACTGAGGCGATCGGCTGGTACGACACCGCCCGGATCGCCGCCGACCGCTCCGGCGACCTCGCTGTCCGGGTCTGGGTACGTGGCAGGGCCGCCATCGCCCTGGCCTACGAAGGCGCGGCCCTACCCGTCGCCAAGCGGTACGCCGACGAAGCCATCGCCCTCTCTGACCGTCCGTCGCTCGGACGTCTCCAGGCGCTGATGGCCCGCGCACACGTCGCCGCCGGACGAGGCGACATCGGCGGAGCCATCACGGCCGACGAGGACGCACGACGTATCTTCGACCAGACTGCCTCTCCAGACGGGGAGATCTCCGATGCCGCCGTACCCGCATGGCGCATGGCGACCTTCCGGTCGATGCTTTACGCCCGACTTGGCATGGTCGGCCCTGGTGAGCAGGCCCAGACCGATGCCGACCGGCTCCGGCCGCCAGCGCTGACCCGGTTCGCCACCCACATCGAGCTGCACCGAGCCCTCATGATGGCCAAGTCCGGGGACCGATCCGGGGGACTGGCGTATGCCCGACGAGCATGGGCAACACTGCCAGTAGACCGCCGCTCACAAACTCTCGGACTGGTGCTGCAAGAAGTGGAGAGAGCTGCACGCAAGCCAGCCTGACCCCCGCTGGGGGGATGCGGACTCAACCTGTCGGATGCTGCCGGTCGGTGGCTTTCCTCGTCAACGAGCAGGTGCCAGCCGGCATCGCTTCGCGTCCGGCACCGGCCCGCGTCGAGGCTCGCGCTGCCTTCCTGCTGCCTCGCTTGACGCCTCGCGTGCAAGCTCTGAAAGGTTTGTCCGTCCCCGCCAGGGAGCGCAGGGCGTGTGCTGCGCTCTCGCTGGGTCGCCGGGTGGGGCGCAGCACCGATCGAAGTTGAGTCTCGTCTAACGCCACCAGGGGGCTGCCCAGTGCGCCCCGCCCTCGTCTGCTGCCGTCGCGAGGGACACCTGCAACTACCCGGCCCAGTAGGATGATCCGCCGTGACCAACCTCCTTCTGACCCTTCCGCGCGCCGCCGGCTCGGATGTCGCGGACGCACCAAAGTGGACTGAGGTCGGCGGCTTTTGGGTCGCAGTAGCCATGGGCGTCATCGCTCTGGTCGCCATCGTGGTCACGGCGTTGGTGACCTACCGAGCTGCTCGACCAAAGCGCGTTTTGCGCTGGCAGTCCAAGATTATTCCCATCACAGACGACAGGCTGCGACAGGTGGGACTTGGCGTCATTTACAACGACGAACGCCTTCGAGGCGCGCTCACAGCGGAAGTTGAACTCAAGAACGACTGCCGCAAGGACTTTGTCTCGTCGGACTTCGAAGAGGGCCGCCCCTTGGAAGTCAAAATCGAAGGGCGAATCTTAGATCTCCTAAATGTCGATTTCGCGAACAGCAATGCACCGCGACCCTCAATCGAGTTGAGCCACGACAACAACGGCGGCGTAATCACGATAGCCCCGTCCTTGTTTCCCGCTGGGTCCTCGATCTCCATTCGAGTTCTTCTTGCCGACGATAAGGGCGCCACAACCCGACAATTCGCCGTCTTCTCAGGCCATGAAATCAAGATAGCGTTGCCCACGGTGCAATTAGTGAGCCCCATTCGAGATGTGCTAGTAAGGTTCTATGACCCAGACCGGCGACGTTCCCCGGCCATGCGCATCGTTGCCGCCGCTGTCAGCTTCTTCGTCGGAGGGCTTGCCGGAGTTGCCGGAGCTGCCTTCAGCCATTGGGCCTAAGATGCCTGGCGTGGCTAGGGTCTGACGTAGATCCTGGCTATTTCCTTCGAGTGACTGGGCACACTGACGTCGACTACGACAGGCCCGCCCGACCTTTTCGGTGTGAGGGAACTTCCGGGCCGGCTAGACCAGCTTCGATCTCGCCACTGAGCTGCAATGAGGATCCGCTAGCGTCCACGGTTGTTCCGGGATGTGCACACCGGTCGTCACTCAGTTGGTCACCCTGCCCCCGCCGGGGTTGTTTTAGCTTCCGTGTAACACTGAACTGTCAGTTACAGTTGCTGCTTCTATGGATTAGCCACCACTTCATCCTTCACTTGGTTACCCTTCGCATCTCTCTTGCGCTTCGGCAGAGTCTGCGCCAACCCAGCTCCACCAAGAGCTAGCAGGAACGCGGCGAAGGTCCACAACAGGATCTTCACCATAAGGCTGGCCGACCATCCGTAATAGAAAGCGGCGACACTGCCAACCAAAATGATTGCTGCGATAACGAGACCACTTGGATCGCGACGCAACTCTGTCTCGTGCTCGATTGACTTTAAAATCGCTCGATCAATGTACTCAGCGAGTTGCCCGCGAGCCTTGCTTTCTTTAGGTAGGCGGTCGAGTATGTCCAAGTCGTGCATGACGCTCTGGCGCGGCGTTGTACGTTGCCGTTGGATCTGTAGGTAGGCAGCACCTACGGTGAGCACGGCCACCAGAATCTGTCCGAACGCGTCCCACTTCACGACGGGCAGGGTACACATCCTCCGCAAGTCTCTGCGTAGCCGCCGTCCGAATGCTCCTGAGCCAGAGCTTGACCCCTTCGTGCCGAAAGAATGATCAGACGTCGATAAGCTGGGCAAGCAGCCGACGCGGGCTGCCGGAACAGTCCACCATCGTCCGTGAGCATCCCGCCTCGACCGCCCCGGTCGTCACCCAATTGGTCACCCAAGCCGAGTGAGAGACGTTGAAGCGGAACCCAGAGCCGTTACCCCGCCACCAGCGGGGCTACTGCTCACCGCTCGCCGCCCGCGTATGCGAGCGATAAACGAGCATGCGGGCAACGATCGACCACGCCTGCCGAAGGTCCTCGCCGCTCGGTGCCTTGCGCTCCTTGCCATGCTGGGCAGGGTTCCGAATCCTTCGCAACTTTCGCAGTAGGTCGAATTCTGCATCCGTAATTGGGACTCCATCACGGTCTAGCGCTGCCCGCAGGCGTGGAATCAGCGGCGGACTATTCAGACCTCCTAGGACATCCTTGAATCGTTTACGCTGATCAGCACTAAGCCATGCCGGAGTTTCATCCCTGAGTCGCCGAAGATCCTGCTCAGTGAACAACCCTGGCAGCGTTGTGCCTCCCACGTAGAACTCAATAGCATCCCACAGGGCAATAACCGACGATAGCGGGTCTGCCAGATCCAGGGACCTCCAGAATGCTAGAAGCGCCTCACGATCCCTGAGAGACAACCCTTTCGCAAGTTGTGGTTCATCATGCCAGTCGTCGCAAACAGGTATCAGGGTCGTCCGCATCGGCGTGGCCATTTGAGCCGCCCTCAACCATCGCCTGTCACTGGTCCGGCCTCGGACTGCCACCACCCCGCCGGCCGTTGGCCGAATCCCACTCGACATGCGGTTATATGGCTGAATCTTGCCGAAAGGAAGTGAAGCCGCCCGGAAGTTCAACCTTGTACCAAGCCAGGCGGCTACCAGTTCTGCATCTCGAAGGCCCTTCTGCTCCGCCTCGAAGAGCGCTCGGTCAGGGTATATGCCCCTCATGAAAGCGCCTGCACGCGCGAGTAGGTACACAAGCTGCTGGGCATTGCCGACCCGCGCTGGCCCCTGCTCAGTCCACCCATCTTGGGCCCAGCTAATCTCCGAGAGAGGAACCAGCTCGAAATCACCAATCGTTACCGGCTCTTCAACTCGAATTCCTTGGACGGGAACGATTACCTCGATCTCTTCGAGCGCAAGCGTATCCATCCCGTGGATGTCAAGCTGGTCGTCCGAGTATCCTGCCGAACGAGATATCGTATAGATGATCTCGAAATATGGCACCCTCTCGTGTAGCAAGCCCACGATCGATCGATCGTTCAGCTCCGCGCTAGTTCGACAGAGAAGTTGAAGGCCGTCTTGACTCTCGAATGCAAGCTCAATTAGACCGAAAAACTGCGGATGTCGCTTGTTGTTCCAATGCAGAGCGAGCGTGACCGGCCCGGTGTAGTCGAGAGGGACTTCGTCGATCACATCTTTTCGCAGCGTAAATTCTGCTCTGTTTTGCGGCCCGATGCGGTGTTCGAAACTGAAATCGGTGACCCATCGGGATACGTCAGTCTCGCCGATAAGGAGTTCAGGTCGGGGAACCGTTGGTGTGCCGCTATAACCGTTTATAGCATCGGCTCTGGTGTCGTTTGTCAAGGGGTACCTGCCTCGTGACCTCCGGCCGCAAGGCCAAAGGTTCGTATTGTAGGCATAAGCCAGCGCATCGCGCTTGAACGCCATCCCGTCCGCCGTCGACCCGCCCTCCTGGGGAGCGGGCCGCCGTCCGGCCCGCCACGTCAAGACGGCCTTGACGTGCGTATGGACGCTGGCGGGTCGGGCGGTGGTCTGCTCGGCTGGCCCGGGCCGACGGCGGGCGGGATGGCTCCCCACCGCCACCACCCACGGACCGCGAGCCGCCGACGGGCCCCCGGCCATCCTGGAGCCGGAGCGCCCCCGCCGGAGGCGCAGTAACCGCAACCCCGCGCCCGCCGCCAGCTCGCCGACGCGGCCGGCGTGCCCTCCCCTACGCCACGCGGGCTCGTGGCCGCGCAGCCCGGCCGGCTGCCGGCCCACCACCTCCACCGGAACGGCCTGTCGTCATCCTGCGGCCTACCGGGCTCCCCGCCTCCGCGCCAGCCGCCGGGCGTGTTGCGTGACCGGAGTCGGAGCGCCAGCGGAGCGACGGACGCGCGCCCAGGCGGCGGCGCGTGCGGCCCGTTTGCGGGCCGCCTTGATAGACGTACAGAAAGTCCTCCCACACCGGCTGGCAGCCGGCCGCCCCTGCGGATCACGGCGGGTTGACGTGTCGGTACCCGGTGCTACTCTGGCCCTCGTCGAGCACGTCAGCGCGGCCTTCCCGCCGGATCGCTGAACTCGACTTCGGAGCTGCCGAGCGGCCTTCCTGCCGCGACGGGTCACGTCCCGCCGGCTCTCGATCGCATCGGCCACTGCGCCGACCCGGAATCCGCTCAGCGGCCCAGCACGGCCTTCCCCGCCGTCCACGATGGCCCTCGGATTCGTGCACCTCGACGGGTGGGGATCGCCTGCGGCAACCCACCGGAAGCCGACGACCAGGCACCCCACCCGTCCCGGCATCACCCAAGATCCAAGAACCCCAGCTCAGCGGCGGTCCAAGGCCGATGGCCTGCACCCGTCCTCCGGCGTGAGCCGCCCTCTCCGGCGGTGCCAGGAGACACCACGAACACCACCGACGGACACCGCTCCGGCGTCCGGTGGCAGTTCGTCGCCCGTCCCCTGCCACCCCTTGAGGAGAAAACCGTGTCCACCCTCACCGCCGGCCGTGACGCCCAGGCCCTGCACCGCGCCGCCGCCCCGGACTACTTCGGCTGGCTGGAGCACACCCGCGCCGCCGGAGGCTGCACCCGCCCGATCCGCCTGACCGGCACCCTCACCGCCGTCGAACCCGGCACCGGCCGAGTCCTGGCCGAGCAGCACACCGACGAACTGCCCGACCGGACGCTCTACAAGGCGTGCGGCAACCGCCGTGCCGCCCAGTGCCCCGACTGCGCCTGGGTCTACGCCGGGGACGCCTTCCAGGTCGTCCGCTGCGGCATGACCGGCGGCAAGACCATCCCCACCACCGTCACCGCGCACCCGGTCGTCTTCGCCACCTTCACCGCCCCATCCTTCGGCCCGGTCCACCACCGGCACATCCCCCGACACACCTGTGCCCACCGGCGACGCTGCGACTGCCGTCCCGCACCCTGCCGCGCCCGGAGCACCGCCGGACCTGCCCACACGAGCGGCCCGCCGCCTGCTTCGCCCGCCACGACGCCGACGATCCACAGCTCGGTCGGCCGCTCTGCCTGGACTGCTACGACCACGACCACCAGGCCGTCTGGAACTACTTCTCGGGCGAGTTGTGGCGGCGCACGAAACAGGCCATCGAACGCCACCTCACCGCCGTGTGCCGCCGGCGCGGCATCCCCCACGTCCAGGTCGTCACCGACTCCGGCCGAATCCGCCGGGTGCCGCCGGTGCGGGTGTCCCACGGCAAGGTCGCTGAGATGCAGCGCCGGGGCGCGGTGCACTTCCACGTCCTGCTGCGCCTCGACGGCGTCGACCCCCACGACCGGCACGCCCTGGTGCCGCCGCCGGCCGGCGTCACCGTCGACGACCTCGACGCCGCCGTCCACGCCGCCACCCGACAGATCACCGTCACCACCCCGCCGCACCCCGGCCGCCCGCAGGGCTGGCCGATCGCCTGGGGTGAGCAGGTCGACGTACGCCGCATCGGCGTCAGCGACGGCGACGTGACCGATGCCAAGGTGGCCGCCTACCTCGCCAAGTACGCCACGAAGTCCACCGAGGTCACCGGCCACTGCTCCACCCGACTCACCCCGGAGACCGTCGACGCCTACGCCGACCCGGAAGGCGACCACCTCGCCCGCCTCATCGACGCCTGCTGGCGACTCGGCCGCCCCACCCGGCACCACACCACCCGGACAGCCGGGAAGACAGAAGACCGTCAAGGCGACCTTGACCCCACACCGAACGAGTACGCAGGGCTGCGCCGATGGGCGCACATGCTCGGCTACGGCGGCCACTTCCTCACCAAGGCCCGCCGCTACTCGGTCACCTTCGGCCTGCTCCGCGACACCCGCGCCGCCTACCGCCGCACCGAGCACACCGGCACCTCCGACAGCGACGACACCGCCGGCACGGTCACCGTGGGCACGCTGGCTTTCGCCGGCTCCGGCTGGCTGACCGACGGCGACGCCCTGCTCGCCAACACCGCCGCCGCCCAACGCCGCGAACGCCAACGCGTCGGCCGGGAAGAACTCGCCCACGAGGCGTGGTCGGGGGTGGCGGCGTGACCCGGCACCTCACCCCGCGCTGGTACTCGCCCGCCGAGGTCGCCGTCCTGCTCGGCTTCGGCCTGTCCAAGGTCAAGATGAAGATCGCCACCGGCGAGCTGCGCTCCATCAAGGACGGCAAGTACCGCCGCGTCCTGCCCGAGTGGGTCGACGAGTACGTCCGCGAGCAGGTCCAGCGGCAGGAGGCCGCCTGATGCCCGCCCGCACCCGCGCCAACGGCGAAGGAGCGATCTTCCCCTACCGCAACGGCTTCGCCGCGTACGTCTGGGTCACCAAGCCCGACGGGAAGCGGACCCGCAAGTATGTCTACGGACAGACCCGGGAAGCCGTCCACGACAAGTGGATCAAGCTGCACCAGCAGGCCAAGGCCGGGCCGGTCGCCACCCGGATGCCCACCCTCGGCGACTACCTGACCTACTGGCACCGGGAGGTCGTGCGCCCCAACCTCGCGCCGCTGACCTGCGCCACCTACGAGACGATCCTCCGGCTGTACGTGATCCCCGGCCTCGGCGGGAAGCGGCTCGACCGCCTCCAGGTGCGCGACGTGCAGACCTGGATCAACGAGGTGGCCCGCACCTGCCAGTGCTGCGCCCAGGGCAAGGATGCCCGCCGCCCGGAAATCCACCCGCGACGCCCTCAAGCGGCTGGGGGAGAGCCTGCGCTGACCTGCTGCTGTACGGAAGCACTAGAGGGCACATCCATCGATCGGATGTGCCCTCTGACCTCTGTCGGGGTGGCCGGATTCGAACCGACGACCTCTTCGTCCCGAACGAAGCGCGCTACCAAGCTGCGCCACACCCCGAGGCGTGCGGTGAAATAGTAGCCCACCGGCCCCGCCGATCAAACTCGGTACCCCCCGCCCCCGGCCCGCCCCGATCGCCGGCCGCCGCCCAACTCGCCCCGGCCGCCGGCCGGCCCCACCCCCTGCTGCGCGAAGATCGGATTGCGGTTTGGAGTGCATCCGGCGGCGTGTCGTCTTCATTCCGGCAATCCGATCATGGCGCCGGAGCGGGGAACGCGAGATGGGGCCGGAGGGGGGAACGCGAGATGGGGCCGGAGCGGGGAACGCGAGGTGGGGCCGGTGGGCGGGAGGTGGGGCGTGGGTGGGGTGGGTCAGCGGGGGGTGAGGGTGAGGATGCTGGCTTCGGGAGGGCAGGCGAAGCGGACCGGTGCGGTGGGGTGGGTGCCGAGGCCGGCGGAGACGTGCAGCCAGGAGTCGGAGCCTGGCCAGCGGTGCAGGCCCTTCGCCATTGTGCGGGGCAGTCCGCAGTTGGTGACGAGCGCGCCGTAGCCGGGTACGCAGACCTGACCGCCGTGGGTGTGCCCGGCCAGCAGCAGGCCGAACCCGTCGGCGGCCATCTCGTCGAGCAGGGCCGGTTCCGGGGCGTGGGCGAGCGCGATGGACAGGTCGGCGGCGGGGGTGACCGGGCCGGCGACGGCCGGGTAGTCGTCCTGCCCGATGTGCGGGTCGTCGACGCCGACCAGTTCGATCAGGCGACCACCGGCCTTGACCGAGGTACGGGCGTTGTTGAGGTCCGCCCAGCCGGCGCCGGTGAGGACGTCACGTAGCTCCTCGTACGGCAGGGCGGCGCCCTCGGCGTACTCCCGGTTGGGTAGGAAGTAGGTGAACGGGTTCTTCCAGACCGGCCCGGTGTAGTCGTTGGAGCCGAAGACGAACGCCCCTGGGTAGTCGAGCAGCGGTTGCAGGGCGCGGAGCACTCCCGGTACGGCGTCCGGGTGGGCCATGTTGTCCCCGGTGACCACCACCAGGTCCGGGTCGAGGGCGGCCAGTGACGCCACCCACTGCTGCTTGCGTCGCTGGTCGGGCATCATGTGCAGGTCCGACAGGTGCAGCACGCGCAGTGGCTCGGCGTCGGCCGGCAACACCGGCACGTCGTACCGGCGCAGGGTGAACATGTTGCGTTCGACGAGGGACGCGTACGCCAGGGTGGCCGCACCGGCGGCGACGGTCCCGGCGGCGAGGCCGAATAGTGTGCGCTTTCGCATGCCGACCAGGGTAGTTTGACCGTCCATGAGCACGCTGAAGGACCGCCTGACCACAGACATGCGCGCCGCACTCAAGGCGCGCGACGAGCTGACCACCTCGACGTTGCGGATGGCCCTTGCCGCCGTCGGCAACGCCGAGGTCGCCGGCAAGGCCAAGCGCGAGCTCTCCGACGACGAGGTGCTCGCGGTGCTGACCAAGGAGGCGAAGAAGCGCCGGGAGGCGGCTGCCGCCTTCGCCGACGCGGGCCGCGCCGAGCAGGCCGACAAGGAGACCGCCGAGGGTGCGGTGCTGGACCGCTACCTGCCGAAGCAGCTCTCCGAGGAGGAGTTGGCGGAGCTGGTCTCCGGGGCGCTCACCGCGGGCGGTTTCACCGAGAAGGCCCAGATGGGCCCGGCGATGAAGGCGGCCCAGGCCGCGGTGGCCGGCCGGGCCGAGGGTGGTCGCGTCGCCGCCGAGGTACGCCGACAGCTCGGCCTCTGACCCGCCGTACGCCCCGGCGGACCGCGCAGCGGGATCTGTATCTGCCGTTGCGGGCCCCTCGGTGATGGGTGTCGGCCGGCGGGGACGCGAAACGGGCGGACACCCCGCGTGGGGTGCCCGCCCGTCGTCGTCGGGGTGTCAGTTGTCGCCGGGTGGCCGACCCGTGGTGTTGGGCGGTTTGGGAGTGCCGGGGGTGCCGGAGGAGTTGCCGCCGCCGCTGCTCACCTCGATGGTGACCACGCCGCCCTTGATGGTGCGGCCGTCGGGGCTGGTGCCGGCGACGGTGCCGGCCGGGCAGTCCGAGGAGACCCGGTTGTCGGAGACGACGACGGAGAAGCCGGCGTCCTTCAACTCGGACCGGGCGCTGTCCACCGACTGGCACTTGACGTTCGGGATGGAACGCTGGTCACCGTTTATGATCTTGCCGCTGGGCGGGGTGAACTCGATGCCGGGCTTGCCCTTCATGGCGTCCCGTAGCGTCTGGTAGACCGCCGGGTTGATTCCGGTCGGCGTCTCGTCGTGACCCATCTTCTGATTGGTCTGCGGCCAGTCCGGGTCGGCCATGATGCCGGCGACCGCGAACTGCTTGGTCATCGCGACCAGGGCTGAGGTCTTGTCGCCGTCGGTGGTGCCGGACTTGCCGGCCACCGGCTTGCCGACGATGTCCCGGACGTTGCGGGCGGTGGCACCGGAGCACTTGGAGACCGACGACCGGTCACCGACCGGGCAGCGGGCCGCGTCCACGGCGGCGCGGGCCACCTCGGTGCTGATCCGCTGCTCGCAGCGCGGGTTCGCGACGTCGAGCTTGTTGCCCTCCGGGTCCTTGATCTGCTGCACCGGGATCGGTTCGCAGTACTTGCCGTCCGCCGCCAGGGTCGCGTAGGCGTTCGCCAGCTCCAGCGGGGTGGTCGCCGAGACGCCCAGGGTGAAGGCGCCCCACTGGTTGGCGCCGCCCTCCTTGGTGGCCCGGCGGGCGTCGTCGCTGCTGCGGAAGGTGATGCCGAGCTTCTGCGCCGCCTTGATCACGTTCTCCGCGCCGACCTGCTGCTCCAGCGGGACGAAGTAGGTGTTGACCGAACTACCGAAGGCGGTCCACATGTTGTGCACGCCGGCCATGCTCGCCGAGGCGTTCTTCGGGCAGTAGAAGTGCGTGCCCGGACAGGCGGCCGGCGAGTTCTGCTCGACGATGTAGTCCGACTTGAACACCGGCGGCGAGTTGATCTGGTAGCTGAGTGGGATGCCCTTCTCCAGCGCGGCCACCATGGTGAACATCTTGAACGTCGAGCCGGCCTGGTAGCCGGCAATGCCCTGGCCGCCGCTGAGCAGCGGGTTCACCGTGTTCGGGTAGTTGCCCCGGATCTTCTTGCTGGCCTTCTTGGGGTCGCTGGAGTACTTGTTCTGCGGCTTCTTCGGGTCATCGATCTTGAAGTTCCGGTTGACCGACAGTGCCCGTACCCGGCCGGTGCCCGGCTCGATCGCGGCGACCATCCGGGCGGCCTTGCTGTTCACCCCGAGGCTCTTGCGGACGGCCCGGTCGGCGCCGTTCTGCGCCTGCACGTCCAGCGTGGTGGTGATGGTGTAGCCGCCGCTCTTGAGCCGCCGCTCCCGGTCGTACGTGGTCGAGCCGAAGGTCTCCTGCTGGAGCCACCAGCGGTAGAAGTAGTCGCAGAAGAAGCCCCAGTCCTTCTGGTTGGTGGCGACGCAGCCGTTCGGGGTGCGCTTGTCCTTCACCACCAGCTTGACCGCCTTGGCGGCGTCCGCCTCCTGCTGGGTGATGGCCTTCGTCTTGACCATGTTGTCGATGACGTAGTTACGCCGGTCGAGCGCGAGCGGGTAGCCGCTGGGGGTGGTCGGATCGTTGGTGGTCGGCGCCTTGACCATGCCGGCCAGCAGCGCCGCCTCCTCGATCTTGAGGTTCTTGGGGGACTTGCCGAAGTACACCTGGCTGGCGGCGAAGATGCCGTACGCGCCGTTGCCGAAGGAGGCGAGGTTCAGGTAGCGGGTGAGGATCTCGTCCTTCGAGAACTCCTTGTCGACCTGGAGGGCCAGCTTCATCTCGCGCAGCTTGCGCTCGCTGGTGTCCTCGGTCGCGGCGACCACGTCCGCCGGGTGGGTGGCCGAGTACGCGATGGCCAGCCGGACGTACTGCATGGTCAGCGTCGACGCGCCCTGCTGGGAGTTGGCGCCGGACTGGTTGTTGACGAAGGCCCGGGCGATGCCGTTCAGGTCGACGCCGTTGTGCTTGTAGAAGTCGTGGTCCTCGGCGGCGATGATCGCCTTCTGCATGTACGGGGAGATGTCGGCGAACTTGACGTCGCGCCGGTTCTCGTCGTACATGGTCGCCAGCGGTGTCTTGCTGTCGTTGGCGAGCAGGTAGGTGATCTGCGGCGCGCGGGCCGAGTTCAGCTCCTTGGGCAGCGCGCCGAAGGTCTCGGCACCCGCCTTCGCGGCCAGTCCGGACATCGCCACCGCGGGGAAGGCCGCCGCCGCTACCACCACACCGGCCAGCAGGCCGCAGATCAGTAGCGATGCGGCGTTGGTGAAGACATTGTGGTCACGTTTCCGCATCCAGGTCACCTCGACAGGGTACGCGAGTAGGGAACGAGGGGCGCTGGGGCGTTCTTTCCCCATTTCCTGCGTGCGCCGACCTCGTTGTGCTAAACGCACGACCCCCGGTGCGTGGTTGCGTGTGACCCGCGCCGAGTCTCCACCGATCGGTGGAGCCCGCGCAGCGTTTTCACGTACTCCGACGGGGTAAGCGGCGATCGAAGGCCCGGGAAGCCGGGAGTGTCCGGAATGTTGGATTTCGCCGACAACGTTGCGTAATCATGCGACTACAGAGCATGATGGTGGCGGCGACAAGGCCACACACGTCGTTCGTGCCTCCTTGGGGAAGGAACGGGCCGGACGACCGGGGGGATCGACGGCTGGTCGCACGAGGTCGGTAGGTACTGCAAGGGGGGACGTGTACAGATGGGGATGATCACTGACTGGCCGTCGCTGGCGGCGTGTCAGAACGGGGATCCGGACGCGTTGTTCGTACAGGGCGCCGAGCAGAACGTGGCGAAGCGAATCTGCCGCAGCTGCCCGGTGCGGTACGAGTGCCTGGCCGACGCGCTCGACAACCGCATCGAGTTCGGAGTCTGGGGTGGCATGACCGAACGGGAACGGCGGGCGCTGCTGCGCCGGCACCCGCAGGTGGCGAGCTGGCGCAAGATGTTCGAGGCGGCGATGAAGAAGAACGCCAAGGACAAGACGGGCAAGGACAAGACGGGCAAGGACAAGATCCTGGTCACCGCCGCCGGCTGACGCCCGTCACGGCCGGCCGATGGTCGGTCACGCCCGGCACGCCGGTCGATCGCCCGTCACGGTCGGCTGATCGCCGCGCCGATCGTTCGTAGCCCGTCGACGTCGTGCACGTCGGCGGGCTGCGCCGTCACCGCCACCGTCGGCACCGCCGGGAACGCCTCGGTGAACCGCTGGGCCACCTGCCGTTCGCGGACCTCCTGCTGGGCCAGGGCCGCGTGCGCACGCAACACGGCGACCGTGGCGTCGTGCCCACCCAACCCGGCCAGCCGGTCGGCCGCCGCCCGGCTCTCCGCCGCGCCCAGTGTCACCGCCGGCCGGTGCACCCGGTTGAGCACCAGCCCGGCCAGCGGCATCCGCTCCGCGCCCAACCGCCCGGCGAAGTAGGCCGCCTCCCGGACCGCATCCGGCTCGGGCGTCGCCACCAGCAGGAATGCCGTCTCCCCGGCCTGGAGGATCCGGTACGTCTGCTCGGCCCGTTGCCGGAAGCCGCCGAACATCGAATCGAGGGCGGCGACGAATCCGGAGAGGTCTGTCAGCAGTTGGGCGCCGAGCACCTTCTGCACCACCTTGGAGAACATCCCGAAGCTGGCGGTGACGAAGCTGAACATGCTCCGCCCCCCGCTGCGCGCCGGGGCGAGCAGCAGCCGCAGCATCCGGCCGTCCAGGAAGCGGGAGAGCCGGGCCGGGGCGTCCAGGAAGTCCAGCGCCGAGCGGGACGGCGGGGTGTCCACCACGATCAGGTCCCACTCGCCCCGGGCGTGCAGCTGACCCAGCTTCTCCATCGCCATGTACTCCTGCGTCCCGGCGAAGGTCGAGCTCATGGCCTGGTAGAACGGGTTGGCGAAGATCTCCGCCGCCTTCTCCGGATCGGTGTGCTGGAGCACCACGTCGTCGAAGGTGCGTTTCATGTCCAGCATCATGGCGTGCAGCTCACCGCCGCCGGCCTCGACGTCGATCCCCTTGACCCGGCGTGGGGTGTTGTCCAGCTCGGTCAGGCCGAGCGACTGGGCCAGCCGCCGGGCCGGGTCGATGGTGAGCACCACCGTCCGCCGGCCGTGCCGCTCGGCCGCCCGCAGCGCCAACGCCGCCGCGGTGGTCGTCTTGCCTACCCCACCGGCGCCACAGCAGACCACGATCCGCACGCCGGGGTCGGCGAGGATCTGGTCGACGTCCAGTACGGGCGCCGCGTCTTCGGAAGGCACCAATCGAGCGTATCGGGCCGGTGGAGTCCGTGCGCCCGTGCCGACGTGAGGTGTTCGTCAATCCGCTCGACGGAGGATCTCGGCGAACGCCGCGATTCCGGCCCGGTCCACCCCGTCGGGCAGCAGCGGTAGCTCGGTCAACGGCCGTCCCAGTTCCGTCAGGTCGGTCCGGAGCGAATCCTCCAGCTCCCGCCGTACCTGTTGGTCCCGCGCCTCGCCGGCCAGCCCGGCCACGGTCGCCGCGTCCGTCGGCAGCCCGGCGGCGGCCAGCCCGCGCTTCAACTCCGCCCGGGTCACCTCCCGACCGGTGGTCAGCGGCGGACGGGCGGCGTTGACGATCACCCGGCCCACCGGGAAACCGAGCTGGGTCAGCTCGGCGATCGCGTCCACCGTCTCCTGGACCGGCATCTCCTCCAAGAGCGTCACCACGTGCACCGCCGTCATCGGGGAACGCAGCAGCGCCGAGACCCCCTCGCTCTGGGTCTTGATCGGGCCCACCTTCGCCAACCGGGCGGTCTCCGCGGTGACGTTGAGGAAACGACCGATCCGGCCGGTCGGCGGCGCGTCCAGCACCACCGCGTCGTACACCCGGCGTGGGCCGGTGGTGCGGGTGGTGGCCTCCTTGACCTTGCCGGTGAGCAGCACGTCGCGCAGGCCGGGAGCGATGGTGGTGGCGAAGTCGATCGCGCCGAGCTTACGCAGCGCCCGGCCAGCCGCGCCGAGCTTGTAGAACATGTCGAGGTATTCCAGCAACGCCTCTTCGGCGTCCACCGCCAGGGCGCGCACCTCGCCGCCGCCCGGGGCGTCGGCGAGGTGGCGCTCGGCGTACGGGAGCGGGTCGACGCCGAAGAGCTGGGCGATGCCCTGCCGCCCCTCCACCTCGACCAGCAGGGTGCGGCGGCCGTCGGCGGCCAGGGCGAGCGCCAGCGCCGCCGCCGCGCTCGTCTTGCCCGTGCCGCCCTTGCCGGTCACCACGTGCAGGCGGGACGGCCACCCGGTGCCGGCCGGGTCGGCCGGCCGCTCAGCTGCTCGCACCGGTCGAGCCTATCCACCCCGCCGGGTCAGCCGACCTCGCAGACCCACCAACCCGCCTTCCGCACCACGGTGAACCGCAGCGGCTGCTCGGCGATCTTCTCGTCGGCGGTGGTCATGGTCAGCTTGGTGGAGACCGTGGCCCGGTCACCGTTCTGGCTGTCGAGCGTCGGGCTGGACCAGCGGAACCGCGGGTTGGTGTAGGTGGTGGCGTACTTCTGCACCTCGGCCACCTTGGCGCCGATCTTCTGCTGGTCGCGTGACTCCGAGCAGACGAAGGTGGCCGCCTTGCCGGCGTCCCGGTCCTGGTAGATGGCGGTGAGGAAGCCGTCCACGGCCACTGTCGGCTCCTTGGCGCCCTCGCCGCCCTCGGCGTTGCGCAGGGTCAGGAAGGCGAGCGTTCCGCCGCCGCCGCAGAGTACGACGGCCGCGGCCAGCGCGAGCGAGGCGACCAGCACGCCGCGCCGGCGCGCCGGTCCCGGTGCCCGGTAGTCCGGGTAGCCCGGTGGCGGCGGTGGGACGACACCGGAGGTCGAGGTGCCGGGGGCGGTCGTCCCGCCCTGGTCTGGTTGGTCCTGCCGCGACGCCGGTACGCCTGGCGATCCGCTCGCGCCACCGAACGGTGGTTGGGTCATGTGGTCCCCCGGGGGATGGGGCGCCGTCGCCGCCCCTGGCGACGACGCGGGTACGGGCGCGGCGGGCGACCCCTGATCGCCCGTCCGAGGCGCAAGGGTAACGGTCGATGGGCACCCCGTGGCGGACTGCTCACGACCTGCTGTTGTGCGCCGTCACCTTCCGGACCAAGCGAGTGTCGCATATGTGACTTTAGGTGATCGGTCATGCGCGTCTCGTTGTCCATCGACCCGGCCGGGTCCTACGTTCGTCCGGGTGTGGGGGAGCGGATCGGGTCGGCGCCCGGTCCGGATGGCGGTCATTCACCGTACGAGGCCCGGAGGCAAGTACATGCGCGACGCGGACAATATCGCCCGAGCCCAGTTCTCACCGGGAGATCGGGGGAGGCGGGGCGGTTCGGCTGGCGACGCGGACGGGCCGGGCGGTGCGCTGCCGATGAACGAGCGGTCCTACCGGCGTTGCGCCGAACCGTCCGAGGTGCTGCGGATGCTCGGCCGCTCCGACGAGCGGGGCCGGGACGACGAGGAGCCCGGCTACGTGATCCACCTGCCGATCCGGGTGGCCGACCTGACGGCGGCGACCGCGCTGGCCGGCACCGTGGCCACCTCGCTCGGCTTCCTGGTCGAGCTGGATGCCGGCGAGACCACCGTCTCCACCGCCGACGACCAGAACAACCGGCACCGGGTCTTCTGCGACCTGCTGCTACCCGACCGGTCCCGCTGCCCCCAGCCGTACGACCACGTCGGGCAGTGCGGTGAGCTGCCCGTCGCGCCGGAGCAGCGTCCCGCGCCCCGGCCGTCGCCCGGACCGTAGGCTGTCGGCGGAACAGTCCACGTCAGGCAAGGGAGCCTTCCACCGATGCAGAAGTGGGAATACGCCACGGTCCCGCTGCTGGTCCACGCGACCAAGCAGATCCTCGACAACTGGGGCGAGGACGGCTGGGAACTCGTCGCCGTGGTCCCCGGCCCGAACCCGGACCAGTTGGTCGCGTACCTCAAGCGCCCCAAGGGCTGAGGGTCCGACGATGAGCAACGGACCCCACGCCAAGCTCGCCGAGCTGGGCCTGGCCCTGCCCGACGTGGTGCCGCCGGTGGCCAGCTACGTCCCGGCCGTGCAGTCCGGCCAGCACGTCTACGTCTCCGGTCAGCTGCCGGTGGCCGAGGGCAAACTGCTCGCCACCGGCCAGGTCGGCGCGGGTGTCTCGCCGGAGCAGGCCAAGGATCTCGCCGAGCGGTGCGCGCTGAACGCCCTCGCCGCGGTCGACTCGCTGGTCGGGCTGGAGAACATCGTCAAGATCGTGAAGCTGACCGGCTTCGTGGCCTCGGCACCGGGCTTCCACGGCCAGCCGGCCGTCGTCAACGGAGCGTCCGACCTGCTCGGCGCCGTCTTCGGCGAGGCCGGCCGGCACGCCCGTTCGGCCGTCGGGGTGGCCGAGCTCCCGCTGGACGCCCCGGTCGAGATCGAGTTGATCGTCGAGGTCGCCTGAGCCAGACCCCCGCTGCGCGCGACCGGGCCGACCGGTCCGGTCGCGCGCAGCTGCTCCCCGCGACCTGCGCCGGCCGGCCCGCGGGAAGCCGTGACCTGGGCCGGCCGGTCCGGTCGAGGCCGTGACGGGAAGCCGTGGGCCTGGGCGGGCCGGTCCGGTCGAAAGCCGTGAACGGCCACAAACCAGTGGGCCGGGCCGGCAAGATCGCGGGGAGTGGCCGGCGGGGTCGTACGATCGCAGCCATGACCGGGCATGTGACGGCATCGCCGGCCGAGCTGGCCGACCGGCTGCCGGACTGGGTGACGTTGCTGCGTGCCCCCAACCCTGGGCCGATGACCCTGGAGGGCACCAACACCTGGCTGCTGCGCGCCCCCGGCGCGGAGTACGCCGTCGTCGTCGACCCGGGGCCGGCGGACGAGGCGCACCTGGCCGCCGTCGCGGCGCACGGGCCGATCGGGTTGGTGCTGATCACCCACGGGCACCCGGACCACACCGAGGGCGCTCCCCGGCTGAGTGAGCTGCTCGGCGGGGCACCCGTGCTCGCCGTCGACCCGGCGCACACCATCGGCGGTGCGCCGCTGACCGAGTCCGGCGAGCAGTTCGCCGGGTTCGGGTTGGAGATCGACCTGGTCGACACCCCCGGGCACACCGCCGACTCGGTCTGTTTCCTGGTGACGCACGGTGCCGAGCGGGTGGTGCTGACCGGTGACACCATCCTCGGCCGGGGCACCACCGTCGTCGCCCACCCCGACGGCCACCTGGGTGACTACCTGGCCAGCCTGGAGCGGCTCTCGGCGTACCGGGGGATTCCGGCGCTGCCCGGACACGGCCCGGCGCTGGCCGACTGCGGCGCGGCGGCGGACTTCTACCTGGCCCACCGCCGGGCCCGGCTCGACCAGGTCCGGGCCGCCGTCGCCGCCGGGGCCGGCACCGCGCCCGAGGTGGTGGCGAAGGTCTACGCGGACGTGGACCGGTCGCTGTGGTGGGCCGCCGAGTGGTCGGTCCGCGCCCAGCTGGAGTACCTCGGCGTGGAACAGCCGTGACCTGCCCGGTGTGCGGCACGCTCGCCGTCCCCGGCGCGCGGTTCTGCCACAACTGCGGGGCGGCGCTGCCGGCTGCCGCCACCCTGCCGACCGCCGAGCGTCGGGTGGTCACCGTGCTCTTCGGTGACCTGTCCGACTTCACGTCGTGGTCGGAGGACCTCGACCCGGAGCGGGTCGGCGCGGTCACCGACCGGGTGCTCGCCGCGCTCGCCGGCGCGGTGAAGACCTTCGGCGGGCACGTCGACAAGCTCACCGGCGACGGGATCATGGCGGTGTTCGGCGCCCCGGTGGCGCACGAGGACGACGCCGAGCGGGCCGTCCGGGCAGCCCTGTCGATGCAGCGGGCGGTGCGTCGGGTGCTCGACGACGAGCGGGGCGGCGGTGCGCCGCTCGGCCTGCGGGTCGGGCTGAACACGGGCGACGTGATCGCGGGCATCCAGGCCGCCATCGAGTACACGGTCATCGGCGACACGGTGAACACCGCCGCCCGGCTGGCCGACGCCGCCGCCGTCGGCGCGATCTACGCCGGTGCCCGGACCTCGTCGGCCACCCGGCACGTCGCCTCCTGGCGGGTGCTGCGCCCACTGCGACTCAAGGGCAAGCGCGAGCCGGTCGAGGCGTACGAGCTGCTGGGCCTGCTGGACGCCCCGGGCACCCGCTCGGGGCTCGGCGACGAGGCGCCCTTCGTCGGGCGGGAGACCGAGATCGGCCGGGTCGCCGGCCGGCTCGCCGAGGTGATCGACCGGGGTGAGCCCCGGGTGCTGCTGATGACCGCGGAGGCGGGGATCGGCAAGTCCCGGTTCGCCGCCGAGGTGGAGCGCCTCGCCGCCGGCTACGACGTCGGCGCGGGCCGGTACGCCGCGCACAGCGGGGCCCGGGTGCTCTCGGTGCGCTGCGCCGCGTTCGGCGAGCGGCGACGGCTGGCCCCGCTGGCCGACCTGGTCCGGGCCGCCGTCGGCCTGCCCAGCGACACCTCCACCGCGCTCACCCGGCCGGCCGTGGAGGAGCGGCTGCGGCGGCTCGGCCAACGGCTCGCCCGGCTGCGGACCGAGGTGCCGCCGATCGTCGGTGACCAACTGCTGGCCCTGCTCGGCTACGCCGAACTGCCCGCCGGCAACCCGGGCGACCAGGGCGGGTGGGGCGCCACCCCGCCGACCACCGACGCCGAGGCGGTGCCGGTGGCGGTGGCCGGGCTGCTCAGCGCGCTGGCCGCCGAGGCACCACTGGTGATCGTGGTCGACGACCTGCACGACGCCACCGGCGAGACGATCGCCGCCCTCGGCGCGACCCTGTCCCGGCTCACCGGCCCGGTGCTGGTGATGCTGCTGGGCCGCCCGGAGCTGGTCCGCACCGCGGGGGCGTTGACCTGGATCGCCGACGCCGAGGTGCAACCGTTGCCGCCGCTGCGCGGCGCGGACGCCTCCCGTCTGCTCACCAGCTACCTCAACGGTGGGAAGCTGCCCCAGGCCGACGCCGACCGGTTGCTGGTGACCGCCCAGGGCAACGCCTTCTACCTGGCCGAACTGGTCACCCTGCTGCGGGAGCGGGGGGCGCTGACCGCCGGCCCGGACGGCGGCTGGCGGCTGGTGCCCGGCTCGCTCGGCAGCCGGTTGCTCTCCCGCGACCTCGCCGCCGTGCTCGCCGCCCGGATCGACGCGCTCCCACCGGAGGCCCGCTCGGCGCTGCGGGACGCCGCCGTGGTCGGTGACATCGTGCCCACCGGTGCGTTGGAGGCGCTGCGCGAGCAGCGGGCCGGGCGGGACGGCCGACCCGCCGCGGTGGCCGCCGTCGAGCTGGAGCGGGCCGTGGAGGAGCTGCTGCAACGCCGGATGCTGCACCGCACCCGGACCGGCTTCGCGTTCGCCACCCCGCTGATGCGCGAGGCCGCCTACGCCGGGGTGAGCAAGGCCGAACTGGCCGAACGGCACGCCGCGCTGGCCCGCTGGGCCACCGGTGGACCCGGTTCGTCGGTCACCCCGCCGGGCGGGTTCACCGACGCGGCCCGGGACGACTTCGTGGCCGAGCAGGTCGAACGGGCCGCCGTCCTCGCCGACGCGGTGAAGCTCCGCCCGGACTCGCCGGCCCGGACGGTCGTCCCGCTGGGGGTGGCCGCGCTGGGCCGGGCCGCCCGTCGGGCGTTGCAGATCGGTGAGCCGGCGTTGGCCGTCGAGTACGCCGAACGCGCCACCGAGCTGGCCCGCGAGGGGGTGCCCCCGGTCGACCGGGTGGCGCACGCGCGGGCGCTGCTCCAGGTGGGCCGGGCCGGCGACGCGCTCGCCTTCGCCGAGAAGATCACCGCCAACGCCGGTGACGACGCCGCCACCCGGGCCAGCGCCCTGCTGCTCGCCGGCCAGGCCCACCAGACCCTGGGCGACCAGGGTCGGGCGGCCGCCTGCTGGCAGGAGGCGTTGCAGGTGGCCACTGCCGGGCAGGTGACCAATCTGCGTGCCTCGGCCATGCGGCGGCTCGGGATGGCCGACTTCGTCGCCGGTCGGCTCGGCCAGGCGAGCAGCCGGCTCGCCGCCTCCTACCAGATCAGCCTCGCCGCGAAGGACCTGCGGGGGCAGGCGTGGGCGTTGCAGAACCTGGCCTGGGTCACCACCACCCGGGGCGACTTCGCCGGCACCGACGCGGTGCTCGGTCGGGCTGCCCGGCTCTTCGCCGAGTTGAAGGACCCGTACGGGCGGGCCTGGCTGCGCGGCACCACCGCCTTCGCCCGGCTGCTGGCCGGCCGGCTGGGGGAGGCCTGCCGGCTGGCCGGGATCTTCCTGCCGTTCGGTGAACGGGTCGGTGAGGCGTGGGCGGTGGGCACGTTGCGGGCGGTCGAGGCGTTCGCGGGGGCCGAGTTGGGCGAGGTCGCCGAGGCGGACCGGGCAGCCCGCCGGGCGTACCGGGACTTCGCCGCGGTCTCCGACGACTGGGGGCGCGGCTTCGCGCTGGTCGTCCGGGGTGTGGTGGCGCGGGGGCTGGGCGAGCCGGAGCACGCCGCCGACCTGTTCACCGACGCCCTCGCGTACGCCGGGCGGACCTCGCATCCGCTGCTCACCGGGATGGCCGGCACGCTGCGCGGCTTCGTCGCGCTGGACATGGGGGACTGCGAGACCGCCGAGCGGGACGCCCGCGCGGTGCTGACCGCCGTCGAACCGCACAACCCGCAGGCGCCGGCGCAGGCCGCACCCCGGGTGCTGCTCGCCACCGCCCGGCTCGCCGCCGGGGACTCGGCCACCGCGGTCGGGCTGCTCGCCCCGGTGGCGACGACCGCCGCGAAGGTGCCGACGCTGCTCTTCTCCCGCCGGCAGACACTGGCCCGGTACGCCTCCGCGCTGCTCGCCCACGGTCAGCCGGAGCAGGCGTTGGACTGGGCACGGCGGGCGGTCGCCGCTCCGGCGGAGGACGTTCGTAGTCAGGTGATCGGGGCGGGTGTGCTGGCCGAGGCGTTGGCCGCCTGCGGTCACCCGGCGGAGGCGCTGGCCAGCGCGCAGGAGGCGGTCCGGCTGGCCTATGCGACCGAGCAACGCAGCGAGCGGGCCAGCGCCGATGCCCTGCGGGCCCGGTTGGCCGCCGACGTCTGATCGGCGTCGGGTGGCAGGTCTGTCGGTTCCGGGGATGTGCGTGTTGGTGTGGGGCCGGTTAGCGTGTCACTTCACGCGGCCTGCCCTCGGTGTCGGTCGCGCCGTCGGGGGTGGGGGACAGATGAGGCTGCCGCGTTCGGGTGCCGGCTGGACGATCGCGGTCTTCGGGGTGCTGGCGGTGCTGCTCGGCGCGTTCGGGCTGGTGTGGCCGGAGGCGCAGCTGCGGCTGCTCGGCTTCGAGGTGCCGCAGACCCGGGCGGCCGGTGACTACACCGGCACGTTCCTCGTCGCGTCCTCGATGGCCTCGTTCAACATGGGCGTCTACTACCTGCTCTCGGTGGCCACCGAGTGGCGGGCGTTCTACCGGTTCACGGTGGTCTTCCGGTTGGTCACCTGCACCGTCTTCACCCTGACCGTGCTGGCCGACGTGGCCCCCGACCGGTTCATCGGGGTGGCCCTCTGGGAGGGGGTGGGCGCGGTGGCGACGGCGATCGGCCTGCGGTGGGACGCCCGTCGGGCGGCGAGCCTCACCACCGACCCGGCCGGTACTGCTCCCACCTCTCCCGAGGGATCAGCAAAATCCCAGGTCAGCGGCGTCGCCGAGGGCTCGGCGAGCAGGCCGACCGCCGCCGGTACGGCTGCCGCCGCCGGTACGGACCGCTGACCGCTCCGGCAGAACGGGTATTTTCGAGCCGTGACCGAGACCCCGCCCGGCGCCCTCCGGCTGCCCATTGTGCCCGGTCTGACCGACTTGCAGGTGTTTGCCCGGGGTGGGTACGCCACCGTCTACCGGGCCACCCAGATCTCCGTCGGTCGGGAGGTCGCCGTCAAGGTGGAGAACCGCACCCTGGACAGCGAGCGGGACCAGGCCCGTTTTCTGCGGGAGGCGCGGGCGGCCGGCCGGATGTCGTCGCACCCGCACGTGGTGGATCTCTTCGACGTCGGGGTGACCGTCGACCAGCACCCGTACCTGATCATGGAGCTGTGCGACGGTTCGTACGCCGAACGGATGCGGACCTCGCCGCTCGACGCCTCCGAGACCCGTGACCTCGGCATCAAGATCGCGGACGCGTTGGCCCACTCGCACGCGGCCGGGGTGCTGCACCGCGACGTCAAGCCGGCCAACATCCTCCACTCGCACTTCAACTCGGCGGTGCTGGCCGACTTCGGGCTGGCGGTGCTGGCCGAGGCGCGGGACGCCTCGGTCACCCTGGAGGTGCTCACCCCGGCCTACGCGCCGCCGGAGATGTTCAACCACAGCCCGCCGTCACCGGCCGTCGACGTGTACGCCCTCTGCGCCACCCTCTACGCGGTGATGACCGGTCGGCCCCCGCGCTGGCAGTCCGAGCGCAACCCGAGCCTGGTCACCGTGCTGGAGATGTTCCACCAGCCGATCCCCGACCTGCCCGGCGTGCCGACCGAACTGGTCGACGTGCTCCGCGCCGGGATGTCCAACGACCCCGACGCCCGCCCCTCCGCGCTCGAACTGCGGGACCTGCTCACCGCGCTGCCCCTCGACCCGGCCCCCGCCCCGGTCAGCGGCGCTCCGGTCTCCGGCGGGCCGTCCGCCGGCGGGTCGGGCACCGGTGGGCCGTACACCCTCGGGTGGACCACCGGCCAACCCGGGCGGACCACCGGCCAGCCCAGCCCTCGCCCACCGGTCCAGGACGACCAACCGACCGTGCCGCACGGCGGGCGTCGGCGACGGCGCTGGTTCCTCGGCGGAGCCGGGGTGCTCGCCCTGGCCGCCTCGGCGAGCGCCGGGGCGTGGGTCGCCGGTGGCGCGTCGCCGATGGCCTCGCCGACCGCTGCCCCGTCGACCGTCGGCTCGTCCAGTCCGGCCGCCCGCTGGGGCACCCTGCCCGGCTGTGCGGCCGACGGCACGGCCGCGACGCTGCCGCCGGGCGCGCGGTGCGCCCCCGTGCTGGAGTGTTTCGGTCCGGTGCGGCTGCGCGGCGATCGGGCGGAGGCCGCCCAGCTCTCCTGCGAGGGGCGGCACACCTGGGAGACGTACGTCGAGGGTCAGTTGCCGGCCGCGCTGGCCGCGGCCGGGCACTCGGTGATCAGCGCCGACCCGACGGTCCGGTCGGTGTGCAACGTCCAGACGTTCCGGCTGACCAGCGGGATCGACTACACCAACGGCTGGCACCTGGAGGTGCTGCCGCCCGGCGAGACGGATCTCGACCGGACCTACCGCTGCCTCGCCGGGCGGGGCGTGGACGCCCTGGTGGCACCCACCCTCACTGGTCGCTGACCTCCCGCATCCGCTGGAGTCGGCTCAGCACCGCCGCGCTGTCCAACGCCTCCAGGGTGTCGGCGTCGAGGAACGAGCCCAGGCTCGGTTGACCCGGGGGCGTCGCCCCGGCCGGTTCCTCCCCGTCGTCGCGGTCGCGCAGCGCGGTCAGGGCCGTACCGGTCACCGTCGCGAAGATGACACCGAGCAGCGCCAGCCCCACCGTCAGGATGCCGGCGGGGTGCCGGAAGGCCAGCGCCACCAGCACCGCTCCGGTTGCCAGCGCCGCGACCACCGCCACGGTCCGGGTGTCCGGCCTCAGGATTCGCCTCACCCGACAAGCATGGCCTGAACGGGCGTGCTGTCAATCCGTACGGGTGGGGGCGGTTGTCCGTTTCGCCTAGAGTGACGGACGTCGAGGTGTTCGCTCGACGTGTCCTGTTCCCCACCGGAAGGTATCCACATGCCACGGAGAGCCCGGTCCCTGGCCGCGGCCGGCATCGCCGGCATCGTCCTCGCCGGAACGGCGGTCGTGCCGGCCGCCGCAGCACCCGGCAGTCCGCACACCCTGCCGCTCACCTCGGACAGGACCAGCGTCGCGGAGGCCCGGCGCGTCGACAGTGTGCCCACGCCGAAGCTCGGCTGGTACGCCTGCTACGACTACGCCGAGTGTGCCACCGTCCGGCTGCCGCTCGACTACGACAAGCCGAAGGGCCCCACCACCGAGGTCGCCCTGCTCCGGGTGAAGGCCCGCGACCGGCAGGCCCGGATCGGCAGCCTCTTCCTGAACCCGGGTGGCCCGGGTGGCTCCGGCACCGACATCGCGCTGGCCGCGCCGTACTTTCTCGGTGACGACCTGCTCGACCGGTTCGACATCGTCGGCGTCGACCCGCGCGGCGTGGCCGCCAGCAGCAACGTCAAGTGCTTCCCGTCGGTGAGGGAGCAGACCAGGGCGTACGCCGGTCTGAACGTCGCCTTCCCCTGGACGAAGGACGAGGAGAAGGCGTACCTGAAGTCGGCGAAGGCGGTCGGCCAGGGCTGCTCGACCACCGGCCGGCCGCTGACCTCGGCGATGTCCACCGCCGAGGTGGCCCGGGACATGGACGTGCTGCGCCGGGCGGTGGGCGACAAGAAGCTCAGCTACCTCGGGTTCAGCTACGGCACCGCCCTCGGCCAGTACTACGCGAACATGTTCCCGGACCGGGTCCGCGCGGTGGTCGTCGACGGGGTGCTCAACCCGAACGCCTGGGTCGGCCAGGGCAAGGCCCGCGACCAGCTCCAGGAGACCCGGCTGCGCAGCGCCGACGGGGCGTACCGGGCGCTGCGCGAGATCCTGGTCCGCTGCGGGAAGGCCGGTCCGGCAGCGTGCTCCCTCGCCTCTGGTGACCCGCTCGCCTCGTACGAGCTGGTGGCGAAGCGGCTGCGCAAGAAGCCCGTGGTGATCGACGACCCGGACGCGGGCTCGTTCACCGTCAGCTACGCCGACTTCGTGGGCGCCAGCCTCAGCGCGCTCTACAGCCCCTACGGCTGGGAGCCGATCGTGGACAGCACCGAACGGCTGCTCACCATCACCGATCCGCAGTCGGCGTCGCCGGCCCGCCTCGCCGAGGCGCGTGCGGCGCTCGGCCGGCTCGCCGTGCAGGCCCGTGAACAGCGCCGGTTCGATTTTCCGTACAACAACGGGCTGGAGACCTTCCTTGGTGTCGACTGCACCGACGCGTACCACCCGGAGAAGCTCGCGGACTGGTCCGCGCTGAGCGCCCAGGAGGACAAGCGGGCACCGTACTTCGGGCGGTTGTGGGCCTGGGCCACCGCCCCCTGCGCCCGGGACGCCTGGACGGTACGGGATACCGACGCCTGGACCGGGCCGTTCGACCGCCGGACCGCCGCGCCGGTGCTTGTGGTCGGCAACTACTGGGATCCGGCCACCAACTACCAGGGCGCGGTGACCTCGGCGCAACTGCTGCCGAACAGCCGGCTGCTCAGCAGCGACAGCTGGGGCCACACCGCCTACGGGACGTCGGCCTGCGCGACCGGGGCGATCGACGCGTACCTGCTGCGGGGCGTGCTGCCGGCGAAGGGCACCGTCTGCGTCGGTGACGACCAGCCGTTCGTCGAGACGCCGGAGCCGGCCGAGCGGGCCGTCGCCAGCAAGAGCGCGCTGACCGCGGCCGGGTTGCCGGCCCGGGGCGAGCGGAAGCGACTGCCCCCGGTCGTCGCGCCGCTGCCCGCGGTGGGCTCGCTGACCGTGCGCTGATCGCATCCCGGGGTACGATGGGCGCTCGCCGCCTGTCGTACCCCGGGCCCTCCCCGGCTCGTTGCGGGCTGGCCGCCCGGCCGGGCGGCGGGACGAGGATGGACTGGAACGGCTACCCTCGGTGTCCCCCAGGCTGTAGTCAGCGAGGTGCGCCGATGAACGACATCTCCGCCCGCCATCGGGTCCGATCGGTCGCCACCACCCTGGCGGTGGCGCTGACCCTCACCCTCGCCGCCGCCGCGGGCTGCGACAACCGGCGCGAACCGTCCCTGCCCTCGGTCCTCGACAAGCTGCGGGAATCGCACATCGACGGCCAGCCGAAGATCAAGATCGGGGTGGCCACCACCGAACCGCTGATGGGCGAGCTGCGCAACGGCGCGCACAGCGGCTTCGACGTCGAGATCGCCCGCTACGTCGCCTCCTACCTCGGCTACGAGGGTGACCAGCGCATCGAGTGGGTCTCGGTGACCACCGAGGACCGCATTCCCGCCCTCCAGGGTGGCCTGGTCGACCTGGTGGTCTCCAGCTTCTCGATCACCGAGGAGCGGGAGAAGCTGGTCAGCTTCGCCGGGCCGTACTTCGTCACCACCCAGGAGGTGATGGTGCCGACCCGGCTCAAGGACAAGATCCGCACCATCGAGGACCTCCGCGAGCCGCAGTACAAGGTCTGCACCAGCGGCGGCTCCACCACGGAGGCCGAGCTGGCCAAGCACGACGTGAAGGCGCTGGTGGTCAAGGAGGTCGGCGACTGCGTCAAGGGCATCCGGGAGGGCCGCTACGACGCGGTCAGCTCCGACGAGACGATCCTCGCCGGCTTCCTCTCCCTCTACCCGACCGAGTTCGAGATCGTCGACATGCCCTTCGGCACCAGCGAGCTGCTCGGCGTCGGCGTGCCGATCGGTGATCCCGCCCTGCGTGACCTGGTGGCCTTCGCCCTTCAGAAGAGCTACCTGCAGGGGCGCAGCGGGATCAGCAGCCCGTGGCTCACCGCGTACAACCGGACCCTCGGGCCCTGGCTGAAGGCGGAGAAGGCGCAGCCGCAACCGCTGAACGTGCCGGAGCTGGTCGACTTCGACGACAAGGCGCCGACGCGGTGACCGCCCCGGCCGTACCGCAGGATCTGGGCGCCACCACCGTCCCGCTGCGCGACGGCTGGGATCCGGCAGCGGAGCGGCGGGCGCGGGCCAGCCAGTCGTTCTGGACGGCCGTGGTGGGGGTGCCCGCCATCTTCTCCGTGCTGCGCCTCGGCGTCGAGGCGGGCGGCGAACTCCAGACCACGCTGCTGCTGGTGGCGAACGTCGGACCGGTGAACCTGCTGGCCGGCTTCCTGACCACCGCCGCCCGGCTGCTCTCCACCGGCCTGGTCGCGGTCTTCGCGCTCGGCGCGGTGCTGCGGGTCAGCGTCGAACGGATGCCGCCCACCGTCCGTCGCCCGCTCTTCGTCCGCTGGTCGGACATCACCCCCGCCTGGTTCGTGCTGGCCAGCTTCCTGTTGGCCCTGGTCACCTGGCAACTGCTCTACCTGCCGCTGCTGCTGCCGGCGTTCATGGCCGCCTTCCAGCTCACCCCGGCGCGACTGCACGAACAGTTCGTGCCCCGGATGCTGATCCTGGTGGCGCTGCTCGCCGGCTACGGCTGGCTGCTGGCCCCCACCCTGGTCGACGCGTGGGAGCAACGGGAACTGCTGGTCCTGGCGCTGCTGGTCGTCCCGCCGCTGCTCGCGCTCGCGGTGACCGGCCCGCTGCCCGGGGCGGTGATCCGACCGCTCGCCTCGATCACCGAGGCGGCGGTGCTGGCCATGCTGGTCTGGGCGGCGTTGCCGGTGATCACCACGCCGGTGCTGCCACTCACCGTGACCACCGTGGAGTCGACCCCCGGCGTCACCGAGGACGTCCGGGGGCACGTCGTCACCGTGGACGACGTCAACATGGTGCTGCTCCAGGAGCGCGGCGGCGTCCGGTACGTCCCGGTGGACGACGTCCGCGCCCAGGTGCTCTGCCCCAGCGAGGAGGAACTGCCCCGGTACCGGCTGCGGATCCGCGACTACCACGTCGAGGACTCGCTGCTGGAGGGGCTGGGCCGGCGGGTACGCCCGGTGCACCGCATCGAGGCGGCCTGCCGCGCCGTGCACTGAGCCGGGGTCAGTAGGACTTCTCCTGGCCCAGGACGTGCTGGGCGACGAAGTTGAGGATCATCTCCCGGCTGACCGGGGCGATCCGGCCGGCCCGGACCGCGCCGAGCAGCGTCGCCACGCCGTACTCGGTGGTCATGCCGGCCCCGCCGAGGGCCTGCACGGCGGTGTCCACGGCCAACGCGGCGGCCTCCCCGGACGCGTACTTGGCCATGTTGCCGGTCACCCCGGCCTCCAGGTCGCGGCCGGCGTCGTACAGGGTGGCCGCCTTGTGGATCATGAGGCGGGCCAGCTCCACCTGCACCGCCGCGTGCGCCAACGGGTGCGCGACGCCCTGGTGCGAACCGATGCTCCTGCCGCCCCAGACCTTGCGGGTGGCGGTGTACCCGCTGGCCCGCTCGATGGCGTACCGGCCGGTGCCGACGCCCATCGCGGCGACCGTGATCCGCTCGGGGTTCAGCCCGGCGAACAGCGCCGGCAGGCCGGCGTCCAGCGACCCGCCGACCAGCGCGTCGGCGGGCAGCCGGACGTCGTCCAGGTAGAGCAGGAACTGGTTCTCCGGAGAGACGATCTCCATGTCCAGTGTGGACCGGGTCAACCCGGCCGCGTCGGTCGGCACCACGAACAGCGCGGGCTTGAGCTTCCCGGTCGCCGCCTCCTCGGTACGGGCCACCACCAGCACGTACTGCGCCTCGTCCACGCCGGAGACGTAGCACTTGCGGCCGGACAGCAGCCAGTCGTCGCCGTCGCGGCGGGCCACCGTGCCGAGCCGGTGGAAGTTCGACCCGGCCTCCGGCTCGGTGATCGCGAAGACCACCTTCAGCGAGCCGTCGGCGAAGCCGGGCAGGAAGCGCTTGCGCTGCTCCTCGGTGCCGTGCCTGTTGATCACGGTGGCGGCGATGGCCGGGGAGACCACCAGCAGCAACAGCGGACAACCGGCGGCGGCCAGCTCCTCGCAGACGATGGCCAGCTCGGTGAGGCCGCCCCCGCCGCCGCCGTACTCGGTGGGGACGTTGACGCCCAGGTAGCCGAGCCGGCCGGCCTCGTCCCACAGCTCGGTGGTGTGCCCGCCGGACTTCGCCTTCTGCACGAAGTACGAGTGGCCGTACCGGCGGCCCAGTGCGCGGACGGCGTCACGGAGCTGGTCCTGCTCGGGGGTGAGGTCGAAGTTCATCGGGGGGCCTCCTCGGGGTTGACCACGGCCAGCACCACACCCGTCTCGACCTGCCCACCGACGGGCACCGGCAGGTCGGCGACCACGCCGTCGGTCGGGGCGAGCACGGGATGTTCCAGCTTCATCGCCTCCAGGGTCAGCAGCAGGTCACCGGCGGCGACCCGCTGACCGACCCCGACGTGCACCCGGGTCACCGTGCCGGGCAGCGGCGCGAGCAGCGACCCGGCGGCCAGCGCCACGGTGGGCAGCGGGAAGCGGGGCAGCTCGGTAAGCTCCGCCGCCCCGTCCGGGCCGTCCACGAAGACCACCGACCCCGCCCGGTGTACGCGGAACACCCGCCGCACCCCCGCCACCTCCAGCAGCACCCGGTCCGGCCCGGCCGTCACCAGCGTCACGGCCGGTCCCGGCTCCGCCGTGGCCGTGCCGGCGGCCGGTGTCGTGCCGGCGGCGGCAGTCGTGCCGGCGGCCGGTGTCGTGCCGGGGGCGTTCGTGCGGGCGGTGGTCGGGGCGGCGGCCGTCGGGTCGGGCGGGCCGACGGGAAGGGCCGGCGGGTCGGTGGACCAGTCGGCGAGCCGGCCGGCCCGGTCCAGCCGGTAGCGCACCTCGATCTCGTCGCCGCTCGCGGCGGTGTAGCGGACGACCTGGGGAAAGGTCGGCACGTTGCGCCAGCCCGACGGGAGCCCGGCGAGCACCGGCGCGTACGCCCGACGCTCGGCGGCACCGGCGAGCGCGGCGGCCAGCGCCGCGAGCGGTACCTGGTCGGCCGGCAGCAGCGGGGCGAAGACCTCGGGGTGCCGGTCCAGAAACCCGGTGTCGACCTCCACCGCGCCGAACTCGGGGCTGCGCAGCACCCGGACCAGCAGGTCCCGGTTGGTGGCCACGCCGTGCAGCTCGGCGCGGGCCAGCGCCCCGGCGAGCAACCGGGCCGCCTCGGCCCGGGTCGGTGCCCAGGCGACCAGCTTGGCGAGCATCGAGTCGTAGTGCACACCCACCGTCGAACCGGTCACCACCCCGGAGTCGAGCCGCAGGCCCCGGGTCGGGGCGAACTCTCCGACCACCCCGGGCAGCGCGAACCGGTGCAGGGTGCCGGTGGCCGGCCGGAAACCCTGCGCCGGGTCCTCCGCGCAGAGCCGTACCTCGATCGCGTGGCCGTCGGCCGGCGGGGTCGCCGCCAACGGCAGCGGCCCGCCCTCGGCGACCAGCAGTTGCAGCCGCACCAGATCCAGCCCGGTGACCGCCTCGGTGACCGGGTGCTCTACCTGGAGCCGGGTGTTCATCTCCAGGAAGAAGAACTCACCCGTCGGGGCGAGCAGGAACTCCACAGTCCCCGCGCCGACGTAGTCGACGGCCCGGCCGGCGGCGACCGCCGCCGCATGCAGCCGCTCCCGGACCCCGTCGGGCAGCACCGCCGGTGCCTCCTCGACGATCTTCTGGTGCCGGCGCTGGATCGAGCAGTCCCGCTCGCCGAGCGCGAGCACGGCACCTGTGGTGTCCCCGAAGATCTGCACCTCGACGTGTCGGCCGTGCTCGACGTACCGCTCGACGAAGACCGTGCCGTCGCCGAACGCGGCGGCGGCCTCGCGGCGCGCGGAGGCGACGGCCGCCGGCAGGTCGGCGGGGTCGCGGACGACGCGCATGCCCCTGCCGCCGCCCCCGGCGGACGCCTTGACCAGCACCGGGAAGTCGGTGATCGCGTCACCGTCGGTCCAGGTGGGCAGCATCGGCACGCCCGCCTCGGCGAGCAACGCCTTCGCCGCCACCTTGTCGCCCATCGCGGCGATCGCCTTGGCGGACGGACCGACCCAGGTCAGGCCCGCGTCGGTCACCGCCGCCGCGAATCCGGCATCCTCGGCGAGGAACCCGTAACCCGGGTGCACGGCGTCCGCGCCGGACCGGCGGGCCGCGTCCAGGATCAGCTCGATCCGCAGGTACGTCTCGACGGGCGTGTTCCCCGGCAGGCGGACCGCCTCGTCGGCCTCGGCGACGTACGGCGCACCGGCGTCGGCGTCGGAGTGCACGGCGACCGTCGCGACGCCCAGGGCCCGACAGGTGGCGAAGACCCGACGGGCGATCTCCCCCCGGTTGGCGACCAGCAGTTTCCGAATCATGGGCGCTGAGCAGACCTTTCGTTCGTGACTGCGGGACTCCGCTCCGCTGCGTTCCTCGCGCTCACGGGCACTACATCCGGAAGACGCCGAAGTTGTCGGTACCCTTGACCGGCCCGTTGTGGATCGCCGACAGACAGAGCCCGAGGACGGTACGGGTGTCCCGGGGGTCGATCACCCCGTCGTCGTAGAGCCGGCCGGAGAGGAACAACGCCCCGGACTGGGACTCGATCTGCTGCTCGACCATCATCCGCATCGCCGCGTCCGAGTCCTCGTCGTAGTCCCGGCCCCGGGCGGCGGCGGCCTGCCGGGCGACGATCGACAGCACCCCGGCGAGCTGCGCCGGCCCCATCACCGCCGACCTGGCGTTCGGCCAGGTGAACAGGAACCTCGGCTCGTACGCCCGGCCACACATGCCGTAGTTGCCGGCCCCGTAGGAGGCACCCAGGTTGACTGTCAGGTGCGGCACCGTCGAGTTCGACACCGCGTTGATCATCAGGGCGCCGTGCTTGATGATGCCGCGCTGCTCGTACTCGGTGCCGACCATGTAGCCGGTGGTGTTCTGGAGGAACACCAGCGGGGTGTCGGCGGCGTTGGCGAGCTGGATGAACTGGGCCGCCTTCTGCGCCTCCGCGCCGAACAGCACCCCCCGGGCGTTCGCCAGCACCCCGACCGGGTAGCCGTGCAGCTCGCCCCAGCCGGTGACCAGGGCGGTGCCGTACGCCGGCTTGAACTCGTCGAACTCGCTGCCGTCGAGCACCCGGGCCAGCACCTCGCGCGGGTCGAACGGCACCTTCAGGTCGGCGCTGGCGATGCCGAGCAGCTCCTCTGGGTCGTACCTCGGTGGTCGCGGGGTGGGGTCGCGCGGCGGCGGACCCTGCTTGCGCCAGTTGAACCGGCGGACGCACTGCCTTGCCAGCCGGATACCGTCCCGCTCGTCGGCGGCGAGGAAGTCCGCCAGCCCGGACGTCGAGGCGTGCATCGCCGCGCCACCCAGCGACTCGTCGTCGGTGACCTCGCCGGTGGCCATCCTCACCAGCGGCGGCCCGGCCAGGTAGACCTGCGACCGGTCGCGGATCATGATGGTGAAGTCGGACATCCCCGGCACGTATGCGCCCCCGGCGGTGGCGTTGCCGAAGACCACGCTGACCGTGGGGATCTTCGCGGCGGAGAGCCGGGTCAGGTCACGGAACACCCGGCCGCCCGGGATGAAGATCTCCGCCTGGGTGGGCAGGTCCGCCCCGGCGCTCTCCACCAGGTTGACCATCGGCAGCCGGTTGGCCAGGGCGATCTCGCCGGCCCGCCGGGTCTTCGCCAGCGACCACGGGTTCACCGCGCCGCCGCGCACGGTCGGGTCGTTGGCGACGACCAGGCACTCGACGCCCTCGACCACCCCGATGCCGGTGACCACGCTCGCCCCGACCGGGAAGTCGGTGCCGTAGCCGGCGACCGACGACAGCTCCAGGAACGGGCTGTCCCGGTCCAGCAGCAGCTCGATCCGTTCCCGGGGCAACAGCTTGCCGCGAGCGTGGTGCCGGGCCACGTACTTCTCGCCGCCACCGGCCCGCGCCTGGTCGAGCGCGGCGTCCAGCTCGGCCAGCCGGTCCCGCAGCGCGTCCCGGTTGGCCACGAAGGCCGGCGCGGACGGGTCGATCGCACTCTCCAGCGTGGTCACGCGGTTCCCTCCGGTTCGCCCGCCCGCCGTACCGCACCGCACCCTTCGCGGCGATCTCGTTCCTGGTCCGGGGTCGTGCCGGGCAGCTCGACGACGCGCGAGCGGAGCAGCTCGCCGAGCGCCTTGGCCTGCGGATCGAACCGGGTGGAGGCGGCCACCCCCGGCCCGAGCAGCCCCCGGATCACGAAGTTGACCGCCCGCAGGTGCGGCAGCTCGTACCGCTCGACGGTCAGCGGGGCGGTCTCCGGCAGCAGCCCGGCGAGCCGCTCGACGCTCAGCCAATCCCGCAGCCACCCCCAGGTGTCCTCGGTCCGTGCCCAGACGCCGAGGTTGGCGTCGCCGCCCTTGTCGCCCGACCGCGCCCCGACCACCTCGCCCAGCGGCCCCCGGCGGGTCGGCCCGGATGCCGGTGCCGGGTCCGCCGGTGCGGTTGGTCCCGGCGGATCCGGCACCGGCCCGGCCACGGTCTGCGGCGGTGGGACCGGCACCGGGGCAGTGGATCCCGCCGGGTCGGGCACCGGCCCGGCCATGGTCTGCGGCGGTGGGACCGGCACCCGCTCGCCGTCCGGCAGCACGGCGACGTGCGGCACGTCGGCCTGCGGCACGGTGTCGGCGGTGAAGACCCCGTACGGGGTGGCGTCGCCGGGCAGGGTGGTCAGGGTGCAGCCGGGATAGGAGGCGAGGGCCAGCTCCACCGCCGCCGCCGAGAAGGCCCGCCCGGCCCGCCCCCGGTCGCCGTCGCGCAGGTGTACGTGCAGCAGCGCGCTCGCCGTCTCGGTGTCGACCGCGTCGACATGGTCGGTACGGGCCAGCGTGAACTCCAGCCCGTCCGCGCCGACCGCCGCCTCGACCTGCCCCCGGACCAGGGCGGCCTTGGCCGGGATGTCCAGTCCGCAGAGCACGAAGGTCATCGAGTTGCGGAAACCGCCCAGGCTGTTGACGCCCACCTTGAGGGTGGCCGGCGGTGGGGTGCCCCGGACCCCGTCCACCCGGACCCGGTCCGGCCCGTCCTGGTGCAGCCGTACCGTGTCCAGCCGGGCCACCACGTCCGGGCCGAGGTAGTCGGGGCCGCCCACCTCGTACAACAGCTGGGCGGTGACCGTCTCGACGGTGACCGCGCCGCCGGTGCCGGGGTGCTTGGTGAGCACCGACGAGCCGTCCGGGTGGATCTCGGCGATCGGGAAGCCGGGCCGGTGCCCACCGTCGGGCAGTTCGGTGAAGAAGCTGAAGTTGCCCCCGGTGACCTGGGCCCCGCACTCGATCAGGTGCCCGGCGACGGTGGCCCCGGCCAGCGCGTCCAGGTCGTCGCGTCGCCAGCCGAACCGGGCGATGGCCGGTCCGACCGTCAGTGAGGCGTCGGTGACCCGCCCGGTGACCACCACGTCCGCCCCGGCGTCCAGGCAGGCGGCGATGCCGAACGCGCCGAGGTAGGCGTTGGCGGTGAGCGCGTCCGGTCGGGTGAGGGCGTCGCCCTCGACGTGGCCGACCCGGACGCTGAGCCCGAGCCGGTCGGCGAGCGCGCCGATCGCGGCGGCCAGCCCCGCCGGGTTCAGCCCGCCCGCGTTGGTGACGATCCGTACGCCCCTGTCCAGGGCGGTGCCGAGGCAGCCTTCGAGCTGGCGGAGGAAGGTCTTGGCGTAACCGAGGCCGGGGTCGCGCAGCCGGTCCCGCCCGAGGATCAGCATGGTCAGCTCGGCCAGGTAGTCGCCGGTCAACACGTCCAGCTCACCGCCGTCGAGCATCTCCCGCCAGGCGGTGAATCGGTCGCCGTAGAAGCCGGAGGCGTTGCCGACCCGGAGCACCCCGGTCACGCCGTCACCCCGGCGCGGCCCGTGGTGCGTGGCCTGCGGCCGGTACCCGGTGGGCCGGCGAAGGCCTGGGCCACGTCGAGCCAGGCGTCCGCGGTCGGGCCGGTGGCGACCAGGGCAAGGTCGGCGCGGTGCCGGCGCTGGGTCACCAGCAGGCAGAAGTCGAGCGCCGGGCCGGCGACCCGGTCCGCCGCGTCGGCCGGGCCGAAGGCCCAGCGCGCCCCGTTCGGTGCGACGAGTTCGACCCGCACCGGCACCGTCGGCACCGGGCGGCCGTGAGCGGCGAAGCCGTGCCCGAGGGTACGGAACCCGAGGTACGCGACGTGCCGCAACCGGGCCGTCGGGGTACGGCTGACGCCCAGCGCCTCGGCGACGTCCTCGCCGTGCGCCCAGGTTTCCATGATCCGGGCGGTGGCCATCGAGGCGGCCGACATCCGGGTGCCGTACCAGGGCACCTTCCCCCCGACCGGTACGGCGGCGAGGGCGGGCATGAGGGCGGCGCGACCGCTGCGCCACCTGTCGAGCAGTACGGCCGGCGGGGCCAGGAACTCCGCTGCCCCGTCGTCGACCAGCCGGCCCGGGTCGGTCGCCGAGGTGACCGAGGCGTGGAACGCCGCCGGGTCGGTGGCGGCCAGGCTGGCGACGTGGTCGGTCCAGGCGAGGTGGGCGATCTGATGGGCGACCGTCCAGCCGGGGGCGGGGGTCGGTCGCGTCCACGCCTCGGGGGGCAACACGGCGACGAGCGCGTCGAGCTGCTCGGACTCGCCGGTCAGATCGGTGAGCAGAACGGTCGGGTCGACCACGATGCCTCCGGGCTGGTGGGCTGGTGGTTGCGGGTCCGGGTGCGGTCCGGTGGTTGCGGGTTCGGGCTGGTGGTTGCGGGTCTGGGTTGGTGGTTGCGGGTTCGGTCCGGTGGTTGCGGATCTGGGTTGGTGGTTGCGGTTCGGGCTGGTGGTTGCGGGTCAGGGCCGGTCGCCGGGTTCGGTCCTGTGGTTGCGGGTCAGGGCTGGTCGCCGGATGGACTTGGGTCCGGGGTGAGCAGGGTGGCGAGCTGGCGTTTCCAGGTGTGCAGCAGGGCGGTGCGGCGGGCCGAGTCGTCGTTGAGCAGGTTGGCCACGCCGAGCCCGCGCAGCAGGTCGAGGGTGGCCTGGACCGCCTCGCGGACCCCGGGTCGACGCTCGTCGACGTCGAGCAGCGCGACGGTGAGCCGGTGCATCTCCCGACCCACCCGGGCCTCCAGCGGTACCAGTGCGCCGCGCAGCTCCGGGTCGGTGCGGGCGGCCACCCACAACTCCAGCGCGGCGACGAAGAGCGGCCCGGTGAAGGCGACGCCGAGCAGGTCGATCACCCGGTCGAGCCGCTGCGGCCCGACGGGCAGCGCCTCGGCCTCGGCGCGCAGCTCTTCGGCGCGGCGCTCGGCGAGGTGGGCGACGGCGGCGGTGACCAGGGCCGCCTTGGTCGGGTAGTGATGCAGCTGGGCACCGCGCGAGACGCCGGCGTGGGCGGCGACCACGGTGGTGGTGGTGCCCGACCAGCCGTACCGCACCAGGCAGTCGACCGTCGCCTCCAGCAGCCGGGCCTGGGTGGCGCGGCTGCGCTCCTGCTGCGGGACGCGATTCGATGCGGCAAACACGGAGACAGCGTGCCGCCGTCAAAACAAACAGTCAAGCCTGACTTTTTTTTGCGTCACCGGCTGTCTCCGTAGCCGGACCTGGTCTGTTCGGGCGGAGCCTGGTCTGTGTGGTGGGCCTGCTCCGTTGCGCGGCGACCGGGCCTGTGCGGGCGGCCTGGTCTGTGCAAGCGATCGGGGTCTGTGTGACAGGTCCGCCTGTTCGGGGTAATTCGGGTCTGTGTGGCGGGCCTGGTCTGTGCAAAGCGATCGGGATCTGTGTGGCCGGCCTGGTCTGTTCGGGGCGATCGGTCTGTGTGGCGGACCTGGTCTGTGCGGGATCGGTCTGTGTGGCCCGCCTGGTCTTGGGTGGCCCCGCCTGGTCTGTGTGGGGTGGCCTGATCTGTGTGGGGTGGCCTGATCTGTGGGGGGGCGGATCTGGTGCGGGCGGATCTGGTCGGTGCCGGCGACTGCCTCAGTCGCTGTCGCACGGTGCCAGCGCGGCCATCGGGGCCACCTGATCGGTGCGGAACCGGTCCGCCGATGGTTCCCCGCTCGGTTGCCGGCTGACGGATCGACGGTGCGGTGGGGATTGTGAAGAGTTGTTGTTGCCCAGGCGACAAGAACTCTTCACAATCCAACGGGCTCGCCGCCGGTCCCGGCTACGGCAAGCGCGTGCCGAGGGCGACCGAGCGGGTCGCCGGGGACATGCGTGGGTCGGTGGCGGCAAGGCCCCTGCCGGACCGGGCGTGGGACGGGGACCTGGAGTGGGCTGATCCGAGCGGCCACACCGCCGATCAGCCGTGGTTGGGCTGATCATCCGACGGGTCGGGTCAACCGGTGGCACCGAGCCGAATCGCGGGGCCGAATCGCGGGGCCGAATCGCGGGGCCGAATCGCCGTGCCGCTGGCCGCGCAGCGTTGCCAGACGGCCACGACCAGGTCGGATCCCACCGGTGGCGTCCGGGTCGCCACCGGTGTCGGGACGGCCGGGCACGCGAACGGGCCAGGGCCGCCCGTCGAGGCGGCCCTGGCCCGGGTGGTACGTGTGTGTGTCGGGTCAGACCCGCGCGCGGCGGGCGAGACGCTCCGGGTCGAGGATGATGATGCTCTTGCCGTCCAGCCGCAGCCAGCCCCGCGAGGCGAAGTCGGCGAGCGCCTTGTTGACCGTCTCCCGGGAGGCGCCGACGAGCTGGGCGATCTCCTCCTGGGTCAGGTCGTGGGTCACCCGCAGCACGCCGCCGTCCCGGGTGCCGAACCGGCCGGCCATCTGGAGCAGGTTCTTGGCGACCCGGCCCGGCACGTCCGTGAAGATCAGGTCGGCCAGCGAGTCGTTGGTCCGGCGCAGCCTGCGGGCGAGCACCCGCAGCAGTTGCTCGGCGATCTCGGGGCGGTTGTTGAGCCACGGCCGCAACGCCTGCTTGCGCAGCCGTACGAGCCGGGTGTCGGTGACCGCGGTGGCGGTGGCCGTACGCGGGCCGGGGTCGAAGAGCGACAGCTCACCGACCATGTCCGACGGGCCCATCACCGCGATCAGGTTCTGCCGGCCGTCGGCTGCCCGACGCCCCACCTTGATCTTGCCCGACAGGAGGATGTAGAGACTGTCGCCGGGCTCGCCCTCGTTGAAGACGATTTCGCCCTTGCGGACGTCGATCGTCTCCATCTCCTTGGCGAGCGCCTCGGCAGCCTCCGGGTCGACACCCTGGAAGATCCCGCTGCGGGCCAGTACCTCGTCCATCGCGCACCTCCGGTTGCGCGTCGCCGTCCCTCGGCCGGGTCCGCCGTCCGCTGATCCCTCGCGCGCCGCCAAGTCTAGGCGCACGTGAGGACGAATCAGAGCTGCACCCCTGGAATCTTGATCGTTGGGCGTAACCTCGCCGACCCGATCGGCCACTAAGATCGGCCGCCCGAACCACCTGGTCACCGGCAGATGCCGCCGCTGGTCGTAGGGTGTCCGGGTGCTGAGTGACCCGGTGCTGACCCACCGCCCCGAGGACGGATGGGACATTCCGCTACTCGTGTGGCGGGCCCGCTCGCCGCTGCGGGCGGTCAGCTCCGGCCCGCTCGGTGGCGGTGTCGGCGTTCGCAACTGGGTGGTCAACGCGACCGTGCCGATGTCGTACCACCGGGACGATCCGGCGGCCCACCTGGCCGCGCTCGCCGACCGGCTCGACCTCGACGGGCCCGGGATCGGCCTGCTCACCGGGGTGGACGTCGCCGAGGTGGTGACCCGGACCGACACCGGCGTACGGGCCTGGGCCACGGTCGGCCTCGGCACCCCCCTCTGGGCCGCTGCCCCGGCGCTGTCCCCTGCCCCGGCGCAGCCCCCTGCCCCGGCGCAGCCCCCTGCCCCGGCACCGGCCGTCGCCCCGGCGCAGCCCGGCACCCCGGCATCGGCCGCCGCTGGGGCGCGGCCTGCGACTGGGGCGCAGGCCGCGGTGCTGACGCACGTTCCCGTCCCGGCGGCGCGGGTCGGGACGGTCAACATCGTCGTCTACGTTCCGGCGGTGCTCGGTGACGCCGCCCTGGTGAACGCCGTCGCCACCGCGACCGAGGCGAAGTGCCAGGCGATCTGGGAACTGGGCCTGCCGGGTACCGGCACACCTACCGACTCGGTCACCGTGCTCTGCCCGGCCGGCGCGCCGGCTGGCCCGACCGAGCCGTACGGGGGACCCCGGTCGACCTGGGGCGCCCCGCTCGCCCGGGTCGTCCGCGAGGCCGTCCGGGCCGGCGGCTCGGTGCCCTGCGTCCCGTGGTCGGAGCGGCGGACGGGCTGAACTTCCGTCCGATCGGCCCGTCGTCGGTCGATTTCCCACCCGGTAGCGTCGCGGGCGATGTACTCTGCCGCCTTTTCGAAGCCCCGTTCCCGCCGCCGCGTCGCGCTCGCCGCCGGCGCGTTGCTCGCCGTGCTCCTCGCCGGCTGCGCCCAGCCCGACACCCCGGACCCGGTCTGGCGGCCGGGCGGTGGTGGTGGTGCCACCGGTTCCCCGGTGCCGACCACCGCGGCGGCCGGCAAGGACGCGGCGATCACCCTCTCGGCGACCGGGGACATCGTCATGGGGATGGCCCCGTCCCGGCTGCCCGCCAACGGTGGCAAGGGCTTCTTCGACGAGGTCAAGGGTGCGCTCAAGGCCGACCTGGTGATGGGCAACCTGGAGGAGCCGCTCACCACGGACACCGGTACCGGCAAGTGTGGCGCGAACTCCAGCAACTGCTTCCAGTTCCGCGTCCCGCCGGAGTACGCCGGCCACCTCAAGGACGCCGGTTTCCAACTGCTCAACCAGGCCAACAACCACGGCTACGACTTCGGTCCGCAGGGGTACGAGAACACCCAGCAGGCGCTGGAGAAGCACGGTCTGAAGCACACCGGTGCGCCGGACCAGATCACCGTGGTCGAGGTCGGCGGGGTAAAGGTCGCGGTGGCCGGCTTCTCGTCGTACCCCTGGTCCAACAGCCTGGTCGACATCGACGCCGCCAAGGGGGTCGTCGAGAAGGCCGCCACCATGGCCGATCTGGTCGTGGTGCAGGTGCACATGGGGGGCGAGGGGTCGGACAAGACCCGGGTCCGCCCCGGCACCGAGATGTTCCTCGGCGAGAACCGGGGTGATCCGGTGAAGTTCTCCCACGCCATGATCGACGCCGGGGCCGACCTGATCGTCGGGCACGGCCCGCACGTGCTGCGCGGCATGGAGTTCTACCAGGGCCGGCTGATCGCGTACAGCCTGGGCAACTTCGCCGGTGGCGCCCGCTCGCTCAACCCGACCGGCCGGCTCGGCTGGGGTGGGGTCCTGAAGGTCTCCCTCAAGCCGGACGGCAGCTTCGCCGGTGGCTCGTTCACCTCCACCCGGATGAGTTCGGTGGGCAAGCCGACGATGGACTCCGCCGGCCAGGGCCTCGGCCTGGTCAAGCAGCTCAGCGGCAACGACTTCCCGCGTACCGGGGCGCGATTCGACGGCAAGGGGAAGATCAGCCCGCCCACGACCGGCTGACCGGGCCACCCGGCGGTCCCGGTCCGCAGGTCCGCGCCGCGCACCTTCGACCCCGACGTCCCGGTTCACCGGTCCGTGCCGCGCACCGTCATTCCGGGGCGGGGGAGTCCGGCGCGGCGGCCGCCCGAGGTCCGGTCCGTCGCGCTACGCCGAGGTCCGGTCCGCGGTTGAGCGAGGGCTGGCGTGGGCCCGGCGGTCGGTCGGGGCGGCGACGTAGGCTGGCCGGCGTGACCATCAGCTCTCCCGGCCGCGTCGAGACGGACCTCGGCCGTACCCGGCGTGCCCGGCGGATCGGCCGGGCGCTGACCGACGCGCACCCCGACGCCCACTGCGAACTGGACCACTCCAACGCGTTGGAGCTGGCCGTCGCCACGATCCTCTCCGCGCAGTGCACCGACAAGAAGGTCAACGAGGTCACCCCGAAGCTCTTCGCCCGGTACCCGACGGCGGCCGACTACGCCGGGGCAGCTCGGGCCGAGCTGGAGGAGCTGATCCGGTCGACCGGCTTCTACCGCAACAAGACCGACTCGCTGATCAAGCTGGGTCAAGCCCTGATCGAGCGGTACGACGGCCAGGTTCCCGGCCGGCTGACCGATCTGGTGACGCTGCCCGGGATCGGCCGCAAGACGGCCAACGTCATCCTGGGCAACGCCTTCGACGTGCCGGGGATCACCGTCGACACCCACTTCCAGCGGTTGGTGCAGCGGTGGGGGCTGACCGTCCAGACCGATCCGGTCAAGATCGAACACGAGATCGGGGCGATCTACCCGAAGCGGGAGTGGACCATGCTCTCCCACCGGATCATCTTCCACGGCCGGCGGGTCTGCCATGCCCGCAAGCCCGCCTGCGGGGCGTGCACCCTGGCCCGGCTCTGCCCGTCGTACGGGCTCGGGCCGACCGAGCCGGCCGCCGCCGCGAAGCTGCTCAAGGGCCCTCGTGCCCGGGATCTCGCGGTCGCCGCCGGGGTCGACCCGGAGTTGGTGCCCGTGCAGGCCGTCGTCGCGGAGGCACCGTGAAGCGTCGGCTCGCCGCGCTGCTCGTCCCGGCGCTGCTGGTGCTCGCCGGCTGTACCACCACCGAGGAGCCGGAGCGACCCGCCTCCGGTGCCGGGCGGGCGCCGCGCCCGTCGCCGTTCACCGACTGCGCCTCGCTGACCAACCCGCCGGCTGCCTCCGCCGGTTCCTCCGCACCATCCGGGTCCGCCGCACCATCCGGGTCCGCCGCAGCGGTCGCACCATCCGGGTCCGCCGGGGTCGGCGTCGGCGGGGGTACGGTCGGCAGCCCGGCTCCGGCCGACGGTGGCGGCAGTCTCCTGCCCGAACTGGTGCTCTCCTGCTTCACCGGGGGCGCTCCCGTGGCGCTGCGCGACATCCACGGCCCGGCCGTGATCAACGTGTGGGCCTCCTGGTGCCTACCCTGCCGCAAGGAGTTGCCGGCCTTCCAACGGCTCAGCGTGCGCGCCGCCGGCCAGCTCCAGGTGATCGGGGTGAACAGCCGGGACAGCCGGGACGGCGCGCAGTCCTTCGGCGAGGACTTCGGCATCCACTTCCCGATGTTCTTCGACCAGGGTGAGGCCCTGCAACGGGAGCTGCGCCGCAACGCCGTCCCGCTGACCCTGCTGGTCGACGCGCAGGGCCGGGTCCGGCACACCGACAGCTCCGGCGCGCTCGACGACGCCCGCCTCGCCGACCTGGTCCGCCGCCACCTCGGCCTGGAGGTGCCCGCGTGACACCGGCTGTCGTCCCGACCGCCGGCAGCGCTCCGGCACCGGTGGGCAGTGCTCCGGTCGGTCGGCCGCCGCAGCCGCGCCGGGCCGCCGTCCATCCGTCGGCCGGTACGAAGGCGGCCGGATGACCCGCCGTCCGCCGTCCTGGTTCGATCCGCTGCTGGGCCGGCTCGGGACCGCCCGCGCCGAGGACTTCACCCGGCTGACCACTCCCGAGGAGGGCGGCCGGGAGAGTGCGGTGCTGGTGCTGCTCGGTGAGGAGCCCGGCGTCGGCCCCGACGTGCTGGTCCTCCAGCGGGCCGCCACGCTGCGCAACCACGCCGGTCAACCGGCCTTCCCCGGCGGTGCGGCCGACCCGGAGGACGCCGACGCCCGCGCCACCGCGCTGCGCGAGGCGAACGAGGAGGTCGACCTCGACCCGGCCAGCGTGACCGTCCTCGCCGAGCTGCCGAAGCTCTGGATTCCGGTCAGCGACTTCGTGGTCACCCCGGTGCTGGCCTGGTGGCACACCCCGCACCCGGTGCACCCCCGGGAACCGGCCGAGGTGGCGCACGTCGCCCGGCTGCCCATCGCCGAACTGGTCGACCCGGCCAACCGGATGCGGGTACGCCACCCCAGCGGCTGGATCGGCCCGGCGTTCTCCGTCCGGGGCATGCTGGTCTGGGGCTTCACCGCCGGGGTGCTGGCGGCCCTGCTGGAAATGGGCGGTTTTGACCGGCCGTGGCCCCGGTCCCGGGTGGTCGACCTGCCGCCGACCGGTGCCACCCCGGCTCCCTCGGCCGGCACCGAGGAGGCCGACGAGCTGGCCGGTCCGCCGACCTGACCGTCACGTTCCGCAGCCGGAGCGTCCCACCGGTGTCCGGTGCACGTACCCTTGACCGGTGTCGGCCGTGGATCTCGTTCTGCTCCTGCTCATGCTCGTGTTCGCGATCAGCGGATACCGTCAGGGCTTCGTCATCGGGGCGCTGTCGTTCTCCGGGTTCTTCCTGGGTGCGCTCATCGGCCTCCAGCTCGGGCCGTTGCTGGCCCGCCAGTTCATCGACAGCGGGACCAGGGTGCTGGTCTCCCTGGTCGCCGTCTTCGGGCTCGCCGTGCTCGGTCAGGCGCTGGCCGGTTGGCTCGGCTCCCACCTGCGTCGCACGATCACCAACGACACCGCCAAGCGGGCCGACGACATCGGGGGCGCGTTCGTCTCGATCCTCGCGGTGATGCTGGTGGCCTGGTTGGTCGCGGTGCCGCTGGGCTCCTCGTCGCTGCCCTGGCTGGCCGCCTCGGTCAAGAACAGCGCGCTGCTGACCGTGGTGGACCGGGTCCTGCCGGACCAGGCCCAGGAACTCTCCACCGCGCTGCGGGACACCGTCGACACCAACGGGTTCCCCGACGTCTTCAACGGTCTGGGCCGTACCTCGGCGCGGCAGGTCGCCCCGCCGGACCCGGCGCTGGCCGGCTCCCAGGTGGTGGCGAACAGCCAGCGGGCGGTGGTGAAGGTGCTGGGCTCTGCGCCGAGCTGCTCGCGCCGGATCGAGGGCTCCGGCTTCGTCTACGCCGACGACCGGGTGATGACCAACGCGCACGTGGTGGCCGGCACCCGCTCCGTCGCGGTCGAGCTGCGCGGCGAACGGTACGACGGTGAGGTCGTCGTCTACGACCCGGACCGTGACCTGGCCGTGTTGCACGTGCCGGGGCTGCCCGGTCCGTCCCTGCGCTTCGCCGCCGGGCAGGCCGGCAGCGGCGCGGACGCGATCGTGCTGGGCTTCCCGCTCGACGGCCCGTACGACGCCCGCCCGGCCCGGATCCGTGACGTCGACCGGATCGAGGGCCCGGACATCTACAACGCCAGCAAGGTGAACCGGGAGATCTACACGATCCGGGCGTTGGTCCGCAGTGGGAACTCCGGTGGTCCGCTGGTCTCCTCCAACGGCCTGGTGCTCGGGGTGATCTTCGCGGCGGCGGCGGACGACCCGAACACCGGTTTCGCGGTGACCGCCGAGGAGGCCCGACCGGTGGCGCTGGCCGGCGCGGAGCGTACCCGTGGGGTGGGCACCGGCGACTGCACCTGATCCGGCCGACGGCGCCGGACGGGGGACCGGGCCGCCGTCTGGCGCGCGGGCCGCTACGCTCGCGGTCCCGCCGGGTCGGCCAGCTCCGACGCCACCCCGTCGACGGTGGTCCCGGTGGACGGCGGCCCGGCCCGCCCCTGCCAGGTACGGAACGCCGCCGCGGTGGCCGTCACCACCGCGACGCCCAGCAACCAGCCGCCGAGCACGTCGCTGACCCAGTGCACGCCCAGCGCCACCCGGCTCAGCCCGGTCACCCCGACGAACAGCACGGCAACCGTCCAGAGCGCCACCCGGACCACCGGGCGGCGCGGGGCGAACGGCAGGAACACCAGCAGCAACACCCCCGCCGCGAGGGTCGCGTTCAGCGCGTGCCCGGACGGGAAGGAGAACCCGGCGGCTCGGGCCACCGGGTCGAGCAGCTCCGGCCGGCTCCGGCCGACCAGCAGCTTCAACAACGCGCCGAGCGCCCCGCCGACAGCCATCGTGGTGACCACCCAGAGCGACAGTCGTCGGGCCCGGCGGCTCCACAACCACACCGCCACGGCCAGCGCGGCCACCCGCAGCGGATTCGGCGAGAAGACGTGCGTCCACGCCTTCGTCATCCGTACCCACGCCGGATGGTCGGCGGCGAACCGGTGCAGGGCGTCGGTGACCGCCGTGTCCAGGTCGTGCAGCGGCGACCAGGCGCCGACGACCAGCACCGTCAGCACCGCGAACGGCACCAGCACCAGGAACGCCGCTGTCGCCGCCAGGGTCAACCGCAGCCCGAACGAGTGGTCCCGGTCCAGGCGACGGTCCCGCCAGGACCGGTCCGCAGGGGGTACGGCGGTGCGTGGACCGGAGGAACCCATGCGACCTGCCCTACCCACCCGTGATCGGCATCAGTCGCGGCTCAACGGCCCCGCAGCCGGAACCGGCGGACCGTCAACGCCACCCCGGTGACCAGGGCGACCAGGACGGCGACACCGGTCCACAGCCGGCGCGGGGCGTCGTCCGCGCCGCCGGCCGGCTGGGCCGTCCACCGGGTGTGCTGTCGTGGCGCGGTGAAGCCGAGCGGGTCGCTGCCGGTGCCGCCGGCCCGGGTGTCCTCGACCGAGCCGGGGGCGGGGCCGAACCCGACCACCCCGGGGGAGTCGTTGTCGTCCAACGGGTTGCGCTGGATCAGCGGCAGGTCGGCGGTGAGCGCGGCGACCGGGTCGACCAGGCCGTACCCGAAGCGGTCGTCCCGGCCGGTCGGGCCGATGTCCTTCGCGGTGCTCAGCAGCCGGTTCACCACGTCCCCGGCGGACATGTCGGGGTAGCGGGCCCGGACCAGGGCGGCGGTCGCCGCCACCAGCGGCGCGGCGAAGCTGGTGCCCTGGACCCCCCAGTAGTTGCTCGGCGGGCGGGCCCCGACCAGGCCGGTCGCCGGGGCGGTCAGCGTGGTGGCGTGGCCGGTGATCGAACCGGACCAGAGGTTCTCGCTGTCGCGTTCCAGGCCCGCCACCGCGATCACCCCCGGCTCCCGCGCCGGATACCAGACCTTCGACGTGGTGGACGTGGCGACGTTGCCGGTGCAGGCCACCACCACCACGTCCCGGGCGAACGCGTAGTCCAGCGCGGCGGCCAGGGCCGGGCTGTCACCGCTGCCGCCCAGGGACAGGTTGATCACGCGGGCGCCGTTGTCGACCGCCCAGCGCACCCCCTTGGCGACGATCATCGCGTCGTCGTAGCGGTTCTCGTCGTCGAGCACCCGGACCGGCAGGATCCGGGCGTCCGGCGCCAGCCCCACCACGCCCCGCCGGTCGTCGCCGCGCCCGGCGATCAGGCTGGCCACGGTGGTGCCGTGCCCCACCGGGTCCGGCTCGTCGCCGCCGTCGGGGGAGACCAGGTCGATCCCGGGCAGCACCTGACCGGCGAGGTCGGGATGGCCACCATCCACCCCGGAGTCGACCACCGCCACCGTCACTCCGCGTCCGGTCGACGTGCGCCAGGCGGTGGCCGCGTTCAACTCGTCGAGTTGGAACTGGTCGTCGCGGACCCGGTCGGCCCGCGCCTGCACCGGGGCGAAGTCGGGCTCGGTCCGCGGCGTACCGGCCCGTGGCGCGGCCAGCGTGGCCGGTCGGACGGCCACCGTGGAGACCGACGGCCGGGTCGACGTGGAGACCTGAGCCGGTGCCACGGCGGAGGCCGGGGGCGGGGACGAGCCCAGCACGGTGACGGTGGTCGCCGCGACGCCGATCAACGCCCGCCCGGCGAACCGGTGCAGCGTCGTCGGGGAGCCCTGCCGAACCCTGGTCACATCGTCAGCCATTCATCGCGCGGGAACGTGCTGCTCGGAGATTACCGGTTCTCACTGCCGACACGGCACGTTCCGGCGCACCTGGATCACGGTGGCGGAAGATGTGCCAGCTGGACGAGGCGTACACCCTCGCGTCGGGTGACCAGCCGACCACGCCCCGCGGGCAACGGCCCCGGGCGGACCGCACCGACCAGCTGTCCCTCGTCCGGGCTGCCGCTCATCACCAGACCGGCGGTGGAGAGTTCCCGCAACCGCTGCACGATCGGCTCGTACTGGGACCGGCCGGCGCCACCGCAGCGGCGGGCCAGCACCAGGTGCAGGCCGACGTCGCGGGCCTGTGGCAGGTGCTCCTCCAGCCCTCGCAGCGGGTTCGCCGGACCGCTGGCCACCAGGTCGTAGTCGTCGACCAGGATGAACAGCTCCGGGCCGGACCACCAGGAGCGGTCCCGCAACTGCGCCGGGGTGACCTCCGGGCCGGGTAGCCGGCCCCGCATGTAGCCGGCGACCGACTCGATCAGCTCGGTGGTGTGCGCCGCCGCCGTGCCGTACCCGATCAGGTGGTCGGTCTCGACGGTGCCGAGCAGGCTGCGCCGGTAGTCGACCAGGATCACCCGGGCCTGCTCCGGGGTGAACCGGTCGATGATCGAGGTGGCCAGCGCCCGGAGGAACGACGACTTGCCGCACTCGGCGTCGCCGAAGACCACGAAGTGCGGCTCGGTGGCGAAGTCGAGCAGCACCGGGCGCAGGTCCGCCTCGGCGATTCCGACCGGGAACGCCAGCCCGGTGCCGGCGGCGGTGTCCAACTCGGCGTACGGCAGCACCGGGGGCAGCAGCCGTACCCGGGGCGCGGACGGCCCCGACCACGCGTCGGCGACCGCCTTGACCAGATCCGCCGTGTCCCCGCCGGTGAGCTGCGGCAGGGCGGTGAGGAAGTGCAGGCTCTGCGCGGTGATGCCCCGACCCGACTGCTCCGGCACGCCGGCCGCCGCCGTCCGCTTCACCACCGAGTCGGACGGGTCACCCAGGCGCAGCTCCAACCGGGAACCGAACAGGTCCCGGATGCCGGGCCGGAAGTCCATCCAGCGCACCGCGCTCGCCACCACGTGCACCCCGTACGACAGGCCCCGGGTGGCCAGGTCGGTGATCAGGGGTTCCAGGTCGTCGTACTCGCCGCGCAGGGTGGCCCAGCCGTCGACGACGAGGAAGACGTCACCGAACGGGTCGACGGTGGGCTGACCGGCGGCGGCGAGCGCCCGACGCCGCTGCCGCCATGCCGCCATCGACTCCACCCCCAGCTCGGTGAAGCGGCGTTCCCGCTCGGTGAGCAGGGTGGCGACTTCCCCCACCGTACGCCGGACCACCGTCGGCTCGGCCCGGCCGGCGACCCCGCCCACGTGCGGCAGATCCCGCAGCGCGGTCAACCCGCCGCCGCCGAAGTCCAGGCAGTAGACCTGGGCCTCGGTCGGGGTGTGGGAGAGCGCCAGCGCGCAGACCAGCGTCCGCAACGCGTGCGACTTGCCGCTCTGCGGCGCGCCGACCACGGCCAGGTGCCCGGCGGCCCCGCCCAGCGCCAACCACAGCAGGTCGCGTCGCTGCTCGTACGGCTTGTCGACGACCGCCACCGGCACCTGGAGGCCGCCGTGCAGCTCCGGGTTGGCGAAGCCCAGGCCGCGCTGGGGGTCGACGCCGGGCGGACCGAGCAACTCGTCCAGGGTGGGCGCCCGGTCCAGCGGTGGCAGCCACACCTGATGGGCCGGCGGTCCCTGCCCGGCCAGCCGGCCGACCAGCGAGTCGAGCAGGCTCTCGGTCTCCTCCTCGGCGGCCGGCGGGGCCACCGGGACGGCCGGTTCCGGCACCGGCACGACATGGGTGGAGAAGGTGAGCAGCCGGGCCGCGCCACCCGTCCCGCCCCGGGTCGCCCCGCTCCGCCGGCGCAGCGGACCGGAGACGTACGCGGCCCGGAACCGGACCAGCGGGTCGGTGCCGGCGCGCAGGTAGCCGTGCCCGGGGGAGCGGGGCAGTTCGTGGGCGTCCGGTACCCCGAGCACCGTCCGGGACTCCAGCGCCGAGAAGGTCCGCAACCCGATCCGGTACGACAGGTGGGTGTCCAGCCCGCGCAGCCGTCCCTCCTCCAGCCGCTGGCTGGCCAGCAGCAGGTGTACGCCGAGCGAGCGGCCGAGCCGGCCGATCTGCACGAACAGGTCGATGAAGTCGGGCTTGGCCGACAGCAGTTCGGAGAACTCGTCGCAGACCAGCAGCAGCGACGGCAGCGGGGTGAGCGGCGTGCCGGCCGCCCGGGCCCCTTCGTAGTCGCGCAGGCTGGCGAAGTTGCCGGCCCGACGCAGCAGCTCCTGGCGGCGCATCAGCTCGCCGTTGATGGCGTCCACCATCCGGTCGACCAGTGGCAGCGCGTCGACCAGGTTGGTGATCACGGCGGCGGTGTGCGGCAGCCGGTCGAAGGAGGCGAAGGTGGCCCCGCCCTTGAAGTCGACCAGGACGAAGTTGAGCTGTTCCGAGCTGTGCGTGGCGGCCAACGCCAGGACCAGCGTACGCAGCAGCTCCGACTTGCCCGAGCCGGTCGCCCCGATCAGCAGCCCGTGCGGTCCCATCCCGTCCTGCGCCGACTCCTTGAGGTCCAGCTCGACCGCGCCGCCGTCCGCCCCGACGCCGATCGGCACCCGCAGCCGGTCCCGGGGCGAGCGGGGCAGCCAGCCCTGGTCGGCGGTGAAGCCCTCCGGGTCGCCGAGCCCCAGCAGCTCGGGCAGGCCGAGTTCGGCCCCGGGGGTGGCCTCGGTGCCCCGGCCGGCGGCGGCGAGCCGCAGCGGGGCGAGCCGGCGGGCGACCGCCTCCGCGTCCACGACGTCCAACCGGTCGGCGGTGCCCACCTCGGCGTGCCCCTCGGCCGACCAGGAGTGCAGCCGCCCCGCCCGGACCTCCAGCAGCAGGGCGAACCGGTCCAGCAGGCGCGGTGGCGGGGTGTCCAGGTCGAGCACGGTGACCGCGTCGATGCCGCCGTCGCCGGTCAACTCGGTGGCGTCGGTCAGGTCGCCGCCGTCGAGGAGCACCACCACGTGCGGGCCGTCGGTGGCCGGCCCGGCCGGGCTGAACCGGGAGCGGCTGGCCAGCACCTCGTCGAGGAGTCGTTCCAGCTCGGCGGCGGAGCTGGTGACCAGGCGGACCGGGCCGAGCGCGTCGACGCGGGTCGGGTGGTGGGCGTGCGGCAGCCACTTGACCCACTCCCAGTGCCGACGCCGTTCCGGGCCGGCGCAGACGGCGACCAGCAACTCGTCGGGGGCGTGGAAGACGGCGAGCTGGGTGAGCACGGCTCGGGCCAACGCCTGCGCGTCGGGCGACCCGGTGCCCAGGCCGCCGGTCTCCGGTGACCCGCCCCGGACGAAGACCCGGGCGAAGCTGCGCAGCGACAGCGCCACCGGCAGGTCCGGCACCACCGAGTACGCGTCCAGGAAACGCCGCAGCGCCCCGGCGGTCATCGGCTCCAGCTCCTCCAGCGGCCGGGTGACCGGCGGGACCAGCGGGGTGGCCAGCGTCTGCGGCCCGACGGCGACCCGGACCACGCCGAAGTCCGGGTCACCGGGCCGCCGCTCCCAGACCCGGTGGCTGTCCACCGTCGACCAGAGCCGACCCGGATCGGGATGCCGGTAGTACAGCCCGGCCCGCTGCTGCCGGGCGGTCTGCCGGACCCGCCGCCGCAGGGCGGTCAGGTGCCGCAGGTACTCCCGGCGGGCGGCCATCATCTCCGACTTCTTCGGGGTGCCGGAGGCGCTGCCCCAGGAGGTCATCAGCATCGCCACCGAGGAGAGCCCGAACATCCCGCCCACCACGTACGAGTAGGCGCCGCCGCCGCGACCGAACATCATCGCCATCGCCACCGTGCCACCCAGCATCGGCAACACCATCAGTGCCTGCTGCCACCGGCCACCGGTGACCGGGGGAATCTCCGGCGGACCCTCCACGGGCAGCTCACCGACCGGTATCTCCGGTGCGGGCCGACGCGGTGGCCGTTTGATGACGACAATGGACACAGCGCCTCCCTGTGGCGCTCGGTAACCCGAGCCTGGCTCATCGTAGGTAAAGTGCGCGTCGTCCGTCAGCCACCGCTCCCGATCGATATGGAGTCCAGTCGATGACCACCGGGCTGGCCAGGGTCACCATCAGCGCCCCCGGGCGACGCGTCGACGTGGCCCTGCCGGAGCAGGTCCCGCTGGCCGAGCTGCTGCCCGAGGTGCTGCGGCACGCCGGTGAGGGGCTGGCCGACGACGGCGAGCGACACGGCGGCTGGGTGCTGCGGCGTACCGACGGCGCGGTGCTGGTGACCGCGCAGGCGCTGCTGCCACAGGGGGTGCGCGACGGTGAGGTGCTGCACCTGGTGCCCGCCCACGACCAGTGGCCGGAGCTGGAGTACGACGACGTGGTCGAGGCCATCGCCGACGGCGCCCGTCGCCGGGGCGTCGCCTGGTCACCGTCGGCCACCCGGGCAGCCGTGTTGGCCGGGGCGGGCGTCCCGCTCGCCGTGGGGCTGCTGGCCGTCCTGGCCGCCGGGCCGGGGCAGCCCGTCGGCTGGACCGCCGCGGGCGCGGTGGCGCTGCTGCTCGCCCTCGCCGGCACGGTCGCCTCCCGGGCGTACGGGGACGGCCCGACCGGCGCGACGCTCGGCGGCTACGCCCTGCCGTACGCCGCGGTCGCGGGCGCCCTCGCGGTCAGCTCCGGCGACCCGGTCGGGGCGCTGCGGCCGATGCCCTGGCTCGGTGCGCCCGAACTGCTCGCCGGTGCGGTGGCGCTGCTTCTGGTCGCCGTGCTGGGCCTGCTCGGCGTCGCCACCCGGCTGCGGGTCTTCGTGGCCGGCGCGACGGCCGGGGCGTCGGGCGCGCTCGCCGGGCTGGGCGGGCTGCTGCTCGCCCCGGCGGACACCGCCGCCGTCCTGCTCTGTGTGCTGGTCTTCGCCCTCGGGGCACTGCCGCTGCTGGCGATCCGGCTGGGCAAGGTGCCGCTGCCGCCGATCACCCTGCCCGACGGCCCGACGGGCGGCCCGGACGGGGTGCGGGACCTGCCGGACCGGGATCGGGTGCACGCGGCGGTGGCCCGCAGCGAGGAGATGCTGACCGGGATGCTGCTCGGGCACGCCGCGCTGGTGGTCGCCGCGGCGCTGGTGCTCGCCGTCACCGGCGGGGTCGCCGGACGGGTGCTGGTGGCGGTGGGTTCGGCGGTGCTGCTGCTGCGCTCCCGGCTCTTCGTGGCGGTCCGGCACCGGGTGCCCCCGGTGGCGGCCGGGCTGACCGGGTTCGCGGTGCTCGGCGCGGTGCTCGCCGGCCGGTCCGGGCCCCTCGGGCTGCTGGCGCTGAGCGGGGGCGGGCTGCTCGTCGCGCTGGTCGCCGTCGCCGCCGGGACGACGTACGCCCGGCGGCCGGTCTCGCCGTACCTCGGTCGGATGGCCGACCTGACCGACACCGCGCTGGTGGTCTCGGTGGTGCCGGTGGCCTGCGCGGTGCTGGACCTCTACCAGGCCGCCCGGGGCCTGTTGGGCTGACCCGCACCCGAGCCCCGATCGGCCGTGGCCGACCCGGCCCCGGCGTGCCGACCCGCCGTCGTCGCGCCGCGGACCGGCGGGACACCGACGGCGAAGGCCCGGACCGCCGGTCCGGGCCTTCGGTGCAGCTGGTGGGTCAGTGTCCGGTGCCGCCCTGCGCCTCGGCGTCCCGGGCCCGCTGGTACGACGCCCGGACCTCGGCCTCGGCCTCGACCCGGCCGACCCAGGTCGCGCCCTCGACCGACTTGCCCGGTTCGAGATCCTTGTAGACCTCGAAGAAGTGCTGGATCTCCAGCCGGTCGAACTCGCCCAGGTGGTGGATGTCGCGCAGGTGCTCCTGGCGGGGGTCCTCGTAGGGCACGCAGAGAACCTTGTCGTCGCCGCCCTTCTCGTCGGTCATCCGGAACATGCCGATGGTGCGGCAGCGGATCAGGCAACCCGGGAAGGTCGGCTCGGGGACCAGCACCAGCGCGTCCAGCGGGTCGCCGTCCTCGCCGAGGGTGCCCTCGATGAAGCCGTAGTCGGCCGGGTACTGGGTCGACGTGAACAGGGTGCGGTCCAGCCGGATGCGACCGGTCGCGTGGTCCACCTCGTACTTGTTGCGGTGACCCTTCGGGATCTCAACCGTTACGTCGAAATCCATCTCCCACGCTCCCTCGTCTGCCCACGCTGGCTGAACGGAACCACTGACGCCCCCGGTGCGGGTGAATGGCCACCCGTCGGCTCCGGACGCCGCATAGTCTTCGGACCGAAGTAGTGTCACCCAGGCGGGTTCGGCGGCGGGAGGAGGGGGTCGTGGGGAGGGAAGATTCACATTACCGCCCGGAGGGGGTTGACGGGCGCGGATCGGGCCGACCCGTGAGCGGTGGAGCCACCGGCCGGGTTCCGGTGCCCGACGCGAACGTCCCCCGCCGCCCCGAGTCGACCCCCGAGCCGCCGCCGGCTGCCGGTCGGGCCGTCGAGCATCCGCCACCGCCGGTCTGGCGTCCGCCGTCCTCGGCCACCGCCGGCCGGTCGGTCGTCGGGTCCGCCCCGGTGTCGCCCCCGTTCCCCCCGTCCGGTGCCGTCGCGCCGGTTGCCGCGCACCCCGGTTCCGCGTCGGGCTCCCCGCACCCCGGTTCCGCGTCGGTCGCTTCGCCCGGCGGCGCCGCGTCGACCCCCGTCCATCCCGGTTCCGCGTCGGTCGCTCCGTCGCCGGGCGGTGGCGGTCCGGTGTCACCCGCCGCACCGCCGCGTCGCCGTCGCCGGTGGCTACCCGTGCTGCTGGTCGCCGTGCTGCTGGTCGGCCTCGCCGGGGCGGCGGTGGTGCTCCGTCCGGGCCCGGTCGCCGGCTGGCTGGGGGAGGGATCGGCCACTCCGTCGGCCTCCGCGCGGCCCCCCGAGCCCGATCCGTCACCGGTGCTCGCCGGCCCCGACGCCAACGCGCCGGAGCCGACCTCCGACGGGGTCCGCGCCGCGGTGGAGCCACTGCTCGGTGCCGCCGCCCTGGGCAGCCGGGTCAACCTGTCGGTGGCCGACGTGGTCACCGGCGAATCGCTGTACGCCGAGGGCGGCGACGAGGGCACCGTCCCCGCCTCGGTCGCCAAGCTCGCGACCGGGGTGACCGTGCTGGAGGCGCGCGGCCCGGGCTACCGGATCCCGACCCGCGTGCTCGCCGGGGCGAACCCGGGCGAGGTGGTGCTGGTCGGTGGCGGTGACCCGACGCTGGCGGTCGACAAGTCCGGCTTCTACCCCGGCGCGGCCCGTCTCGACACCCTCGCCGCGCAGGTCAAGCAGGCGCTCGGCGGTACCGCCCCGACCCGGGTGGTGGTCGACTCCACGCTCTTCCCCGGTCCGGTCCACGGCCCCGGCTGGGACTCGGACATCCCGACCGGCGGCTTCGGCGCGTCGATCACCGCGCTGATGACCGACGGCGCACGTCGGGACCCGGTGCAGGCGCGGAAGAACTTCGATGACAGCCACGGCGCGGCCGAGCGGTACGCCGAGCCTGACCTGGCCGCCGGCCGCTCCTTCGCCCGGCTGCTCGGACTGCCGGAGACCGGGGTGGTCCGGGGCACCGCCCCGGCGACCGGTGGCACGGCGGCGACCGGTGCGCCCGGACCGGGCACCGAGCTGGGCAAGGTCGAGTCGCTGCCGATGATCAGGCTGGTCGACATCATGATCAGCGACAGCGACAACGTGATCGCCGAGGCGTTGGCCCGACAGGTCGCCCTGGCCCGCAACCAGCAGGCCTCCTTCGCTGGCGGGGCGACGGCGATGGACGAGGTGATCGGCGAGCTGGGGCTGCCGGCCGACGAGATCAGCCTCGCCGACGGCAGTGGGCTGTCCCGCAGTAACCGGATCAGCCCCTCGTTGCTCACCGACCTGATCGCGGTGGCCGGCAACGGCACACACCCGGAGCTGACGGCCATCTTCGGTGGCCTGCCGGTGGCCGCCTGGTCGGGCACCCTCGGCTCCCGGTACGAGGCGACGGCCACCGCTGCCGGGGCCGGTGTGGTCCGGGCCAAGACCGGCACCCTGACCGGGGTGCACGCCATCGCCGGCCTGGTCACCACCCGCGACGGTCGGCTGCTCACCTTCGCCGTGCTCACCGATCAGGCTCCGGCCGGCGACCCGGAGGTCACCCGGGCGGCACTGGACCGGATCGCCGGCGCGCTGGCCGGCTGCGGCTGCCGCTGAGCAGCCCGTCGCGGAGCGGCCCGTCGCGCGGACCCGGCCGGGGTATCGCGGCGCGGGTACGGTGGGTGGCATGGCGCAGTTCGTGGACTGGGATCTGGCCGCCGCCACCGCTGGGGCGCTGAGCAAGTCGGGGCCCCGCGTGTCGTACGCGGAGGCCACCGACGTCGTCGGCGACCTGCGCCGGCTCACCGACGAGGCGGCCGGGCACGTGGCCGACTACACGGGGCTGCGCGCGCAGGTGAGCCATCCGCCGGTGCGGGTGGTCGACCGGCGGGACTGGGCGGCCGCCAACATCGCCGGCCTGCGTGAGGTGATCACCCCGTTGGTCAGCCGGCTCTCCGGTGACAAGCCACCCGGCGCGCTCACCGAGGCGGTCGGCTCCCGACTCACCGGGGTGCAGGCCGGCACCGTGCTGGCGTACCTCTCCGGCCGGGTGCTCGGCCAGTACGAGGTCTTCTCCGCCGATCCGGGGCAGCTGCTGCTGGTCGCGCCGAACATCGTCGAGGTGGAGCGGAAGCTGGGGGCCGACCCGCGTGACTTCCGGCTCTGGGTCTGCCTGCACGAGGTCACCCACCGCACCCAGTTCACCGCCGTGCCGTGGATGCGGGCGTACTTCCTCGGCGAGGTGCAGGCGTTCGTGGACGCCTCGCAGGGCACCGAGCACCTGGTCGAGCGCCTGCGCCGGGGCGTCTCCACGCTGTCGGACGCGGTGCGGGACCCGGACAGCCGCACCAGCGTGCTGGACATCGTGCAGACCCCGGCGCAGCGGGCCGTGCTGGACCGGCTCACCGCGCTGATGACCCTGCTGGAGGGGCACGCCGAGTTCGTGATGGACGGCGTCGGTCCGCAGGTCATCCCCAGCGTGGAGCGGATCCGGGCGGGGTTCGACCGACGCCGCGAGTCGGGCAACCCGCTGGAGAAGGCGATCCGCCGGCTGCTCGGCGTGGACGTCAAGATGCGCCAGTACGCCGAGGGCCGCAAGTTCGTACACGGCGTGGTCGAGCAGGTCGGCATGGCCGGCTTCAACAAGATCTTCGGTTCGCCGTTGACCCTGCCCCGGCTGGACGAGCTGGGTGACCCGGCCGCCTGGGTGGCCCGGGTGCACGGGCCGGCCGGCGCCACCCCGGCCGCCGGCTGAGCCGGTGGCCGGTCGGCGTACCGCTGCTGACTCGTTCACGGCTGGTCGGGATGTCTGCGCCGGCCCGGCCGGGGAAGCCGGTTCTGTCCCCGCCGGCCCGCTCGTGACCGGTCGGGACGTCTCCGCAGTGCGGTCGGGGGCGGCGCTCGCCCCGGCGGTGGCCGCCGTCCGGGTCGCGGTACGCCGGGCGCTGGCCGAACTGCCCGCCGGCGGACCGGTGCTGGTGGCCTGCTCGGGCGGGGCGGACTCACTGGCCCTCGCGGTCGCCACCGCCTTCGTGGCGTCCCGGCTCGGCCGACGGGCCGGTCTGGTGACCGTCGACCACGGGCTGCAGGCCGGATCGGTCGAGCGGGCCGCTGCCGTCGTCGAGTGGGCCGGGCAGGTCGGGTTGGACCCGGTCGAGGCGGTGCCGGTGACCGTGGCCGGCCGTCCCGGTGGTCCCGAGGCGGCGGCCCGACAGGCCCGCTACCAGGCGCTGGCGGACGTCGCCCGGCGGCACGGGGCCGCCGCGATCCTGCTCGGGCACACCCGCGACGACCAGGCCGAGACGGTTCTGCTGGCACTCGCCCGGGGAGCCGGCCCGCGCGGGCTGGCCGGGATGCCCGCCCGACGGGACCTGGCCGGGGTGCCTCTGCTGCGCCCCCTGCTCGACGTCACCCGCGAGCAGACCCGCAGCGCGTGCGCGGCGCTGGGGCTGACCCCGTGGGAGGACCCGCACAACACCGACCCGTCGTACGCCCGTGCCCGGGTCCGGGCCGACGTGCTGCCGGCACTGGTCGCCGCGCTCGGCGAGGGGGTGGTGGACAACCTGGCCCGTACGGCCCGGCTGCTCGCCGCCGACACCGCCGCGCTGGACGAGCTGGCCGCCGCCGCCCTCGCCGCCCCCGTGCCCCGGCCCGGCGAGCCCTCTTCCGGCGAGCCCCGGTCCGACGGGTTTCGGGCTGACGAGTCCCGGCGTGACGGGACCGGGGTGCGGGACGGCGGGGGGCTGTCCGTCGTGGCGCTGGCGGGGCTGCCCGGGGCGGTGCGCAGTCGGGTGTTGCATACCTGGGCGCGGGAGTTGGGGGCCCCACCCGGCGCCCTTTCCCACCGTCACGTCGACGCGCTGGACGCGCTGGTCACCGCCTGGCGTGGGCAGGGCGCAACCGCGCTGCCGGGCGGAGTACGCGTCGGCCGCCGGGACGGCCGGCTGCTGCCCGTCGACTGAGCGCGCCCCCGCCCGCCCGGACCGGTGGGTCCGGCCGGAGCGGCTGGTCTGTTTCCCGCAACCCGGTCAGCACGGGCGTTCGGTGCTGGCCGGGGTGGGTGCGGTGCGCCCCGAGCCCCGGGCCGACAGCGCGCGGTGCCGGGCTACCGAACCCGACGGCCGGTGGGGCGGTCACCCCGCAGCCCAGCCGACCCGGTGCCGGGGCTGCCGGCCCCGGCCACCGTGCCCGGGTCGGGTCACCCGCCGCTGGTCAGCAGGTGGGGACGCGGTCGCGGAAGGTGGTGCGGTAGCTCTGCGGGGTGGTGCCGACCCGGCGGGCGAAGTGGTGGCGCAGGGCGGCGGCGTCGGGGAAACCCGAGCGGCCGGCGACGCTCTCCACGCTGAGCCGGGTCTCCTCCAGCAGTCGACGGGCCAGCAGCACCCGTTGGTTGGTCAGCCAGTCGTGCGGGGTGGTGCCGGTCTCGGCCCGGAATCGGCGGGCGAAGGTACGCGGTGACATGCCGGCCCGCGCGGCCAACTCGTCCACCGTGGTCGGGCGGTCCAGGTGACCCACCAGCCAGCTCAGCACCGGTTCCAGGGTGGGCGCGTCGGGGGTGGCGGGGATCGGTGCCTCGACGTACTGGGACTGGCCGCCGTCGCGGTGCGGCGGGACCACCATCCGGCGGGCCAGCCGGGTGGCGGTGACCGAGCCGTGTTCCTGGCGGACCAGGTGCAGGCAGGCGTCGATGCCGGCGGCCGTACCGGCGCTGGTCAGCACCGGTCCGTCGGCCACGTAGAGGCTGTTGCACCGGACCCGGGCCGACGGGTGACGGCGTTGCAGCTCGTCGGCGTACTTCCAGTGGGTGGTGCACTCCCGGTCGTCGAGCAGACCGGCCGCGCCGAGCACGAACGCACCGGAGCAGACGCTGAACACGTAGGCCCCCCGGTCGGCGGCGCGACGCAGGGCGGCCAGCACCGACTCCGGGACCTCGCCGCCCTGGGTGTGGGCGGGGACGGCCACCAGGTCGGCGTCGTCGACCGGGGCGAGGCCGGCCTGCGGGGTGAGGCCGAAGCCGGAGGCGGTCCGGACCGGGCCGCCGTCGGCGGTGCAGACGGTGAACCGGTAGCCGGGGAAGCCGTCGTCGGTGCGGTCGGTCCCGAACACCTCGGTGAGTACGCCGAGCTCGAAGACGGCCACCTGATCCAACGCGATGACGGCAACCGATCGAATCATGTGACGAGGGTAACCGCAGGGGTGGCAGAAAATCGAGGGGGGCTGGCATTCCTGCCACTGTCCCGGCCTGACCGGGCGACGGAGACTGGGATCAGTCCGGTGCGCACCGGCGGCGAAATCCCCACATCTCATGAAAGTGAGCGCCGCCATGGAGTTCCTGTTGTTCCTGCTCTTCCTCGTCGCGCTGGCCGTAGCCTCGGCGTTCGGCCTGACCGTCGACACCCGTGACTCGGCTGACTGGAAACCCACCGAGGAGGGTCGGCGCTGGCGATCCCGCACCTGCTGAGGTGATTGCTCCCGGTATGCCAAAAAAACCCGTGGCGGGGTCGCACCCAAAGGGGCGGCCCCGCCGACGAGGGCCGTCCGGCGTACGGCAGGCTAGGAGCATGGCTGACGGCTCCTGGTACGACGCCGACATCGATCACGTGATCATCTCCGAGGCGCAGATCCGCGAGAAGACCGCAGAGCTGGCCAAGCAGGTCTCGGCGGACCACGCCGGAGTCACCGACGGACTGCTGCTCGTCTGCGTACTCAAGGGTGCGGTCATGTTCATGGCCGACTTCGCTCGGGCGCTGGGCCGACAGGGCCCGCCCGTCGAGCTGGACTTCATGGCCATCTCCTCGTACGGCCAGGGCACCACCTCCTCCGGCGTGGTGCGCATCCTCAAGGACCTGGACCGGGACATCGCCGGTCGGCACGTGGTGGTGGTCGAGGACATCGTCGACTCCGGCCTGACCCTGTCCTGGCTGCTGCGGTACCTGGAGTCCCGCTCGGCCGCCAGCGTCGAGGTGGTGGCCCTGTTCCGCAAGCCGGACGCGGTGAAGGTCCCGGTGCCGGTCAAGTACGTCGGCTTCGACATCCCCACCGAGTTCGTGGTCGGCTACGGTCTCGACTTCGGCGAGCGCTACCGCGAGCTGCCGTACGTCGGCGTGCTCAAGCCCGAGGTCTACGCCCGGGCCTGAGCGCCACCCGGACCTGCTCGACCTGCTCGTATCGGAGTCCATCGAGCGGACGTTCAGCGGGCTCTCAGTGAATCCGACTACGGTAGGTGTCGGTGGCGTGGGGGCATCTCCGCGTCCGGCACCCCGACCCGCGTGACCGGGCGGTCGGCGGGGGGCCGGTGCGCAGTTCCCCGCCACGCCGGCTGAAACCCCGGTTCGCCGTCCGCGTAAGTGCCGGGCTCGCAAGCTCGCACCTGGCACGAACGGTGTACCGTCGAGTGACCGTGGTGCGGCAGTTCGCGCGCCCCGGGGTCGAGGCCGGCCCGCACGGCGGCTCGACGCCGCCATCGGCGGCGACACCATTCAGACGGTCAGGACGTCGATCAGGAGGATGCGGGCGCCTCGGCGCTCGACAACAGCATGGAACGTACGCGTTTCTTCCGCCGACCGGTGGTCTGGATCATCCTGGTCATCCTCGGCGCCGTTGTGCTCAGTCAGCTGTTCACCGCTGGTCCCAGCTACCACCGGGTGGACACTTCCGTTGCGCTCGACCAACTGCACACCGCCAAGATCAACAAGGTCGTCTTCCAGGACAAGGAGCAGACGCTCCAGCTCAACCTGGCCGAGAAGACCAAGTTCGGCGACACCACGACCGACCGGATCGAGGCCCAGTTCCCGTACCAGGCCGGCGAGCAGGTCTGGAACGAGGTCCTCGACGCCAAGGCGGCCAACCGGGTCACCGGCCCGGCGGACGCCAAGGTGTCGTCCGACAGCATCTGGGTGAGCCTGCTGGTCAACCTGCTGCCCATCGCGCTGCTCGTGCTCCTGCTGCTGTTCTTCATGTCGCAGATGCAGGGCGGCGGCTCCCGGGTGCTCAACTTCGGCAAGTCCAAGGCGAAGATGATCACCAAGGACACCCCGAAGACGACCTTCGCGGACGTGGCCGGGGCCGAGGAGGCGGTCGAGGAGCTCCACGAGATCAAGGACTTCCTCCAGAACCCGGCCAAGTACCAGGCCCTGGGCGCCAAGATCCCGAAGGGCGTGCTGCTCTTCGGCCCGCCCGGCACCGGTAAGACGTTGCTGGCCCGCGCCGTCGCCGGCGAGGCCGGGGTGCCGTTCTACTCGATCTCCGGCTCCGACTTCGTCGAGATGTTCGTCGGTGTCGGCGCCAGCCGGGTCCGCGACCTCTTCGAGCAGGCCAAGGCGAACGCCCCGGCGATCGTCTTCGTCGACGAGATCGACGCCGTCGGCCGGCACCGTGGCGCCGGCATGGGCGGCGGTCACGACGAGCGCGAGCAGACCCTCAACCAGCTGCTCGTCGAGATGGACGGCTTCGACACCAAGGGCGGGGTCATCCTGATCGCCGCCACCAACCGGCCGGACATCCTCGACCCGGCGCTGCTGCGTCCGGGCCGTTTCGACCGGCAGATCCCGGTCGACGCCCCCGACATGGAAGGCCGTAAGGCGATCCTGCGGGTGCACGCCAAGGGCAAGCCGTTCACGCCCGACGTCGACCTCGACGCGGTCGCCCGGCGTACCCCTGGTTTCTCCGGCGCCGACCTGGCCAACGTGATCAACGAGTCCGCGCTGCTCACCGCCCGCAAGGAACAGCGGGCGATCACCAACGACTCGCTGGAGGAGTCGATCGACCGGGTGATCGCCGGTCCGCAGCGCCGGACCCGGGTGATGAGCGACCAGGAGAAGAAGATCACCGCGTACCACGAGGGTGGGCACGCACTGGTCGCCTGGGCGCTGCCGCACGCCGCGCCGGTGCACAAGGTGACGATCCTGTCCCGGGGTCGCTCGCTCGGGCACACCCTGGTCCTGCCGACCGAGGACAAGTACACCCAGACCCGGGCCGAGATGATCGACACCCTGGCGTACGCGCTGGGTGGCCGGGCCGCCGAGGAACTCGTCTTCCACGAGCCCACCACCGGGGCCGGCAACGACATCGAGAAGGCCACCCAGTTGGCCCGCGCGATGATCACGCAGTACGGCATGAGCTCGAAGCTCGGCGCGATCAAGTACGGCACCAGCGGGGACGAGCCGTTCCTCGGCCGCAACATGGGCCACGAGCGGGACTACTCCGACTCGGTCGCCGCCGAGATCGACGGCGAGATGCGGGCCCTGATCGAGCTGGCCCACGACGAGGCCTGGGAGATCCTGGTGGAGTACCGGGACGTCCTGGACAGCATGGTCCTTGAGCTGATGGAGAAGGAAACCCTCTCCACCGCCGACATGGCCCGGATCTGCTCCCGGGTGGTGAAGCGCCCGCCGATGGCCCCGTACAACGGCTTCGGCAAGCGTCTGCCCTCCACCGAGCCGCCGGTGCTCACCCCGGCGGAGAAGGAGAAGCTCAAGGCGCAGGCGACGGCCGACGGCATCTCCGTCGGCGGCTCCTCGAACAACTCGGACGGTCTGCACTGAACACCGACGCCGCGGCCAGCCCCGACCCCTCGGGGCTGGCCGCCTCGTCCACCGAACCCGGTGACGAGACACTCGACCACGTCGCCGCCCGGCTGATCAGCGGCAAGCTCAACGGTCGCCCGATCGAGGAGACCATGGACCTCGGCCGGATCGAGAAGGCGGTCCGCGAGATCCTCATCGCGGTCGGGGAGGACCCCGACCGCGACGGCCTCCAGCAGACCCCCGCCCGGGTCGCTCGGGCCTACGCCGAACTCTTCGCCGGCCTCCGGGTCGACCCGGCCCAGGTGCTCAGCACCACCTTCGAGGCCAACCACGAGGAGTTGGTGCTCGTCCGGGACATCGATGTGATGAGCCTCTGCGAGCACCACCTGCTCCCGTTCCGGGGCAGCGCGCACATCGGCTACATTCCCGGGCCCGACGGCCGGATCACCGGCCTGTCCAAGCTGGCCCGGCTGGTCGAGGTCTTCGCCCGTCGTCCGCAGGTGCAGGAACGACTCACCTCGCAGATCGCCGACCTGCTGATGGCCAAACTCCAGCCGCGTGGCGTGATCGTGATACTGGAATGCGAACATATGTGCATGGCGATGCGCGGCATCCAGAAAAGCGGTGCCAAGACCGTCACCTCGGCCGTGCGCGGCGTACTCCAGCACGACGCGAAGTCCCGCGCCGAGGCGATGTCGCTGATCATCCACCGCTGAGCACCCGGCCGGGCTCCCACCGCCGGCACGGCCCCGGGGCTGCGGCCCGAGGGCCGGCCAGCAGCACCCCGCACCGGCCGCAGGTTGCGGCCCAGGTCAACCGGCGGGCAGCGCCGGGCACCGGCTGCGGGCTACGGGCCGGGTCAGCCGGCCAGCAGCGCCAGCATGATCCCGGCGGCGGTCACCACCGCCGGCACCAGGCAGGTCAGCAGCCCCAGGCGGGGCGTGCGGTCCCACCGCCCGTCCGGCCCCGGGGGGAACAGCCGCCCCACCCCCAGCCAGCCGGCCGCGAACGCCGCCGCCGGCATCGGCAGGCCCACCAGGAGCGCCACCACGGTCAGCGGCCCGGTGCCGGTCGCCAGGAACAACACCAGCTGCACCACCGGCACGACCAGCGCCAGCGGGGCGTACACCAGCAGGTTGCGCAACCGGGGCGGCCAGGCCGCCGGACGCAGCGAACCGCGCGCCGCCAGCGCCGCGTCGGCACCCTCGGCCCAACCCTGCGCCGTCCGCAGGCCGGCCAGCACCGCCGCCGGACCGCCCGCCATCGCCCGGGTGGCCTCGGCCAGCTCCGGTGGCGTCGGGGCCAGCGAGATCGCCGGCACGCCCAACTCGCGCAGCCGGGCCTGCTGCGGCACCAGCCGGGCGCGAACCTCGGTCAGCTCCGCGCGGGCCGCCTCCACGGCACGGGCCTGCGCGGCGGCGGCCGTCGCCGCACCCCGGCGTACCCCGTCGAGTTGGCGGGCGGCGGCCAGGTAGTCCGTCCAGGCGGCCGCCACCGACGGGGCCGGTTCGCCGCCGGTCCGCTGCCGGACCGGCGCCGCCGTCACGGCGTCGTCGATGCTCACGCCCGGTCCTCCTCGCGGTCGGTCACGCCCGGTCCTGCCTTCGGTCGGTCGGGTCGGGTTCGACCTGCGGTCGGACGTGCCCGGTGCCGCTTGCGGTCGGTCACGTCTGGTCCGCCTCGTCGGCGAACGGCACCAGTACGGTGCCCCGGTCGTCCGGGGTGTCCCAGAGGACCACCCGACCCGGCCGGGGACGCCACTGCACCGGCCGTCCGAAGACCGGGGCCAGTTGGGCACCCGGCACGTCGACCGCGGCGACCGCGGCCAACTTTCCGACCTCGCCGTCCGGCTCCAACAACCCGGCGAACGGGGGAACCGTCCGCCACCAGCCCAGCAGGTGCCGGCCCGCCGGCGGGCCATCCCGCAGCAGGGCGCGCAGCCGATCCGGCGGCAGCTCCTCCGCCGACGGCACGTCCACCCCGAACACCACCAGATAGGTCGGTCCGGCACCGCCGCCCACGGTCAGCAGCCCCGCCCCGTCCACCGTCGACACCCGCTGACACTCGCCCAGCTCGGCGGCGAGCGCGGCGGCCAGCCGGGCGGACCCCTCGGCCAGTGGGGCGATCACGAACTCGGCGCTGCCCGGCGGATGGTGTGCGGCGGCACTCCGCGCGGCCGTCGCCAGCAGCGTCGCCGCCGCCTCGCCCGGTCCCAGGACGGCCAGGTTCCGTCCCGCCACCGGGCCCAGCGGCACCGCCACGGTCGTCCGGGCCACGTCCACCGCCCGACCCAGCAGGGCCGCGGGAGCGCCGGACCGACCGGCCACGGCGGCCCGCATCCGCGGGTCGTTACGCAGCAACGGCCGGGCCCAACCGGCGAACACCACCGGCGGTACGGCACCCTCCGGCCGCGCCGCGAACAGCCGATGCCGCAGCCGCTCGACGACCTCCGGGGCATCATGCGGGTCGGGGAACCGGATCAGCCGCTCGTGCCCGCGCGTGGCACCGCGCGGACCCCCCAACCCGCCTGCGGTGTTCACCACCGCACTGCCCACCGCCAGGCCGGCGGCGGCGTCGTTGGTCGGCATCAACACCGCGCTGCCACCGGCGAGCGCCACCCGCACTGGGAACTGCCCCAGCACGGAGTCCCGAGGCGCCGGCCCCGCGCCGACACCCAGGTCACCCGCGCCGGCCAGGACCAGGTGGACGCCGTACCCGCGCCCCGACCGGGCCAGCCCGTCCAACCTGGCCAGCACCTCGGCGGCTACCGGATCCCGATCGGCGAGCAGCAGCGGGAAGTTGTCGATGACGCAGACGAGGCGTGGTAGCACCTGGTGGTCGCGCAGCTCCGCGAAGCGCTGACCACCGGCCCGCGCCGCCGCCTCCTCCCGCTGATGGATCTCCGCCACCAGTTGGTCGAAGAGGTCCCGGACGTACTCCGGGTCGGCAGCCATCCCCGCTGCGCGGACCTGCGGCATCCACGAACGGTCCCGCTCGGTCTGGAGGAACTCCACGAACGACTCGCCGTCGCCCAGGTCCACCAGGTAGAGGGCCAGCTCGTCCGGGCCGTACCGGGCGGTCAGGCCGAGCAGGGCATTGGTCAGGAACGCCGAGCGGCCCGCGTCCGATCGGCCGCTGACCAGCCAGTGCGGGGTCAACTCGGTGAAACCCACGGTGACCGGCCGGCCGCTGGCATCCCCGACGCTTGTGGACAGGCCGTCGACCGACGTCGTCGTCCACAGCTCCGCGTCCTCGGGCGGCAACAGCTCGGCAAGACCCAGCCGGGAACCCGCCTCCACCTGATCGGCCAGCCGACGACAGACCGCCCCGATCAACTCCGGACCGGGATCCTCGTCGACGAGGACCGGACAGTTCAGGCCGCCCGGCCCGTCGGTGCCCGGCCCACTGAACGGGCTACCCGGCGGGTCACCCACCAGCGCGTACGAGGTGCGCAGCCGGATCGGCGTGGCCTGCGGCAACGGCGGACGGCCGAGCACCGGCCAACCGGCGACCACCAGGTGCAGGCCAGCTCCCCGGCCCCGCTCGGCCAACGCCACGATCCGGTCCAGGTCGCTCGGGCCGGTCGACTCGGGCAGCCGGGCGATCACCAGCAGCAGCGTTCGATCATGTCGACGGGGTCGTCCCGCCCCCGGAGACACCCACTGCTCGGCCTCGGTGAGCACCGCCCGCAGCCCGGCCACGTCCGCCGCCGGTGACGGCAGCAGACCGGCATCGGCCAACGCCGCGAACGGTGCGAAGGTGCCGGTGTCTCCGGTGTCTCCGGTGTCTCCGGTTCCCGGTCCGGTGGTGGTGCCTTTGGCGCCCGGTCCGGCGGCGACGCCGTCGACTCCGCGTACCAGCAGGCAGCCCGCCGGGGCGGCGGCCAGCAACCGCAGCAGCACGGCCCGCAGCAGGCCGGCCACCCGGGAGTCCCGGACATCCGCGTCGAGCGTCAGATGCCCTGTGCCGAGCAACGGCACCAGCGCGGGGAAACGCGCGTCCTCCAGCGGTGTCGCCGTCCCGACCCGGACGAACGGCGGATTGTCCTCACCACACGGGGCATCCGCCGACAGTGTCTCCAGGGCCGCACCGGCCCAGCCCGGGGCGAGCAGCGCGGCGGCGGTACGCAGTCGATCCGCCAACTCGTACTGGCGACGTTGGTCGGCGGGGGCTGGGCGGATCTCATCGAGGACGGTGGTGGCCGCGACGACGGTGACCGCAGCGCGGCGGTGCAGGGCTGCGGCGCGGTTCGTACGAGCCTTCGGACCGGCCACCGCGTCCACCCCTCTTTCCGAGGTTGGAAACCTCCCCGACTGCAGACCGTATCCCAGCCGGGGCCGCTCCCCCGGGAAGCGCGACGGCGATGCGCCGGGCTTGTCGCGAAAGGCGGTGAACTCTCACCTCGCGAGGTCGCCCGATCACGATCCGCAGCTTCCGGGGCATTGGGTACGAGGCGCCCAGCCGATAGCCTCAAGGGGTGGAATCAGTGCAGCCCCCCGCCGGTTCCCAGGTGTCCCGAGTACCGGCGCAGCGGACCCCACCGGACCAGTCGGCACCCCCTGCGCCGTTGCCGGTGCCGGTGCGTCCGCCCCGCCGGCTCCGGACCGTCCTCACCGTCGTCGCCGGGGTGCTGGCGCTGCTCTGCGTGGGGGGTGGGGTGGCGGGCTACGTGCTGTACGAGCGAGCCGCGACCCCCGACCGAAGCGCCCCGGACGTCGTGGTGGACAACTACCTCCGCGAGTTCCTGGTCAACGAGAACGACACCCGCGCACAACTCCTTGCCTGCGAGGGGAGCCCTGATGGACTAGCCAAACTTCGAGCGCTCCGTGACGACTTGCGTGACAGGGAGCGCCGCTTCGCGACCACGCTTACGGTCAGCTGGGGTGCCCTCCTGATGCAACGACAAGGCGAGATCGCCCAAGTGGAGACGGATCTCATTATCTCAGCCGCCGTGGACGGCATTTCTCAAAGTGATCGCCAGCGGTGGCGATTTCAGACCCGCCTCAACGCGCATTGGAGAGTCTGCGAGGCGACCAAGGCTGCCTAGTAGTCACTCGATCCATAGCAGGTGGACTGGCACTTCCAGTGTGGTGGGTGGTTGGCCGCGCCAGGCCCAGCGGTACCACTCCAACTCCGGAGTGACCCGGACGCAGATGTCGCCATCCGCGCCCGAGTAGGACTCGGTCACCGCACGAAGGTCCCGCTGTTCGACGGAGTCCTCGACGTGCACCACCCGTCGGCCGCTGACCGCATCCGTCTCGAAGACCGGGGTGGGGGCCCGATGCGTCGGTCCGTCCAGGGAGACCAGCCGGATGCCCTGTTCGCGCGCTGGGTCGGTCGGCGCGGGCCGGCTGCCCAGAGTCTCCACCCACACCCTTTCCACCGGAACAAGCGGGGCGAAGACCTCCACCTGGTCGGACTCCGCCCGGTACCACTCGTGTTCGGGGATGATCGGCACATAGGTGCGACTGCCCTGAACCACACGTTCGTCGGCGCGTAGGTCACCTCGCCAACCGAGGCCCGGAAGCCCGACGAGGACTCGGCGGCCGCGCAAGTCGACCCGGCCTGTGGCGGGAACGATCTCGATTGGCCGTGGTGGTAGCGGGGCCCAGTCGGGTTGCCCGGCGAAGGGGTCCGGCAGCGGTCCGCTCATCGTTCCGCTGGCCTCATGCCGAGCCGTTCAGTGGTGCACCCCGCTGTCGCATGAACGGCACCGGGTTGATCCCGCCGGCGAAGCTGCGGTCACTGTCGACATGGACCTCGAAGTGCAGGTGCGGGCCGGAGGAGTTGCCACTGCTGCCCACCAACCCGATGACCTCGCCGGCCTTCACGAGCTGTCCGGGGACCACCCGGGGCTTTTCGATCATGTGGCAGTAGCGGCTGACATAGCCGCCGGCGTGCAGAATGTCGACGAACCAGCCGCATCCGCCCTTGCCGGGGAAGCCGTCGACGTCGCAGCTGCGACGTCCGCTGTGGTCCGGATCGCAGCGGGCGACCAGCACCCTACCGGTAGCTGCGGCATGGATCTCGGTCCGCTTGCGGGCACCGATGTCCACTCCGTTGTGGCGCGGCCGGCTCGCGGTACGAAAACCGGAGCCGACGCCGCCGTCGATCGGCGCGGTCCACCCGGAAGCAGCGATGGTCCGCGCGGAGGCCTGGTCGCAGACCGCGCGGTCGGCGATCTGCACCGTTCGGGCGGCACCACCGGCCAGCGCATTGACGATCTGACTGGCGAGGTCCTCGTGCTTTGCATACGCGTCGGGATAAGCGCTGATCTGCACCTTTTGAGCTGCGCGGGTCAGCGACATCCGATCCCAACCGTCGACCTTCAACAACTTCTCGTAGAACTTGCGGGCCGCATAGTCGGGGCTCATCCGCTGCGTGACGCTTCCCCAGCCGGCCCGTTGCTGGAAGAGGCCGACGGAGTCGTGGTCCGAGCCGACGCCCTCGTTCGGGATACCGCGTGAGCCGGCGACAGTGCTGTTGGACAAGTTCCGCAGGGCCGACTCCTGCATCGCGGTGGCCACCGCGATCACCCATCCCCGGGGTGGCACCTTCATCTCCTGACCGACCTTGATGATGATCGCCGCGTTCCGCAACTGACTGTCCCCGTACTCGGACATCCGAGGCATGGTGCCGGTGACGTTGACGTCGACCCGGTGCTCGTCATCGCACTGCTGCTCGTTCGACACCATGCTCTCCTGGTCACCACCGAGGTTGGTCAGGAAGAACGCCGCACCACCTCCGCAGCAGAGCAGCGCGAGGGTGCCTGTCAGCGCGACAGCGACAGCACCTATCCGGAACCGGCGGCGAGGGGCTTCCCCCGATCTTGGCATCTCAGCAGTCATTCCCGCTCCCAGTCCACGGCATCCACCAACCAGCGACCGTCGGGCGCAACCAGTTCCAGCCGCAGCCGTCCGTTTTCCAACGGAACCAGTACCTCCGCGAAGACCGCCGTCCGAGGACGGAGCATCGGGGTACCGGTGACCTTCTCCGCCGGCACCCCTGCTGGGTCGGCGCCCGTCAACTTCTCGGTGAGTGCGGGCGTCGACAGCGGCCTAAGGCTGGCCTGCCACTGCTCAGCGGTGGTGGCGGGTCCGCCGAGCCAGGCGGTGGTGAACCGGGTGGCCGTCTGCTCGGGGGTCGACTCGCCGGGCCGGGTGCGTGGCGATTCAGGGACCGGGGTGGCGATGACACCGTCGTCGCCCTCCTCCGGGTCGACGGTGGTGATCGGTTCACGTGGGCGGCTACTCAGTCCCGCCGTGAGGTCGCCAGGACCGGACACCAGACGGGCTGTGCTGATCACACCGAGGACCAGCACGGCGATCACGAGCGCGATGCCGAGCCGCGAGCGGATGAGCCGCGTGAAGAGGAATTCGACTGCTCGTCGCATCGCTCTCACCTGGCCTCGGAGCGTATCCGGGGACTGGGCTTGACCGGCGTCCGCTCAGCGGAGTCGGGCCGGTAGACCACGAACGACGGGGCCTCCTCCGGCACGTCCGGCTCGGTCCAGGCCGCCGCTGACCGACGGGGGCGGGGTGCGGCCGTGGGGCGACCGGTCTCCCGCGACGGTGAGGTCGGCCCGGTCTCCTCGGCGCGTTCCCGTCCATCCGGCCGTTCCCGGTGAGCTGGTGTGGTGACCGTGGAGTGGCTCGGGTCCTCCCGTCTGGCCTCAGGCCGCTGGCTCGCCGGTTCCAGCGCCGGCCCACGCCGCCGGATGCCCTTCGGCTCGGTCGTGCCACCGGGCTCGGCCACGTCGAGCCGGGCGGCGACGCGCATGTCCCGGAAGAACCGACGGTGCCACGAACCGGCGGAGCTGACCGCCTCACTGTTGTCCTTGCCGCCCAACTGGGTGATCCGTCGATAGGGGCGGAGCAGCAACCAACCGACCACACCACAGAGCCAGACCAGCACCACCTGAAGCCAGCCGGGCAGCGTGGGCGTGCTCATGATCAGGTCGACGGCGAACAGGTAGATCGCTGCTCCGGTGCCGAAGATGGCGATGTTGAAGACCGCGGCAACCACCGCGTTCGCCAGCCGCCGCAGCCCGGCGCTGGCCGGGCGGAGCAGGCCGACCGTGCCCAGGATCGGAGCCGCGATCACTGCCCATCGGAAGATCATGAAGCCGAGCAGCACCAGCAGGGAGGCGGTGAGGTCGAACATGGCGAAGAGCAATGAGGCCAGCACCGCGATGAACCCCGAGCCGATCCGATCCATGTCTCTACTGCCCTGGAGGTACTCATATGCCTCCGGATCCTCGGTCTTGATCTGCTCGGCCACGGTCATCCACTGCTGCTGCTTGGCCTTGATGGTTGCCTCTCGGGTGGCAGGGTTCTGCCGGAGCTTCTCCGCCTCCTCCCAGGAGAGCGACTTGGCATCATAGAGCGCCGCCCCGTACTTCTTCGCAGTCTCGCTGTCGGCAGAGCCCAGGACGCCACGCAACCAGTTGCGGTACAACATCGACTCAGTGGCAGTGTCACTGGCGCGGACGGCAGGAGGGCGCTTGTCCACGCACGCATCGGGATTCGGCAAGACACATCGGTCTGGTGGGATATCGCGGGCCGCAGGTCCGACGGCGTCGTGGACGACACCCAGTGAGGTGATGAGCGTGCCGTCGGCAATGTTGGCGGACTTCACCGGCCAGGCGGCGAGCGCGGTCACCGCGACCATCACCAGCAGTGCCCAGCCTGCGGTGGTCATCGCGTTGCTCATGTCGGACTGACGGGAGCGCCAGAGCAGATAGAGGCCCACCACGCAGAGGGTCACGATTCCGAAGACGCTGAACACCTTCTGGTAGACGGCCTTGGTCGCCTTCTCCACCAGCGGGTCGGCCCAGTTCCACATCGTTCGCGGGTCCCAGGCGCGCTCCCGCAGCGCGTTCGAGGCACCCACCACCGCGGTGGCCATCATCAGTTCGCCGTTGGCGACGGTCGTGGTGAACTTGTAGTCCGGATGGAGGACGGTGGAGGCACAGCCCCCCTCCACGTCGTACGTGTTGAAGCTGTAGCCCCCATAGCCGTAGTCGCTGTAGAGACCCTTCGGCCCGGGAAGCTTGGACGCGTCGGGCCGGGAGGCGAACCAGCCGGCCAGACCGGAATCCGGTGCCGAGGGGACCGGTGGCTTGCGACAGTCCACCTCCGTCTCGCTGACCTGCTTCAGCTTGCCGACGCAGGTGCGGAAGTCGGTCTGCCACTCCTTGGTGGTGCAGAGGTCTGCGGCGGCCTGCGCCGTCACGGGCGGGCCGGCGTACGCCGGTGTGGCCCCGACCACCGGCCAGGCGATCGTGGCACCGGCGAGTACGCCGAGTGCGAGGAGGAGCGCCGTGATCCGTGCCCGGGCCCTCGCCATTGTCACGCCTCCAGATCAGCCAGGACGGTCGGCAGTATCCCGGCGGCCTGTGCGACCGCGGCGGGGGTGGTGTCAAGGTGATCCAGCAGGCCCTCGACGTACGACACGTCCACCCGGACCTTCTGCACCCGGCCGTCCACGTCGCGCATGACGAACTCGCGGAAGCCGAGCCGGGTGGCGGAGGTGGTGTCCACGGCGGAGAGAGAGGCCAGGGTGGCCTCGTAACCGTCGTCGACCGGCACCCGGAGCAATCGGAGCGCCTCGGAGGCAATCTCGCTGTCCTCGGCGATCCGGCCGACGAAGACGGTGGAGACGAGGTTCTGGACGTCGAGGCCGAGGATGTCCTTCGGATTCTGCGAGGCGACCAGGGCGGCGAGGTTCCACTTGCGGGAGTCGCGGGCGAGCCGGACCAGGAAGGAGCGGCCGGAGCGCCAGCCCTCCATGAAGTGCGCCTCGTCCAGGCCGACGAGCTTGCGCGACGACATGGACCCGCCGTAGCAGCGGCGTACGGCGAGGCGGTGGGCGGTGTGCAGCATCGGCAGGGCCAACGCCTCCTCGGCCGACCAGTACTCGCGTTCGATCTTGAGGTCGGGTAGCCGCAGACCGGCCATGGTGATCACGGTGAGCGCCGCGTCGGCACCGAGCAGCCCTTCTGGCGGACGGCCGAAGAAGAGCATGGCCAGGGGCATCTCGGCGGTGTCGAGCAACAGGTTGGCCAGTTCCCGGCCAGCGTCGTCGTCGAGCCCCTGGAGGCAGGCGACCACGCTGTCCAGGGTGGACGTCTCCTCCGCCGGCACCTGACGCACCGCGTGTCGGAACAGGGTGGCGGTGGACGCCTCCCGGGCCACCTGCGGCGGCACCAGCATCATGCAGATGTCCTGCACCAGCATGCGTCGCTCGGCCCGGGCGTTGGAGACCGCGATCTCGAACTCCCGGTCGCCCGCCGCGCCGGTGGTGAACTCGCTGCGCAGCGGGGTGGGGATGAGCGAGTACGGTGCCAGCGTTCCCGGCTCCGACCCGGTCAGGTTGAGTACCCGGGCGTAGGGCTTGAGCTCCGGCATGGCGCAGAGCCGGGCCAGCGGTCCGGACGGGTCGAGTAGGGTGACCTGCACACCCCGCCGGGCGGCCAGGTAGCCGAGCGCGCCGAGCAGCGTCGACTTGCCACCGCCGGGTTCGGCGACGAAGACGGCGAGCCCGGAGCGTTCGCGTACCTCCATCGGGAAGTGCAGGTCGAGGAAGACCGGCCGGCGGCAGGTCCCGGCGGTACGACCGATCAGGTCGCCCCGCCGGTCGCCGACGGTGGACGCCGCCTGGGGAAGTGCGGCGGCCAGCAGCGGGACCGGCATCCGTCGGACGTAGCCGGTGTTGGCGATCGGCTCGCCGGGGATGAACTCCCGGGCCAGCCAGTCCTGGTTCTTCGGGTGTTGCAGGGAGATGCGCAACTCCCGGGAGTAGAGCTGGATGAGCCGGCGGGCCCGTTCCATGCACTCCTCGCGGGTCCGGCCGCCGACGGCGATCCGGTGCCAGCCGTGCGCCCGCGCGGAGTCCACCGGCAGGCCGGTGGTCATCTCGTCGCCGATCACCAGCGCCCGCTTGGCGAGTCGTTCCAGCTCCGGCGGGGCGTCGATGCCGTGCTCGGCGTAGTCGAGCTGCTGTGACCGGATCATCCGCAAGCGGTGTTCGAGGTTGCGGAAGGAGTCGCCGGAACCGAGGATGTCGACCCGGGTGGAGATCTCCATCGGCCAGGGCAGCCGCTCGTGGAAGTGCAGCCAGGGCTCGTGTCGTTCGGGGATCTCCAACGGCTCCATCCGGCCGACCGCGAGCACGGCGACGTGCCGTTCCTCGCCGGTCATCCGGTTGACCAGTTTGACCGTGGTGCCGTACGGGGTGCGGTAGCGCTCGACCTGTTCGGTGAGGGCGAGCAGGTCACCGCGTTCCCACCGGCCGTTGGTCACCGGGGAGAGCGTGCCGGGCGGGGCCATGCAGAGGGCGACCGAGCGGTAGAGCAGCCATTCCAGCTCCTGCGCGGTGACCCGCCGGCCACGCATGCCGAAGCTGCCCAGCACCTCGTCGAACTGCTCGACGGTGCGACCCAGTTTGCGGCGCTCTCCGTCGGCGGTGCCCTTGCCGAAGGTGCGCAGCAACCGCTCGGTGAGCGAGTCGCCGAGCGAGCGGCGGGCGAAGGTGACCCCCAGGTAGGTCTGCCCCTCGGCATGGTTGACCGACATCAGGTGCTGCTGGGCGGCGACCAGGTGGTCGGCCCAGCCGGGCGTGCCGGGGACGTCGGGCAGCGGTGCCGCGGTGTGCGCGTCGATGGTGCGGGCCCACTCGTCGGCCGGGAACGGCCGGGTGGTGCGGCGTAGGTGCAGCCGGAAGCCGGCCAGGCCGGCGTACTGCTCGGAGATCGCGGAGAGCAGCGCCTCGCGTTCGGCGTCCGGGCGGAACGCCCACCGGACCTCGGGGAGCCAGTACCAGGCGGTGACCGTGTTGGGGGTGAAGGTCAGGTGACCGGCGATCTCGGTGATCGCCAGCTCGATCGAGGGATCCCGATCACCGAACTTGATCTTCGGTGGGCGTACCCGGACCGGCTTGGTCGGAGCGGTACGGCGACTCGCCGCGCGTTGCCTCGGCGCGGCCAGTTCCCGGGGGCCGGGGTCCGTAGGTTCGGGCCGATCGGGCTCGGCGAGTTCGCGTCGGGCCGGCTCGACGGTCAGCGCGCCCACCGGCGCGGTCACGGCCTCCACCCGGACCGGTGCGACGGGCTCCGGCCAGGCCGGTTCGACGTGTTCCGGCCAGGCCGTCGCCGTCGGGGCTGCCGAGGTGGGCCGGGGCTGGGCCGCCAGGACCCCCTCCCGCCGGGACTGCTCGGCACTCTCCCGCCGGACCGTCTCGGCGGTCTCGCGTCGACCTCGTTCCGTGGCTTCACGCCGGGTACGTTCGATGGCCTCGCGTCGGGCCGTCTCGGCAGCCTCGCGCCGAGCTGCTTCCGTCGTCTCACGCCGGGCGTGCTCGGCCGCTTCACGGCGGGCCTGTTCGGCTGCTTCACGTTGGGACTGCTCGATCGCTTCGCGTTGGGCCGTCTCGGCGCTCTCGCGCCGGGCCTGCTCGGCTGCTTCGCGCCGGGCCTGCTCGGCGGCCTCGCGTCGGCTGCGGTCGGCTGCCTCCCGGGCCCGTTCGGTGGCCTCCCGGCGGGCCCGTTCGGCTGCCTCCCGTGCGGTGAGCGGCTCGCCCGTGTCCCGGGGGAACAGCTCGGTCGGGATCCGGCGTGGTGCCCGCTGCGGCGGCTCGGCCGGCCGGTCGGCGGCCGGAGTCGTCGCCAACCGGTCGCCCTGCTGGTGCGGAACCCGGGTACGGGCGGGCCGCTCCGTCGTCGGGGCCGCCTCGATCGCCGCCGGGGCTGCCTGCGCCTCGATGGCTGCCGGTGGGGTCGGCGCGGCGACCGGTTGGTGCGGAACGGGCTGGTGCTCCCGGCCGGGGCCGCGTCTCCTGGCGGTGCCGGGAGAGGGGGCGCCGGGGCGCGGGCCGCCGCCGAAGAGATCGAGGAAGGGGGAGTCGATGTCGGTGCCGTCACCCACCAGCATCGGAGTGGCGGGAACCGGCTCCACCGGGGGCGTGTCACGACCGGGCGTGGGCCGGGGTGCCTGGAAGACGCCGACCCCACCCTGACCTGCCCCGGTGAGCAGGGTCGGATCGTACGGCTCGTCGTCCCGCAGCTCCTCCTGGGGGTAGTCGAACGACCGCGCACGGTTACCGTGCGGGGCGCTGTGTCGTCCGGCCGGGAAACCCGGCGTGGAAGAGCGACTCATTCGACCGCCTCACCCATGTGGTCCGACTGCCCGATGCGGGTACGCCCGGTCATGCCAGTTCCTCCCGGATCCTGATCCGGCTGCCGACGAGGCGGGGATCCCGCAGTTCGGCGGCCGGCTCCCGGGTGCGTCGCCAGTCGGTCAGCGCGGTGCGGATGACCATCCGCGCCGGCCGGTCCGGGTCGACGTACCGGAAGATGAACGAGGTGCTCACGATGGCGAGCGCGATCTCCCAGGCGGGGAAGAACTCGACCTGCATCGTGAACAGCCAGTGGATGAACATGTAGAGGGGCACGAGCAGCATGAACAGTCCGTACTGGGCGTACGGGAGGTGGACCGGAAGGGTGTAGCCGGGCGGCCCGAGGTAGACCAGGCGGGCCCGGTAGATGTCGTCGTCGGTGCGCAGCCGCATGTCTCGCCCGCGCCTATTCGAAGATCAGGTCGATCAGGTAGTCACCGATGAAGAAGAGTGTGGCCGCGCCGGCGATGAAGGCCAGCCCGACGATCGCGATGGCCGAGCTGGTGAGCACCTTGGAGATCTCGCCCCGGCTGGCCCGGCCGATGAAGATGACCCCGAGTACGGCGAGCAGGATGGGTGCGATCTTGCTGGCGAAGAAGGTGACGACACCGTTGGTGTCGATGCCCTTGGGGGCCGGTTCGGCGAGCGGCGCCGTCGCCAGGGTGTGCAGCACCTGCGCGACGCCGGACGACGTCGTCTCCATGAGCTCGAAGGCGATCACTGGAACCTCCCCATAGCGCGGCCGGCGGTGCCGCGGTGGTGCAGTAGGCAAGCCTGGCGGGAATGTGCTCAAATCTGCGCGGCGTCGCTGACACCGTGCGGGTTTCCCACCACGGAGCGTGGCGAGATTTGGGGGGATTTTCCCGCTTCGGCCCTCCCTCCACGCTTCGCCATCTCTTGATGCTGGGCAATTCCACAGCGTACGGGCCGCCCCCCTTTGCGACAAGCCGCGAAGACTGGGGCCGATCGACCCTGATGACCGATCGTACACCTGTTCCAATCGGCACGTCAGTGCCGCCACGGGGTGGTCGGTGGGGGTTCCGGGAGCGGCTCGGCGCGACCGGTACCGTCTAGTCGTGACCGATCTGGTACGGGCGCAGGGCCCGGTGGTGATGGGCGTCCTCAACGTCACGCCCGACTCCTTCTCCGACGGTGGCCGGTACGCGGATCTCGACGCGGCCGTCGCACATGGAGTGCGACTGTGGGACGAGGGCGCGCACCTGGTGGACGTCGGCGGCGAGTCCACCCGGCCGGGGGCCGATCGGATCGACCCGTGGACCGAGGTGGCCCGGGTGCTGCCGGTGATCCGGGAACTCAGCGCTGCCGGAGTGCCGGTCAGCATCGACACCACCCGGGCCCCGGTGGCCGAGGCGGCCGTCGTCGCCGGTGCCGTCGTGGTCAACGACGTCTCCGGCGGGCTGGCCGACCCCGACATGGCCCGGGTGGTCCGCGACGCCGGCTGCCCCTGGGTACTGATGCACTGGCGGGGGCATTCCCGCGGGATGGGCGAACTGGCCACCTACACCGACGTGGTCGCCGACGTCCGGACCGAACTCGCCCAGCGGGTCGACGACGCGCTGGCCGCCGGGGTGACCGCCGACCGACTCGTGATCGATCCCGGGCTCGGCTTCGCCAAGACCGCCGCGCACAACTGGGAGCTCAGCGCCCGCCTGCCGGAGCTGCTCGACCTCGGTCTTCCCCTGCTCTTCGGCGCCAGCCGCAAGTCGTACCTGGGCCGCCTGCTCGCCGACCCGGACGGCACCCCACGGGACACCGACGGCCGGGCAGCCGCCACCGTCGCCACCAGCGTGCTCGCCGTGGCCGCCGGTGCCTGGGGGGTACGCGTGCACGACGTCCGGGGCACCGTCGACGCGCTCGCCGTCTGGTCGGCCACCGGCCGCCCCCGGCTCACCGTCGCCCCCGGGCGCGCAGGGGAGGACCCGCCTGCCCGGTCAGGTCCGGAGGCGAGAGCCGGCCGGGCCGGTCCGGGGGATGTCGCCGGACCGGCGGGGCTGAGGGCCGTGCCTGGGCTGGGGGACGTGCCTGGGCTGGGGGAGATGGCCGGGCTGGGGGGCGTCACCGGTCCGGCCCGGCCGGGCGGCGGGAACGGCCCAGCCGGCGTCGATCGAGGGAGGGGAGACCGATGACCGACCGGATCGTCCTGACCGGGCTGCGGGCCCGTGGTCGGCACGGCGTCTACGACTTCGAGCGCGCCCGGGGCCAGGAGTTCGTGGTCGACGCCGAACTCGAACTCGACCTCGCTCCGGCCGCCCGCACCGACGAGGTGACCGACACCGTGCACTACGGCGACCTGGCCGAGCGGCTGGTCGCGGTGCTGACCGGCGAGCCGGTCAACCTGATCGAGACGCTCGCCGACCGGTTGCTCGCGGTCTGCCTGGCCGAACCGCTGGTCACCGCGGCCACCGTCACCGTTCACAAGCCCGAGGCCCCGATCCCGCACACCTTCGCCGACGTGGCCGTCGCGATGCGTCGTACCCGATGACCCGGGCGGTGTTGTCGATCGGCAGCAACCTGGGCGATCGGCTCGGCCACCTGCGGGCCGCGGTGACCGGCCTCGGCGACGCGGTGGTGATGGTCTCCGGCGTCTACGAGACGCCCCCCTGGGGGGACGCCGACCAGCCGGCGTACCTGAACGCGGCGGTCATGGTCGCCGACCCGGCGGCGACCCCGGGCGACTGGTTGGCCCGCGCGCACGCCGCCGAGCAGGCCGCCGGCCGGGTCCGTGACCCGGCCCGACGGTTCGGGCCGCGCACCCTCGACGTGGACGTCGTCGCCGTCTGGGACGATGCCGGTCGACCGGTGCTCAGCGACGACCCCGGGCTGACCCTGCCGCACCCCCGGGCCCACCAGCGCGCCTTCGTGCTCCGACCGTGGTTCGACATCGACCCGGGCGGGCGGCTGGTCGGGCACGGTGGGCTCACCGATCTGCTCCAGGCCGAACCGGTCGCACGTGACGCCCTCGATCTGAACCCCCGCCCCGATCTGGCGTTAGAGTCGGACGCATGAACCAGTGGAGCCGGCCGGCATGACGCAGTCCCGACCGCCCCGTGACCAGGAGCCCGACGGGTCGAAGATGGGGCCCACCCGGTTCTCGACCCTGCTGGTCGCCGCGCTCGCCGCCGCCGCCGTGGCCTGGCTGCTGATCAGCGGCTTCTACTACAGCGGCATCCCCCGGCTGCCCTGGCTGCCGGTGGTCACCCTGGCCGCGCTCGCGGTGCTGGAGGCGTACGCGGCGGTCAACACCCGGAGCCGGATCGAGCGCAAGCCCGGTCGGGAGCCGGTCAACCCGCTGCTGGTCGCCCGGTTCGTGGTGCTGGCCAAGGCATCGGCGCTGGCCGGGGCGATTTTCTTCGGTTTCTACGCCGGACTGACCGGCTGGCTCTTCGTCGAGCCGACCAACGCCGCGATCGAGGACCGGCCCGCCGCCGGGGCCGGCACGCTCGCCTCGTTCGCCCTGATCGCCGCCGCGCTCTGGCTCGAACGCTCCTGTCGGGTCCCCGAGTCCGACGAGGACACCGACGACCGGCAGGGGCGATCCGGCCAGCGCTGACCGAGGGGTTACGTCCGGCCCTGCGCGCGGGTACGGTGCCTGGCGACCGGAGAACAGTCAGCCGTCACCGGGGACGGCCGGTCACCTGGGAGGCGCACCGCATGGTGTACGACGAACCGGGCCGGGCGGCGTCGGCAGAAGTGCCCGCGACCGCGCCGGAGAGCGTCTTCGACGACCCGACGCAGGGTGAGCCCGGCCGGGACCGGCTCGGCGTGCACGTCGCCTGGGAACTGGTTCTGCTGCTCGCCCTCGCCGCGCTGGCCTACCTGCTCTGGCGGGAGAACCCCGACGCGGTGCGTGGTGCCGGCCTGCGTCGGTTGCTCGTCGACGCGGTCGCGCTGGGTCTGCTCGTCCTCGCCGCCGGGCTGAGCCTGCGTACCGCCGCGGTGAACCTGGCGATCGGCCCGGTCGCGCTGGCCGCCGCGCTGCACTTCGCCGAGCAGGGCGACCGGGGGGTGTCGACGGCGGTCGTCCCGGCCCTGGTCGCCGCCGCGCTGGGCGGGTTGGCCCTGGCCTGGGCGGTGGTGGTGCTGCACGTCCCCGGCTGGGCCGCCAGCCTGGCCGCTGCCGCCGGGATGATCGTCTGGATCGAGCGGCGGAAGCTGCCGGTGGCGGTGCAGGCCGACTACGACCCCCGGCGCAACGCCTACTACCTCTTCGCCGGCTTCGCCGCGGTCGCCGTCCTCCTCGGGGCGTTCGGCGCGATCCGGGCGGTGCGTCGCCTGGTGGGCCGGTTCCGCCCGGTGGCCGATCCGGCCCGACGACGCGGCCTGGCCGCCGCCGTGGTGACCGCCGCCGCGCTGATCGCCTCCACCGTGCTCGCCATGCTCGCCGGGGTGCTCGTCGCCGCCAACGGGACCGGTCCGGTGACGCCGACGTCGGGGCTGGACTGGACGGTGCTCGCGGTGGGCGGGTCCATGCTCGGCGGCACCAGCGCCTACGGCCGACGCGGCGGAATCTTCGGCGCCCTCCTCGCGGTCGGTCTGGTCGTGACCTACCTGGCCTGGGCGGCTGAGACCGGTGCCCCGACCGACCGCTGGGCCGTCGGCGGGGCGGCGCTGGCCGGCGGCCTGCTGGTGACCCGGTTGGTCGAGACGTACGGTCGGCCGCGTACGCCCCGGGGTGAACCGGTCGAGTTGCCGCCGGTGCGGGACGGGGCGATCAGCTCCGGCTGGTCGATCCCCCCCTCCGGAGAGGCGCGTAACTGGCCCCCGGCACTGCCGGAGCGGACGACCGACGCCGACACCCCGCCCGACCCCTGGGAGGCCCCCCGGTGGCAGCGCGAACCACCCCGTTGGGACACCGGCGAGCGTTGACCCACCGGCCGGCGGCGCGGACGGGCGTGGACGACGGGCCGGGACGGGATCTCGCCGGTTAGGCTCGCGGACATGACCGAGACTCCTTCCGCCGGCACCGGCCACACCTTCGACCAGCTCGACGCCCTCTCCACGGAGGAGTTGCGGGAGCGGGCCTTCGCGCTGGCCCGGGAGCGGCGCGACGTCGGGTTCTTCTGGTCGGTGCTGCGGCACCTGCCGAACGCCGACGAGGCCGCGGCCCTCGACGGGGCGCCCAACTCGGTCGGGCCCACCATCGACGAGGCGTCGGCGCTGTGGCGGGAGCTGACCGGGCACGGCTACGAGGAGTCCGCGCCGCTGCTGCGGGCGGCGTTCATCGACTACCTGATGAAGCACTGACCGGGCGCGTCGCCGGGTGGCGGGAGAGGTTTGCCGGCCGTGGCGGATCGGGAACTTCCCGCCGCATGGCCCTCACCAACCGTCCCCGCACCGTGCGCGGGTACGGCACCGCGGCCGGCACCGGCACCCTCGCCGCGCTGATCCTCGTCGGCGTCTGCGGCAGCCCCTGGTACGTCGGCTGGGCCGAGGAGCACACCGATCCGAACTCCGCCGGTGGCTGGTACCTGCGGCTGCTCGCCTGGCCGGCCTGGCGGGTCGACTCGGCGGATTCGGCGCACGGGGTGCTCGCCACCGACCTGCGGGCCATCCTGCTGCTGCTGTTCGCCGCCGCGCTGCTCTACCTGCTGCCGGCCGGCCAGGTGGCCCGGGTGCAGGGCTCGGCCAGCCAGTTCTTCTCCGGCTGGGCCGCGTACACCCTGGCCGGGGCGGCGGCCACCCTGCTGGCGGCGCTGCTCACCTCGGACGGGTCGCTGTTGGCCGCCTTCGAGACCACCGGGACCGGAGCCGGCTACGGCTTCTTCGCCGGCTGGATCATCGGGCTGGCCAGCCTGGGCGGTCGGGCCTGACCCGGCCCGGTCTGCACCCCGGCCCGGTCTGACCTCGGCGTTGCCTAGCTGTCGGTCCGCCCGAGATCCAGCACCCGGGCGCGGCTGAGCGTGCCGGCCGGCCGGCCGTCGGCGGTGACCACGACCGTGTCGACGCCAGCGGTCAGCATCGCGGCCAGCGCGTCGTACGCCGACCGGCCCAGCGGCAACTCCGGCAGGGAGGCGTCGACGGTCGCCCCGTCGAGCACCTCCCGGGTGACCGGGGTGACCGCGAGCCGGCGGATGCCCCGGTCCGCACCGACGAACTCCCGGACGAACGGCGAGGCGGGGGCACCGAGCAGGGCCGCCGGGGTGTCGTACTGCTCCAGCCGGCCCCCCTCGGAGAGCACCGCGATCCGGTCGCCCAACCGGACCGCCTCGTCCAGATCGTGGGTGACCAGCACGATGGTCTTGCGGACCTCGGCCTGGAGCCGGAGGAACTCCTCCTGCAACCGGGCGCGCACGATCGGGTCGACGGCGGAGAACGGCTCGTCCATCAGCAGCACCACCGGGTCGGCGGCCAGCGCGCGGGCCACGCCGACCCGCTGCCGCTGGCCGCCGGAGAGTTCGTGCGGGTAGCGGCGACCGAACTGGGCCGGGTCCAGCCCGACCAGCTCCAGCAGCTCACCGCTGCGCTGCCGGATCCGCTCCTTCGACCAGCCGAGCAGCCGGGGCACGGTACCGACGTTGGTGGCCACGGTCTGGTGCGGGAACAGGCCCACGTTCTGGATCACGTACCCGATCCGGCGGCGCAGCTTCACCGGGTCGACCCGGGTGATGTCCTCGTCGCCGAGGAAGATCCGGCCGCCGGTCGGCTCGATCAGCCGGTTGACCATCCGCAGCACGGTGGACTTGCCGCAGCCGGACGGGCCGATCAGCACCACCAGCTCGCCGGCCGTCACCTCCAGGCTCAGCTCCCGGACCGCCTCGGTGCCGTCCGGGTACCGCTTGCGGATGCCGTCCAGCCTGATCGAGGCAGCGCTGTGCCCTGCGTCGCCGGTGCCCCCGGGGGTAACGTCCACGTGTGTCCTTCCACCTGAGTTACCGGGCCGAGCCGGGTAATCCGTGGTTCTCCTGGCAGTACGTGCGGGACAACTCTGACACCGTTCTCGCCGCGCTGCGCGAGCACGCCTCGCTGACCGGCCGGGCGGTGCTGCTCGCCGCGCTGGTCGCCCTGCCGCTGGCGGTGCTGGCCTACTGGTACCGACGTCTCACCGGGCCGATTCTCGCACTGGCCGGGGTGTTGTACACGATCCCCTCCCTGGCCCTGTTCGCGTTCATCGCCCCGTACCTGGGCATCGGCGCGGTGACCGTGCTGACCGTGGTGGTGCTGTACGCGCTGCTGGTGATCGTCCGCAACACGGTGGCCGGGCTGAACCAGGTGCCCCCGGAGGTGCGGGACGCCGCCGAGGGCATGGGGTACGGCCGCTGGGCCCGGCTGTTGCGCATCGACCTGCCGCTGGCCCTGCCCGGCATCCTCACCGGCGTACGACTGGCCACCGTCTCCACCGTCGCGCTGGTCACCGTCGGGGTGGTGATCGGCCGGGGTGGCCTCGGTCAGCTGATCTTCGCCGGCTTCCAGAACAACTTCTACAAGGCCCAGATCATGACCGGTACGGTGCTCTGCGTCCTGTTGGCCCTGGTGCTGGACCTGATCCTGGCCGGCGTGGGCCGCCTGCTCACGCCCTGGCTGCGGAGCCGCCCCCGATGACCCCCGCCGACGCTGCGGAGTTGCCCCCGATGACCCCCGCCGCCAACGAAGGGTCGACCCGATGAATCCCGTGCAGCAGGCGGTGGTCTGGTTGAACGACCCGTTGAACTGGACCAACCCGGGTGGTGTGCTGGACCGGATCGGTGAGCACCTGAGCATGTCCGCCGCGGCGGTGCTGCTGGGCTGCATGGTGGCCTGGCCGGTCGGCCTGTGGCTGGGGCACTCGGGGCGCGGTGGCGGCGCGGTCGTGCTGATCTCCAACCTGACCCTGTCCATCCCCACCCTGGCCCTGCTGACCATCCTGCCGCTGACCTTCCTCGGCTTCGGTCGTCCGGCGGTGGTGGTCGCGCTGGCCGTCTTCGCGGTGCCGCCGCTGCTGGCCAACGCGTACACCGGGGTGCGGCAGGCCGATCCGGAGGCCCGGGACGCGGCGCGCGGTATGGGGCTCTCCGGGTGGCAGGTGCTGCGCCAGGTGGAGCTGCCGCTGGCGGTGCCGTACCTGGCCGCCGGGTTCCGCACGGCCGCCGTCCAGGTGGTGGCGACGGCGGCGCTGGCCTCGTTCGTCAACGGCGGGGGACTGGGGCAGATCATCCGCGCCGGCTTCGGGCTGGACATCGCTGCCGGCGGCGGGCAGATCATCGCCGGCGGGGTGTTGGTGGCTGGGCTGGCGTTGGCGGCGGAGGGGGTGTTGGCGCTGGTCGAGCGGGTGGTGACCCCGCGACCACTGCGGCGTACCCGACGGGCGGCGAACCGACGGGCGGCGGACGCCACGGCGGGAAACTGATCTGTCGCGTGACGATCCGATGACGAAATCCGCTCAGAGTTTGTCGGTCGGTCCTGGAGGATATTGGCTGGAACACGCGGGCGGCGATCGTCGCCCGTCGGACACGCGGCCGGCCCTTCCGGGGCCGCGCCGGGACACGGAAGGCGGGCACGATGCGCGTACGGACACGGCTGGCGGTGGGTGCGGTGGGCGCCCTGACCATGGCGGGTCTGTTGACCGGGTGCGGAGACGCCGGCTCGTCCGGCACCGATGCTCCGGAGCAGGGTACGAGCAGTGCGGGCTGCGCCCCGGTCGCCGGTGACCAGCTGGTCGTCCTCGACGACGACAAGAAGCTCCAGAACACCGACAACATCATTCCGGCGGTCAACGCCAAGGTGGCGAACCCGCAGCTCCTCGCCGCGTTGGACAGGGTCTCCGCCGCGCTGGACACGCCGAAGCTGATCGCCCTCAACAAGGCGGTCGACGTGGACCGCAAGACGCCGAAGGCGGCTGCCGAGGAGTTCGCCTCGGCCAACGGGGTGACCACCGGCATCGCCAAGGGGTCGGGCGGCCCGATCGTCGTCGGGGCAGGCAACTTCTCCGAGAGCCAGACCCTGGCCGAGCTGTACAACATCGCCCTGACCGCGGCCGGCTACCAGGTCAAGGTGCAGCAGATCGGCAACCGTGAGCTCTACGAGCCGAGCCTGGAGAAGGGCGAGATCCAGGTCGTCCCCGAGTACGCGGCGACCATGGCGGAGTTCCTCAACACCAAGGCCAACGGCAAGGACGCCACTCCGGTCTCCTCGCCGGAGCTGGACAAGACGGTCAGCGCGTTGAAGTCCGAGGGCGACAAGGCGGGCATCACCTTCGGCACCCCGTCGTCGGCCCAGGACCAGAACGCCTTCGCCGTCACCAGGGCGTTCGCCGACAAGTACGCCCTGAAGACCCTCTCCGACCTGGCGGCCAAGTGCTCCGGCAAGGACACCGTGCTGGCCGGGCCGCCGGAGTGCCCGCAGCGGCCGAAGTGCCAGGCCGGTCTGGTCGAGGTCTACGACTTCAAGGCCGGTTCGTTCAGCTCGCTGGACGCCGGTGGTCCGCAGACCAAGAACGCCCTGAAGACCGGTACCGCCAGCGTGGGCCTGGTCTTCTCGTCTGACGGCGCGCTCGCCACCAGCTGATCGTCATCCCGGTCGCGGTCGGCTCCCCCCGACCGCGACCGGGTCCGTCTCGAGTCGTACCGGCCGAGATCGGGTCATTTCTGCCCTGGGACCGTTCCCAGCCCGCGTACATCTCGGTAGGCTGCACAGCCATGCCCTCCCCGGTCGTCTCCGAGAAGCGCAGCCTCCAGTTGCTGGCCGTCCTGTTCTGGACCGGGGTGGCGTTCGCGCCGATAGCCGCGCTGATCCTGATGGTCGCCGATGGCAACGGTCCACTGCGGTTCGCCGCGGTACTGGCCATCACCTCCGTGGTGCTGATCGGCCTCTCCATCGCGCTGCGGGCCGACGACGGTGCCCGGTCGTCCGGCGAGGAGGTTCTCGACGAGTTGGAGCAGCTCCGACGCGAGTTGCGTAGCGAGATCGTCGCCGCCGCCCAGCGTGGCAACCAGGCGTTGGACCAGTCCCAGCGGGCCGAGGAGCAGGTCACCGCGTTGCGTCGCCAACTGGACGCGGCGGCGGCAGGGATCGCCGCCGGAATCAGCCCGCCGACCGCCGACGAGCGGGCCGGCGGCGCGGGTCGAGTCCAGGTCCCGGCCGCCGAGCCGGAACCGGAGGTTCCGGTCGGCCGTCGCCGGGCCGTCGCCGAGGAGACCGCATCGGGATGGGGGCGGCGGGCGGACACCCCGGAGCCGGTCGCGGCGGGCCGGGGACGGGCCACCGCCGACCGACCGGCCGCCGAACCGACCGGCCGCCGGTACGCCCCGGAGCGCCCGGTCACCGGCCAGGCCGGTGGGTACGGGGCGTCCCCCCGGGAACCGCGCGGCGCGGTGCCCGCTGCCGAGCCGGCGTCCCGCCCGCTCGGCGTGGTGCGGCACACCGAGACCGTGCACGTGACCACCCGGCACACCGTCGTCGACGGGCCCGACCCGGCGGGTGGCGGCTACGGCGGTGGGTACGCCGGCCGCTGGACGCCCGGCTCGGACGAGTCGTCCTGGGCCGGCGGGGAGCCGGAGCGTCCCTGGTCGGGGCGGGCCGAGTCGACCGACCGGGGGTGGTCGGCCCAGCCGGACGACCGTTCCCGGGGTTCCCGTCCGGCACCTCGGGACGAGCGGGCCTGGCCGGCCACCGCCCCCGCCTGGGGCGCTCCGGCCGACGAGCGAGGCGAGCCGGCCCGGCCGGAGCGGTCCCCGGTCGTCGAGGAGGCCGATGCCTGGACGGGCAGCCGGACCGGCTGGACCGACGCCCGTGAGGAGCCGCCCGCTCGTGAGGTGCGCGCCGGTGGCAGGTGGGCCGAGGTGCGCGACGACGGGCGTGCCCGGGAGTTGCGGGTCGGGGAGCGTCGGGCGGAGGCGCACGCCGACGGAGCGGGATACCGCTACTCCGACCAGTGGGCCTCGGTCCGGCAGGAGGACCCGTACCGCGACGATCCGGAGCGGGTTGGTGAGCAGTGGGGTGGCGGCCGGTCAGCGCCGGACGACCGCCCGGCGCTCCCGGCCGGCGGCGTTCCGGTGCCGCAGCAGTGGCGCGAACCGGCACGCGGCCAGCGACCGGCCGAGGAGTGGCCGGCCCGTGCCGCCCAGCCCGTCAAGTCCGCCCAGGAGCGGCCGGCCCGTGCCGCCCAGTCCGTGCAGTCCGCCCAGGAGCGGCCGGCCCGTGCCGAACAACAGCCGGGACCGGACTGGTCGGCTCCTGCCGGCCAGCCGGCGCAGGACTGGTCGGCGCGGGCCCCGCAGTCGGCGCAGGACTGGCCCGCACAGGCCGACGGCCAGCGGTGGGGCGGGCAACCGGCCGAGCAGCGGCGGGACCGGGAGCCGGTGGTCTCGTGGCGGACCCCCGAGCCCGAGCCGCGTGGCAGCCACCAGTGGGGTGACGAGCAACGGTACGGCTACCCGCCGCAGGACGACGCCCCCCGCGCCGGCGGCCACTGGCGCTGACCCCGCCCCGGCCCCTGGCGTTGCCCACCCGGCCACGTCGGGCCGCCCGGGACAACTTCCGCGCCGTGATCAGACGCGGTTCACTTGTCGATGTCGCCGACCACGAAGAACATCGAGCCGAGGATGGCGATCAGGTCGGGTACCAGGCAGCCGGGGAGCAGGGTGGCCAGGGCCTGCACGTTGGCGTACGAGGCGGTGCGCAGCTTGAGCCGCCACGGCGTCTTCTCGCCCCGCGACACCAGGTAGTAGCCGTTGATCCCGAGCGGGTTCTCCGTCCAGGCGTAGGTGTGCCCCTCGGGGGCCTTGACCACCTTGGGCAGTCGGGTGTTCACCGGCCCGGTGAGCCGGTCCACCCGGTCCAGGCACTGCTCGGCGAGGTCGAGGGAGGCGTACACCTGGTCGAGCAGCACCTCGAAGCGGGCGTGGCAGTCCCCGGCGGTGCGGGTGACCACCGGCACGTCGAGCTGGTCGTACGCCAGGTAGGGGTCGTCGCGGCGCAGGTCCAGGTCGAGCCCGGAGGCCCGCGCGACCGGCCCGGACGCCCCGAACGCGGCGGCGTCGGCGGCCGACAGCACCCCCACCCCGACGGTACGGGCCAGGAAGATCTCGTTGCGCCGGATCAGATCGTCCAGGTCGGGCAGTCGGCGGCGGACCTCGCCGATGGCGGCGCGGGCCCGGCCGGTCCAGCCTGCGGGCACCTCCTCCTTGAGCCCGCCGACCCGGTTGAACATGTAGTGGATCCGACCGCCGGAGACCTCCTCCATGATCGCCTGGATGGTCTCCCGTTCCCGGAACGCGTAGAAGACCGGGGTGATCGCGCCGATCTCCAGTGGGTACGAGCCGAGGAACATCAGGTGGTTGAGCACCCGGTTCAGCTCGGCCAGCGCCATCCGCAGCCAGGTGGCCCGTTCGGGCACCTCCAGGCCCATCAGGCGTTCCACGGCGAGCGCCACGCCCAGCTCGTTGGAGAAGGCCGACAGCCAGTCGTGCCGGTTGGCCAGCACGATGATCTGCCGGTAGTCGCGGACCTCGAACAGCTTCTCCGCGCCCCGGTGCATGTACCCGACGATCGGTTCGGCGGCGACCACCCGTTCCCCGTCGAGCACCAGCTTCAGCCGCAGCACCCCGTGCGTCGAGGGGTGCTGCGGGCCGATGTTGAGCACCATGTCGGTGCCGAGCTGCTCGCCGCCGGCCCCGGTGCCGACGGTCAGCTCGCGCAGTTCACCGGTGTCCGTGGTCATCCGGTCATCGTGCCATGAGTGTATCGACGGCGACGCCGACCGGCTGGAGCAGCCAGTGGTGCCCGCCGAGGCCGGCGGGGTCGGTCAGCTCGGCCGCCGCCGACGCCGCAGCGAGCGCCCGCACGTACCCGGCGGGGTCGGTGCCGGCCAGGCTCAGCGGCGGTCGCCCGCCGTCGGCCCCGAGCGCGAGCAGTGCCTCCCGCTGCGACATGAGGGTGTACGCGCACCCGGCGACCCGCTCACCGGCAGCGGCCACGGAGTCCATGGCGACGTGCGCGGTGACGTCGCACGACCCGTCCGGCACCGGCGGCACCTGCCGCCCACCCCGGTACCCGGTCAACGTCCCGCCCACCGGCCGCTCCCCCCGCAGGTGCCCGTAGTCCACCGCCAGCGCCACCCCCCGCCCCACCCGCCGCACCGCCTTCGCCCACGCCTCATCCCGACTCCGCCCGATTTCCACCCGGTTGATCAAGAGGTTTGCGTCAGGTTCCGCGCCCTCTTCTGACGCAAACCTCTTGATCACCGGATGCAGGCCGGGGGGTGGGGGTGGGGTGGGCCACCAGTGGGTTAGCCAGGTGGTGTCCTGGGGGGTCAGTGGGGGGCCGGGGGTCTCCTTGCCGGTTTTCGGGTCCACCAGGCGGTAGTGGTGGCCGGTGGCGAGGTCCAGGGGGATGTTGTCCAGCCATTCGGTGGCGATCAGGAGGCCGGTCAGGGCTGGTGGGATCTCGGTGGTCCAGGTGATGTCGGGCGGGAGATCCGGGGGGCGGGGGGCCAGTTCCACGGCGGTGAGGCGCAGGCGGTGGGCCAGTGGCGGCGGTTGCGGGTGAGGGGCGGTCGGGGAGGGGACGGCCGGGTGGGGGACGGTCGGGGAGGGGACGGCCGGGGAGGTGGTGAGGGGGGTGCTGGGGGCTGGGCGGGTGTCGGCGGGGGAAGCGACGTGCGGAGAGGTCGTGGGTGGGGAGGTGTCGGGTACGGGGTCGTGGGCCAGGGTTGCCAGGGTGCGGAGCAGTTCACCCCGGCCGGCGCCCACGTCTACCACGTCGAACGGCGTGGGGAACCCGAGGGCGGCGTCGAGGCGCGTCACGAGCCGGAAGACCGCCGCCGCGAACGTGGGGGAGGCGTGCACGCTCGTGCGGAAGTGGCCGGCCGGGCCCGCCCCGGAGACGAAGAAGCCGTCCGGCCCGTAGAGGGCGGCGTCCATGGCGTCCCGCCAGCGTATCGAGTTCATCCCGCGTTCAGGGTCCGTCACCGTGCCGACCCTACGGTCTGCGGGCATGAGACGAATCGCGATCCCTGCGCTGGCGGTCGTACCACTGCTGGTGGCCGCCTCCGGTGCCGCCGCCGCTCCCGTGCGGGACGCCGCCGACCCCGGTTTCGGCGGGCGGATCGCCCAGGACGTGGAGGGCCTGACCATCCTGCGCACCGGCCGGTACGCGGGCACCCTGATCGTGTCCAGCCAGGGCGACGACACGTTCTACACCTACGACCGGCGGACCAACCGGCCGACCGGCCGGTTCGCGGTGGTCGACGGCCGGGTCGACGGCTCGCAGGAGTGCGACGGGGCGGCGGTGACGGCCACCCCGTTGCCGGGCTTCCCCGGTGGGCTGCTGGTGGTGCACGACGGTCGGAACACCCCGGCGAAGCCGGACGGGGACGACGGGGCGCGTCCGGACACCAATGTCAAGTTCGTCGACGCCGGTTTCCTACGCGACCGACGCTGAGCTGCCGCACCGGGCCGCCGCTCCACCGGGCGGCCCGGTCCCCGCAGTCGGTGAAGGTTTTCACACATCCTTGTTCGTGTTCCCTGCCCCCGGCGCATACTTGCGATCGACCGGTACCCCCTTTCGAGGACTGGATCGTTGCCATGAGCGCACCGCTGCGCCCGCGTCCGGCTGCCCCGCCCGGGGCCGCCGCACCGCAGGGCCCCGCCGTACCCGGCGTCCCGTTCGTCCTTCCCCGGAGCCTCACCGTCGGTGTCGTCGGCGCAGGCAGGGTGGGTGCCGTGCTGGGGGCGGCGCTGGTCGCCGCCGGGCACCGGGTGGTCGCCGCCTCCGGGGTCTCCGGGGCCGCGAAGGCCCGGATCGCGCTGCTCCTGCCGGATGCGGTGAACCGGTCGGCCACCTCGGTCGCCCGGGACGCCACCGACCTGCTGCTGATCGCCGTGCCGGACGACGCCCTGGCGGTGGTGGTCGCCGGGCTGGCCGACACCGGGGCGCTGCACCCCGGCCAACTGGTCGCGCACACCTCCGGCGCACACGGCCTGGCCGTGCTGGCCCCGGCCGCCGCCGTGGGCGCCCGCCCGCTGGCCCTGCACCCCGCGATGACCTTCACCGGTACGCCGGACGACCTGTCCCGGCTCGCCGGCATCTCGTACGGGGTGACCGCCCCGGTGGAGCTGCGGGCGGCGGCGGCCCGGCTCGTCGCCGACCTGGGCGGGGTGCCGGAATGGGTGGGCGAGGCGGACCGTGTCCTCTATCACGCGGCGCTGGCGCACGGCGCGAACCACCTGGTGACCCTGGTCAACGAGGCGGCCGACCGGCTGCGGGACGCCGGGGTGGGGCAGCCGGAGAAGGTGCTCGCCCCGCTGCTGCGGGCGGCGTTGGAGAACGCGCTGCGGCTCGGCGACGACGCGCTCACCGGTCCGGTGTCGCGGGGCGACGCGGGCACCGTACGGCGGCACCTGGCCCGGCTGGCGGAGACCGCGCCGGAATCCGTCGCCCCCTACCTGGCGTTGGCCCGACGGAGCGCGGATCGGGCGATCGCGGCGGGCCGGCTGCGCCCGGTGGACGCCGAGTCGCTGCTGGACGTGTTGGCGAGCATCCACCGCGAGGTGCCCGCGTGAGCGCGAGGAGTGAGCCGGTTTTGCGAGCCCCGCAGTCGCGAGCGGGTGGGAGTGCGGTGAGCGCGAGGAGTGAGCCGGTTTTGCGAGCCCCGCAGTCGCGAGCGAAAGGGATTACAGCATGAGCACCGGGACCGAGTTGGTGCACACGCGGGCGGAGCTGGCGAAGGCCCGGGAGGGGCTGGCCGGCACGGTCGGTGTGGTGATGACGATGGGCGCGCTGCACCAGGGGCACGAGACCCTGATCAGGGCGGCCCGGGAGCGGGCCGACCACGTCCTCGTGACGATCTTCGTGAACCCGTTGCAGTTCGGTCCGAACGAGGACTTCGACCGGTACCCGCGCACCCTGGACGCCGACCTGGAGGTGTGCCGACGGGCCGGCGCGGACCTGGTGTTCGCCCCGGACGTGTCGGACATGTACCCGACCGGTCAGCCCACGGTCGGGGTGAACCCGGGGCAGTTCGGGGAGGACCTGGAGGGGCAGAGCCGGCCCGGCTTCTTCCACGGGGTGCTGACCGTGGTGCTGAAGCTGCTCCAGCTCACCCGGCCCGATCTCACCTTCTTCGGGGAGAAGGACTACCAGCAGCTCACCCTGGTCCGCCGGATGGCCCGGGACCTGGACGTGCCGGTCGAGGTGGTCGGGGTGCCGACCGTACGGGAGCCGGACGGCCTGGCTCTGTCCAGCCGCAACCGCTACCTGTCGGCGGACGAGCGGCGGGTCGCGCTGAGCCTGTCCGCCGCGTTGCGGGCCGGAGCCGCCGCCGCCGATCGGGGTGACGACGCCGGTGACGTGCTGGCCGCCGCGCACCGGGGGTGGGGCGATGCGCCGGGCGCGCGACTGGACTACCTGGCGCTCACCGACCCGGACCTGGAGCCGGGGCCGGTCACCGGGCCGGCGCGGCTGCTGATCGCGGCCTGGGTGGGCGACACCCGGCTGATCGACAACCTGGCCATCCACCTCGCCCCCCGCTCCTGATCACCAGTCATCACCTGCTGAAAGGCACGCCGATGTTCCGGACCATGCTCAAGTCGAAGATCCACCGGGCGACGGTGACCCAGGCCGACCTGCACTACGTGGGCTCGGTGACGGTGGACCAGGATCTGCTCGACGCCGCCGACCTGCTCCCCGGCGAGCAGGTGGCGATCGTGGACGTGACCAACGGGGCCCGGCTGGAGACGTACGTGATCCCGGGGGAGCGGGGCAGCGGCGTGATCGGCATCAACGGCGCGGCGGCGCATCTGGTGCACCCGCAGGATCTGGTGATCCTGATCTCGTACGGTCAGATGGACGACGCGGAGGCCCGGACGTACCGTCCCCGGGTGGTCCACGTCGACGCCGACAACAGGGTTGTTGAGCTGGGCGGCGATCCCGCCGCGGCGGCCACCGGGACGGCCGGCGACCCGGTCCCGAGTCCGCTCGCCGTCGTCGGCTGACCGGACTTCCGGTCTGTCACCGGAAGGTCATTTTTGGTTACCCTGGGCTGACCGTCGGATTGACGGTCGTCGGCTGGGGAGGCCGCGTTGCGCCGTGCGATGAGGGTCATGGTCGCCGCGTTGGCGGTGGGAGCAGTCCTGACGGGTTGCGGCGCGCCGGGCGGCCTCGACGGGGATCTCACCGACGACTGGGCGGCCCTGCCGGCGGCCGGGCCGTTCACCCCCGAGGCAGGGGTGTGCCAGGTCGCCGACTTCACCGACACGGTCGCCCTGGCGGCGTACGCGCCGGTGGACTGTGCGGTGCCGCACCGGGTGGAGACGGTGCACGTGGGCGCGTTGCCTGGCGAGCGGGCCACCGCGCCCGCGACCGGCTCACCCGAACTGCGTGGCGCGTTCGCCGAGTGCGACGTCCAGGCCACCGGGTACGTGGGTGACGACTGGCGGGCCGGCCGGCTGCGGTTGGCGGTGGCGCTGCCGACCGCACCCGGCTGGGCGGCGGGAGCCCGCTGGTTCCGGTGCGACGTCAGCGAGGTGAACACGGTCGAGGCGGCGGCCACCGTGGTCACCCGTACGGGCAGTCTGCGGGACGCGTTGAAGGGCCCGTCCCCGCTCCGGTTGGGTTGCCAGCGGGCGAAGAACGGCGGCCGGGGCGCCGGCGTGCAGGTGCTGGTGCCGGTGGAGTGCGCCACCGCGCACGAGGCGGAGTTCGTGGGCGCCTGGAAGGCCCCCGATCGGCCGTACCCGACGAAGGACACCGACTGGCTGCCGCTGTACGCCGGCTGCCGTACTCTCCTGGCCCGCTACGTGGGCGTGCCGGACGATGCCGACCTGCGGTTCCGCAGCGGCGTGGTGGTGCGTCCCCCCGGTCCGGGTCGCTGGCGGGTCGGTGACCGGGGGGTCCGCTGCTACCTGTGGTTGAGCGACCGGACGGTGACCAGTTCGCTGAAGGGGGGCGGACCGGCCGCCCTGCCGATCCGGACGAAGTAGCGGACGGGGTAGCCGAAACCACTCGTCCCGCCCCCGCCGCCCGTCGCGAGGATCGTTCAGGTTGACTGTGGGCATGGAACTTCCGCCGACCGTCGACCTGCCGGCTCTGCCCAGGCTGCTGGCCGCTCCCGCGCCCGGCTGGGTGGAGACCACCGACGTGATCGTGGTCGGCTCCGGGGTCGCCGGGCTCACCGCCGCGCTGCACCTGCGCGAGGCGGGCCTGCACGTCACCGTGGTCACCAAGGTCAACATTGACGACGGTTCGACCCGCTGGGCGCAGGGCGGCATCGCCGCCGTACTCGATCCGGCGGACTCGCCCGCCGCGCACGCCCGGGACACCGAGGTCGCCGGGGTCGGACTCTGTGACCCGGCGGCGGTCCGGGTGCTGGTGGAGGAGGGTCCGCTCCGGCTGCGGGAGCTGATGCGGATCGGCGCGGAGTTCGACCGCAACCCGGACGGCTCGCTGATGCTCACCCGGGAGGGTGGACACCGGGCCGACCGGATCGTGCACGCCGGTGGCGACGCCACCGGGGCGGAGGTGCAGCGGGCCCTGCACGCGGCGGTCCGCCGCGACCCGTGGATCCGGCTGGTCGAGCACGCCCTGGTGCTGGACCTGCTGCGCGCCCCCGGCGACGGCCCGGACTCCCCCGGCCCGGCCTGCGGCATCACCCTGCACGTGCTGGGCGAGGGCAGCGAGGACGGCGTCGGCGCGTTGCTGGCCCGCGCGGTGGTGCTGGCCACCGGCGGGATGGGGCAGGTCTTCTCGGCCACCACCAACCCGGCGGTCTCCACCGGTGACGGGGTGGCGTTGGCGATGCGGGCCGGCGCGGCGGTCACCGACGTCGAGTTCGTGCAGTTCCACCCGACCGCCCTGATCGTGCCGCCGCAGGCCCGGGTGCCGGGCGCGGGACTGGCCCAGCAGCCGCTGGTCTCGGAGGCGCTGCGCGGCGAGGGCGCCCATCTGGTCGACGCCGACGGCAAGCGGTTCATGCTCGGCCAGCACGAGCTGGCCGAACTGGCGCCCCGGGACGTGGTGGCGAAGGGCATCCACCGGGTGCTGTTGGCCACCGGCGTCGACCAGGTGTACCTCGACGCCCGGCATCTCGGCGGGGACTTCCTGGCCGGGCGGTTCCCGACCATCGTCGCGTCCTGCCTGGCCATCGGGGTCGACCCGGCGACCGAGCTGATCCCGGTCGCCCCGGCCGCCCACTACGCGTCCGGTGGCGTGCGCACCGACCTGCGTGGCCGGACCTCCATCCCCGGCCTGTACGCCTGCGGCGAGGTCGCCTGCACGGGCGTGCACGGCGCGAACCGGCTGGCCAGCAACTCGCTGCTGGAGGGGCTGGTCTTTTCCCGCCGGATCGCCGAGGACATCGCCGCCGGACTGCCCGAGCAGGCGAAGCCGGCGGAGACCGGTGCCTGGGTGGGCGGCACGGGCTGGGTGGTGCCGGCCGGGGGGACCGCGGAGCTGCAACGGGCGATGACCCGGGGCGCCGGGGTGCTGCGTTCGGCGCGGACCCTGGCCGCGACCGCCGCCACCCTGACCGAGCTGGGGCAGGGCCGGGGTCGGCCGGGCGTGGCCGACTGGGAGGCGACGAACCTGGTGACCGTGGCGGCGACCCTGGTCGCCGCCGCGTACGCCCGGCAGGAGACCCGGGGCTGCCACTGGCGGGAGGACTTCCCGACGGCCGACGAGCGCTGGCGCGGCCACCTCGTCGCGGCGGTCGGCCCCCAGGGCGGCCTGACCGAACGATGGGAGGCTACCCATGAGCGCGAGGAGTGAGCCGGTTTTGCGAGCCCCGCAGTCACGAACGGCGGGAGCGCCCCTGAGCGCGCGGAGTGAGTCGGTGTTGCAGGTGAGGGAGGTCTGGTGAGGGACTCGACGCGGCGGGCGCTGACGGCCGGTGGCCTGGACCCGGAGCGGGTTCGGCGGGTGATCGTCGACGCGCTCACCGAGGATCTGGGGCCGGACTTCCTCGACGTCACCAGCGTCGCCACCATTGCGCCCGAGCAGACCGACACCGCCGATCTGGTGGCCCGAGCCGACGGCGTGGTGGCCGGCCTGGCCGTGGCTGCGGCGGTCTTCGAGCTGGTCGCCGAGGTGACCGCTGCGGATCGTACGGTCGAGGTGTCGGTGGTGGCCCACGACGGCGCACGGGTGGCCCGGGGTGACGTGCTGGCCACGGTGACCGGCCCGACCCGTTTGCTGCTCACCGCCGAGCGGACGGCGCTGAACCTGCTCTCCCGGATGTCCGGGGTGGCCACCCACACCCGGTCCTGGGCGGACGCGCTGGCCGGTACGAAGGCGACGGTGCTGGACACCCGGAAGACCACCCCGGGGCTGCGGATGCTGGAGAAGTACGCGGTCCGGGCCGGCGGCGGCACCAACAAGCGGATGGGCCTGTACGACGTCGCCATGATCAAGGACAACCACAAGCTGGCCGCCGGTGGCATCGGGGCGGCCTTCCGGCGGGTCCGGGAGACCTTCCCGGAGGTGCCCGTGCAGGTCGAGGTGGACACCCCGGTCGAGGCGGTCGAGGCGGTCGAGGCCGGCGCCGACTTCCTGCTGCTGGACAACATGTCCCCGGCGACCCTGCGTGAGGTGGTCGCGGCGGTCGGCGACCGCGCCGAGCTGGAGGCGACCGGCGGGCTGACCCTGGAGAGGGCCGCCGAGTACGGGGCGACCGGGGTGGACTTCCTCTCAGTGGGGGCGCTGACGCACTCCTCGCCGATCCTGGACATCGCGCTCGACCTGCGCGAGCGGTGAGCTGACCCGGCTCACTCCTCGCGCTCGACGGGCCGGCCGGCGTCTAGGCTGCGTGCGTGCTGCTCTGCATCGACATCGGAAACACCAATACCGTGCTGGCGACCTTCGACGGCGACAAGCTGGTGCACTCGTGGCGGATCAAGACCGACGCCCGTTCGACGGCGGACGAACTGGGTCTGATGTTCCGGGGGCTGCTGGCCGGTGACGCCGTGGAGATCACCGGGGTGGCCGCCTGCTCGACGGTGCCGGCGGCGCTGCGCTCGCTGCGTACCATGCTGGCCCGCTACTACGCCGACCTGCCGAGCGTGGTCGTCGAGCCGGGGGTACGGACCGGGGTCCAGCTGGCGATCGACAACCCCAAGGAGGTCGGCGCGGACCGGGTGGTCAACACCCTGGCCGCGTACACCCTCTACGGCGGGCCGTCGATCGTGGTGGACTTCGGCACCACCACCAACTTCGACGTGATCAGCGGCCGGGGTGAGTTCCTCGGCGGGGCGTTCGCCCCGGGCATCGAGATCTCCTTCGACGCGTTGGCGGCCCGCGCCGCCCAGCTGCGCAAGGTGGAGGCGAACAAGCCCCGCTCGGTGATCGGCAAGAACACCGTGGAGTGCCTCCAGTCCGGCCTCTACTTCGGCTTCGCCGGGCAGGTCGACCGGATCGTCGAACGGATGACCGAGGAACTGGGCCAGGTGCGGGCGGTGATCGCCACCGGTGGGCTGGCCTCGGTGGTGATCGGCGAGTGCCGGACCATCACCCACCACGAGCCGATGATCACCCTGATCGGCCTGCGGATGGTCTACGAGCGGAACACCTGAGCCGCACGGAAGGGCCACCTTCCGTCGTCTGCTCGTCGACGTCCAGGTCGTCGACCGCGGCGCGGTACCGGAACGGGCAGATCAGTGGCGGCGGCGCGGAAGACGAGGATGCGGTACGGCGGTGCGACGGTCTCCCGACCGGCCAGGTCGGGATGGCTGGCGAAGAGCCGCCGCGGGCGGAACCGGCCGCGGCGGCACCGAAGGAGACCGCCGCAGTGGGGTCCGTCATGGCCGGCAGGTTATCCCGTAACGGCCGGCTGAGGGCTTGAGTACGCTCATGGGCTGACCCCGCCGAAAATTCCCTTAGCCGAGGAAGCGTGCCGTGACCGAGCAGAACGCCGTGCCAGTGGACCCCGCCGACGACCTTCCCGAGCAGATGAAGGTCCGCCGGGAGAAGCGGGACCGGATGCTCGCCGAGGGCGTCGAGCCGTACCCCGTGGGCTTTCCCCGGACCAGCACCCTGGCCGAGGTCCGCGAGCGGTACGCCGAACTGCCGACCGACACCGCGACCGGGGACCGGGTCTCGGTCACCGGCCGGGTGATCTTCGTACGGAACACCGGCAAGCTCTGCTTCGCGACCCTGCGCGACGGCGACGGCACCGAACTCCAGGCGATGCTCTCCCTGGACCGGGTGGGCGCGGAGCGGCTGGACGACTGGAAGCGCCTGGTCGACCTGGGTGACCACGTGGGGGTCACCGGTGAGGTGATCACCAGCCGGCGGGGTGAGCTGTCGGTGCTCGCCGACGAGTGGGCGGTGACCGCCAAGGCGCTGCGTCCGCTGCCGGTGGCGCACAAGCCACTGAGCGAGGAGGCCCGGGTCCGGCAGCGGTACGTGGACCTGATCGTCCGTCCGCAGGCCCGGCAGATGGTCCGGACCCGGGCCGCGGCGGTGCGCAGCCTGCGTGACTCGCTGCACGGTCAGGGATTCATCGAGGTCGAGACGCCGATGCTCCAGTTGCTGCACGGCGGCGCGGCGGCCCGCCCATTCGTGACCCACAGCAATGCACTGGGTACGGATCTGTATCTGCGAATCGCGCCGGAACTGTTTCTCAAGCGCGCCGTGGTCGGCGGCGTCGACCGGGTGTTCGAGATCAACCGCAACTTCCGCAATGAGGGAGTCGACTCGTCGCACTCGCCGGAGTTCGCGATGCTGGAGACCTACCAGGCGTACGGCGACTACGACACCATGGCCGCGTTGACCCGTAATCTCGTGCAGCAGGCGGCGGTGGCGGTCAGCGGCTCGACGACGGTGACCCACGCCGACGGCCAGGAGTTCGACCTGGGCGGCGAGTGGCGCTCGGTGACCCTCTTCGGAGTGCTTTCCGAGGCGCTCGGCGAGGAGGTCACGGTCCGTACCGACCGCAACCGCCTGGTGGAGTACGCCGACAAGGTGGGGCTCGCGGTCGACCCGAAGTGGGGTCCGGGCAAGTTGGCCGAGGAGTTGTTCGAGGAGTTGGTGGTCCCGAGCCTCCAGTCGCCGACCTTCGTGCGGGACTACCCGGAGGAGACCAGCCCGCTGACCCGGGCCCACCGCAGCGAGCCGGGACTGGCCGAGAAGTGGGACCTCTACGTGCTCGGCTTCGAGCTGGGCACCGCGTACTCCGAGCTGGTGGACCCGGTGGTGCAGCGGGAGCGGCTGGTCGCGCAGGCCCAGCTGGCCGCCCGGGGCGACGACGAGGCCATGCGGCTGGACGAGGACTTTCTGCGGGCGATGGAGTACGGAATGCCGCCGGCAGGTGGTATGGGAATGGGAATCGACCGGCTCTTGATGGCGCTGACCGGCCTGGGAATTCGGGAAACCATCCTCTTCCCCTTGGTCCGCGCCGAGTAGCCCCCGGCAAGACCTTTGCCGGGTCGTTACGGCGTCCTATTGACGCGGCAAGCATCGGGCAGGTTATCGTGCTCCTATTGCAGGAGCACCCTGCTCGAAAGGAATGTGGGACGTGGCCAAGCAGATCATTCACAAGCTGGTCGATGACCTGGACGGCGGGGACGCGGACGAGACCGTGAAGTTCGCCCTCGACGGTGTTCAGTACGAGATCGACCTGTCGAACTCCAACGCCGACAAATTGCGGGACGTTTTCGCGCCGTACGTGGCCGCCGGCACCCGGGTGGGCCGGGGTGGCGTGGTCGTGGGCGGCCGGGCCGCCCGGGGCCGGGGCGGTGCGACCGCCGACCGCGAGCAGAACAAGGCGATCCGGTCCTGGGCCAAGAAGAACGGCAAGGACATCTCCGACCGGGGTCGCATCCCGCAGGAGATCGTCGACGAGTACCACGCGACCCGCTGAGCGTCAGCGGCGAACCGACGCCGGGCCGGAGCACCCCTCCGGGCCGGCGTCGCCGTATCCGGACGTCCGGGCGGCGTCGCCGTGCCGGGGTCATCCGGGCGGGCGTCCGCCGTGTCCGGGCGGGAAGTTCTCCGGCTCCGGGGGTGTTGTCCACAGCCGGTGGAGAAGGCGTCCACAGCCTGTGGATGACCCACGAGGCCCCCGGAGGGCGTTCCGCACCCCGGGCGAATTTCGCTCTGCGCGTACAGGCTGGGGTGCCGGAACACCTCCTGAGCGCGGATGGTTGGTCAAAACGACGTCGGAACGGCTCAGTGCGAGGAGACACGACCTCAGCGGAGTCGGTCAGCGGCGATAGAGTAAGGAGGCACGGACGCCCGTCCCGGACGTCCGCGCACCGGCCCCGCCAAGATCTCGCGGTCGAGGCGCACGGCACGTGAGGAGCACGAGGGCATGTTCGAGCGGTTCACCGACCGAGCGCGACGGGTTGTCGTCCTGGCCCAAGAAGAGGCCCGGATGCTCAACCACAACTACATCGGTACGGAGCACATCCTGCTGGGCCTGATCCACGAGGGTGAGGGCGTCGCGGCAAAGGCCCTGGAGAGCCTCGGCATCTCCCTGGAGGGCGTCCGCCAGCAGGTCGAGGAGATCATCGGCCAGGGCCAGCAGGCGCCGAGCGGGCACATCCCGTTCACGCCCCGGGCCAAGAAGGTGCTGGAGCTGTCCCTGCGCGAGGCGCTACAGCTCGGCCACAACTACATCGGCACCGAGCACATCCTGCTCGGGCTGATCCGCGAGGGCGAGGGCGTCGCCGCCCAGGTGCTGGTCAAGCTGGGCGCCGACCTCAACCGGGTCCGCCAGCAGGTTATCCAGCTCCTCTCCGGCTACCAGGGCAAGGAGCCGGCCGCCGCCGGCACCGCGCCGGGTGAGGCCGCGCCGTCGACCAGCCTCGTGCTGGACCAGTTCGGTCGTAATCTGACTCAGGCTGCCCGCGAGGGCAAGCTCGACCCGGTCATCGGGCGTGAGAAGGAGATCGAGCGGGTGATGCAGGTGCTGTCCCGCCGCACCAAGAACAACCCGGTCCTGATCGGTGAGCCCGGCGTCGGTAAGACCGCCGTGGTGGAGGGCCTCTCCCAGAAGATCATCAAGGGCGAGGTGCCCGAGACGCTGAAGGACAAGCAGCTCTACACCCTCGACCTCGGTGCCCTGGTCGCCGGCTCCCGCTACCGGGGTGACTTCGAGGAGCGCCTGAAGAAGGTGCTCAAGGAGATCCGCACCCGGGGCGACATCATCCTGTTCATCGACGAGATCCACACCCTGGTGGGTGCGGGCGCCGCCGAGGGCGCCATCGACGCCGCCAGCATCCTCAAGCCGATGCTGGCCCGGGGCGAGTTGCAGACCATCGGTGCGACCACCCTCGACGAGTACCGTAAGCACCTGGAGAAGGACGCCGCGTTGGAGCGTCGTTTTCAGCCGATCCAGGTGGGTGAGCCGTCGTTGGCGCACACCATCGAGATCCTCAAGGGTCTGCGGGACCGCTATGAGGCGCACCACCGGGTGAGCATCACCGACGCCGCGCTCGTGGCTGCCGCAACCCTGGCCGACCGGTACATCTCCGACCGGTTCCTGCCGGACAAGGCGATCGACCTGATCGACGAGGCCGGTGCCCGGATGCGCATCCGCCGGATGACCGCGCCGCCAGACCTGCGTGACTTCGACGAGCGGATCGCCCAGGTGCGCCGCGACAAGGAGTCCGCGATCGACGCGCAGGACTTCGAGCGGGCCGCCCAGCTGCGGGACAAGGAGAAGCAGCTCCTCGGTCAGAAGGCGCAGCGGGAGAAGGAATGGAAGGCCGGTGACCTGGACGTCGTCAGCGAGGTCGACGACGAGCAGATCGCCGAGGTGCTCGGCAACTGGACCGGTATCCCGGTCTACAAGCTGACCGAGGAGGAGACCTCCCGCCTGCTGCGCATGGAGGACGAGCTGCACAAGCGCGTCATCGGCCAGGAGGACGCGGTCAAGGCGGTCTCGAAGGCGATCCGGCGTACCCGGGCCGGCCTGAAGGACCCGAAGCGACCGTCCGGCTCGTTCATCTTCGCCGGCCCGTCCGGTGTCGGTAAGACCGAGCTGTCCAAGGCCCTCGCCGAGTTCCTGTTCGGCAGCGAGGACGCGCTGATCCAGCTGGACATGTCCGAGTTCCACGACCGCTACACGGTGTCCCGCCTGGTCGGTGCCCCTCCCGGTTACGTCGGTTACGACGAGGGTGGGCAGCTGACCGAGAAGGTCCGTCGTCGCCCGTTCTCGGTGGTGCTCTTCGACGAGATCGAGAAGGCCCACCCGGATGTGTTCAACACCCTGCTCCAGATCCTGGAGGACGGTCGGCTGACCGACGGTCAGGGCCGGATCGTGGACTTCAAGAACACGGTCATCATCCTGACCACCAACCTGGGCACCCGGGACGTCGCCAAGGCGGTCTCGCTGGGCTTCCAGCAGTCGGAGGACTCCGAGTCCACCTACGACCGGATGAAGCAGAAGGTCAACGACGAGCTCAAGCAGCACTTCCGGCCCGAGTTCCTGAACCGGATCGACGACACCATCGTCTTCCACCAGCTGCGCCAGAACGAGATCCTCTCGATCGTGGACATCATGATCCAGCGGATCGAGGGCCAGCTCCGCAACAAGGACATGGGTCTGGAGCTGACCGACAACGCCAAGAAGTACCTGTCCAAGAAGGGCTTCGACCCGGTGCTGGGAGCGCGTCCGCTGCGTCGGACGATCCAGCGCGACATCGAGGACAACCTCTCCGAGCGGATCCTGTTCAACGAGCTGACCCCCGGTCAGATCGTGGTGGTGGACTGCGAGGGAGACCCGGAGGACATCGAGAAGTCGAAGCTGGTCTTCCACGGCTCGGACCGCCCGGCCGAGGTGCCGGACGCCGTCCCGGCCGACCTGGGTGGTGCCGCCACCACGGGCGAGTAGGGCCGACCCACGGGTAGGACCGTTCGCGAGTAGGACGACAGAGCACAAGGGCGACGGCCCGGCGGCGCGAGCCACCGGGCCGTCGCCCTTCTCGTCTCCCGATACCGGTTCGGGTCATCGCTGACGGCGTCGAGTCACCGGCGGGGCCACCGGCGGTCTGGCGAAGGGTGGGAGACCGCCAGGCCGCCACAGTTGAGTGGATCAGAAGAATCGGATGGGTGGGGGTCAGCCGGGGAGGGGCTGGGTGGCCGGGCCGTCACCGATGAGCCGGAAGTTCTCCTCGCCGACCGGCTCGACCAGGCCGTCCTTCACCAGTCCGGCCAGGGCTCGGGCCCGCTGCACGTCGTCCTGCCAGACCTGGTCGAGCCGTTGGTGCGGCACCGGGCCGGTGGCGTCCCGGAGCACCCCGAGCAGCAGTCCACGCACCTGACGGTCGGTGCCGGCGTACCGCTGGGGTCGGCGGGTCGGGCCGGTGGGGGCTGCCTGGCCGGAGGCCCGCCAGGCGCAGACCGACTCGACCGGACAGTCCGGACAGCGCGGCGAGCGGGCGGTGCAGACTATCGCGCCGAGTTCCATGAAGGCGGCGCTGGCCAGCGCGGCGGCGGCCGGCTCGGTCGGCAGCAGCTCCTCGCAGGCGACCAGGTCGGCCGGGGTGGTGGCCGGGCCGGCATCCGGCTCCCCGGCGATGGCCCGGGAGACGACCCGCCGGACATTCGTGTCGACCACCGGGTGCCGCTGACCGTACGCGAACGCGGCGACCGCCCGCGCCGTGTACGTCCCGATGCCGGGTAGCGCCAGCAACTGCTCCAGCTGGTCGGGCACCCGACCGCCGTGCCGTTCCACGACCGCCACCGCGCAGTCGCGCAGCCGTACCGCCCGGCGGGGGTAGCCGAGTCGGCCCCACATCCGGATCGCCTCGGCGGGAGTGTCGGCGGCGAGGGCGGCGGGATCCGGCCAGCGGGTGAGCCAGGCGTGCCAGGCGGGCAGTACGCGTACCACAGGTGTCTGCTGGAGCATGACCTCGCTGACCAGGATCGGCCAGGCCCCGATGCCGGGCACCCGCCAGGGCAGGTCGCGGGCGTTCTGCTCGTACCACCGGCTGACCAGGGTGGTGAAGGTCGGTTCAGTCATCGCGCCGACGATGATGTCATGCGATGCCTTCCCGCTGGATGGGCGGGCCGGGCGGGGCGTCGCCGGGCTGCCGGGCGGATCGGGCAGAATGCCCGGATGAGCGAGCTCGCGATCACCGTCATCGGCCGGGACCGGACCGGCATCGTGGCCGACGTCGCCGAGGTGCTTGCCCGGCTCGGCGCGAACCTCACCGACTCCACCATGACCCGGCTGCGCGGCCACTTCGCCATGACGTTGATCTGTGTCGGGCCGACGGCCGCCGCGGTCGAGGCCGCCCTGGCGCCGCTCGCCGCCGACGGTCAACTGCTGGCCACCGTACGCGCGGTCACCCCGGACGGTGCGACGACGCCGGCGGGTGAGCCGTACGTGCTGGCGGTGCACGGCGCGGACCGGATGGGAATCGTGGCGGCGATGACCCGGGTGATCGCCGAGGCCGGTGGCAACGTGACGGACCTGAGCACCCGGTTGGCCGGTTCGCTCTACGTGGTGGTGGCCGAGGTGGACCTGCCTGCGGGCAGCGCCGACGAGCTCACCGGCCGGCTCTCCGGGGTCGCCGCCGACCTGGGCGTCGAGGTCTCCCTGCGCCCCGCAGACCCGGACCTCCTGTGAGTGCGAGGAGTGAGTCGGGTTTGCGAGCCCCGCAGTCGCGAACAGAGGTGAGCCCGTGAGTGCGAGGAGTGAGTCGGGTTTGCGAGCCCCGCAGTCGCGAACAGAGGTGAGCCCGTGAGCGGGGTGCCGTACGTCGGGCTCGGCGGCTGGACTCCGGCGACGCTGGGCGTACCGGGGGAGGTGCGCCGGGTGGTCTGCGCCCCCGAGGCGGTGCTGAGCCGGCCGGGGCCGGAAGTGGACCCGACCGCCGAGGAGACCGTCCGGCTCGCCGCGGACCTGGTGGCCACCATGCGGGTCTCGCCCGGCTGCGTGGGTCTCGCGGCACCGCAGGTCGGGGTGGGCGCCCAGGTGTTCGCGGTGGACGTGACCGGCCATCCCAAGGCGGTGACGGTGCACGGCACCTTCGTGCTCTGCAACGCCCGGGTGGTGGAGGCGAGCCGTTGGAAGCCCGGCCGGGAGGGTTGCATGTCGGTGCCCGACCTCACCGGCGACGTGAAGCGGGCCAGCCGGCTGGTGGTCGAGGGGGCGCTGCCCGGCAGTGGTGCGCCGGTCCAGCTGGTCACCGACGGCTTCGAGGCCCGCGCCCTGCAACACGAGATCGACCACTGCGCCGGGCTGCTCTTCCTCGACCGGGTGGCCGGCGCGCACGCGGTGTACCAACGCAAGGTCTACCTGTGACGCGCCGGGGCGCAGGCGTCGGGCAGAGCACGGTCCACCGGTGACGCGCCGTGCTGCACGGCGGTGGATGGACCGGGCCGATTCCCGGGCGACCGTCGGGTGTGGAGCGTCGTTTCCGGCCCGGTGGGGGACGTCCGGCGAGTCGCGACCGGTCCGCGTGCGTCGCGCCGCTACGGTGGGGGCATCATGCGTCTGACGGTCGGTCCCCTGCCTTCCGCCGTGTACTGGCGGCGTCGCGCCGTCGTACTCGGAGCGGGGCTTCTCTTCCTGATTGTCCTGCTCTACTCGTGCACCCGGTCCGGGGGCACCAGCACCACACCGGGTGCCGGGTCCTCGTCGTCGGCCCCGGCGGCGGGCGTCGTGTCGCCGACGGTCGCGTCGCCGGCCCCCGGGTCCGCCTCACCGTCGGGCGCGGCCGACGCGCCGGACTCGTCGGCCGGGCCGTCCACCGACCCGGGTACGAGCAGCGCGCCGTCGGCCGATCCGCCCGCCCCGCCGGTCAACCCGGCCCGGGTGGACGACGGCACCTGCACCGATACCGAGATCACGGTGACCCCGGTGGCGCTCCCCGCCGAGGTGCGTCGGGGTGCTCCGGTGGACCTCAGTCTCAAGATCAAAAACAGGTCGCAACGGACCTGTAGCCGGGACGTCGGCGCGGACCTCCAGGAGTTGTTCATCAAGTCCGGTGCGGAGAAGGTCTGGTCGTCGGACACCTGCGGCACCGGCAAGGGCTCCGACGTGCAGTCCTTCACTCCCGGCTTCGAGCGCTCCTACCAGCTCACCTGGAACGGCATGGACGCCAGCCGGTGCAGCCAGGGCGTGGCCTCGGGGCCGAACCCGCCGGCCGGAAACTACCAGGTCTTCGCCCGGGTGGGCACCAAGCTGAGCGATCCGGTCAAGCTGGTCGTCACCGGCTGACCCTGGGCCGGTCGCGAGCGGCTGCTCCCGACCCCCGGCTCCCTGGTCGGCACCGGGTCGGCCGTGATCGCGGCAGGCTGGCCGGCACCGGGCTGCCCGCAGGGCCGGGAGGAGGCGTCAGCACCGGCCGCGCCCCGGCCCCGGTCAGACGTAGCGTTCCAGGATGGACGCCTCGGCCAGCCGGGACAGCCCCTCCCGAACGCCTCGGGCCCGCGCGTCGCCGACCCCCTCGACGGCCTGTAGATCCTCCACGGTGGCACCGAGCAGCCGCTGGAGGCTGCCGAAGTGCAGCACCAGCCGGTCGACGATCGCCGCCGGCAGCCGGGGCACCTTGGCCAGCAGCCGGAACCCGCGCGGGCTGACCGCCGCGTCGAGCGCGTCGGAGGCGGCCGGGTAGCCGATCGCCTTGGCGACCGCGACCAGGTCGATCAGCTCGGTCGCGCCGAGCAGGTCCAGCTCGACCAGGGCCTCGTCGAGGGTGCGCGACTTGCGGCCGGTGGGGAGGTAGTCCCGGATGACCAGGGTGCGGTCGGCGTCCACGCCGGCCATCAGTTCGTCGAGCTGGAGGGCGAGCAGCCGGCCGTCGGTGCCCAGCTCGACCACGTACCCGGCGATCTCGTCGGCGATCCGGCGGACCATCTCCAGCCGCTGCACCACCGCGACCGCGTCCCGTACGGTGACCAGGTCTTCGATCTCCAGCGCGGAGAGGGTGCCGGAGACCTCGTCGAGGCGGAGTTTGTAGCGTTCGAGGGTGGCCAGGGCCTGGTTGGCCCGGGAGAGGATCGCCGCCGAGTCGTCCAGCACGTGTCGTTGGCCGTTGACGTAGAGGCTGATGATCCGCATCGACTGGCTGACCGAGATGACCGGGTAGCCGGTCTGCCGGGCCACCCGCTCGGCGGTGCGGTGCCGGGTGCCGGACTCCTCGGTCGGGATGGACGGGTCGGGCATCAGGTGCACACCGGCCTGGACGATCCGGGTGCCGTCGCTGGAGAGCACCACCGCGCCGTCCATCTTGCACAGCTCGCGGACCCGGGTCGCGGAGAACTCGACGTCCAGCGGGAAGCCACCGGTGCAGATCTGGTCGACGACCTTGTCGTAGCCGAGGACGATCAGGGCACCCGTCCGGCCGCGCAGGATGCGTTCGAGCCCGTCACGCAGCGCGGTACCGGGTGCCATCAGGGCGAGGTTGGCCCGCAGCGGATCACCGGCGTTGCCGGTGGCTCCGGTCACGCTCACGCTGATCGGACGGGTGGGCGAGCCCACGGCGGCGGCGCGGGTGTGGGGCGTCGCGCCGGCAGGCTTGGCGGCGTCGCGGTCGGTCGGCACGGGCACAGTCTACGGACTGCCCTGCGGTGGGTGCTCTCGTGGTTACTGTGATGTGTCGCGGCGTCGGTTCTTCCCACTGGCCGGACGTCGCGGGCGTTGTCCGGTATGGCCCGTCCGGTCCGGGCGTTCGCCACCGTCCGTCACTCCGCGGATGCGCGGGCGACCGCCTGAAGCGCCGACCGGACATCCGTGACCTCGGTCACCTGCATGTTGTCCGGGGTGACGCCGGTGCTGCCGGGTCCGCATCCGGGCGGCACGAGGGCCACCCGGAAGCCGAGCCGGGCCGCCTCGGCCAGCCGGCGGGGGACCGCCCCGACCCGTCGTACCTCGCCGGTCAGCCCGACCTCGCCGATCGCCACCAGGTGCGGCGCGATGGCCAGGTTGAGCCCGCCGGAGGCGACCGCCAGGGCGACCGCGAGATCGGCGGCCGGCTCGACCACCCGGATCCCGCCGACGGTGGCCGCGAAGACCTCCCGGTCGTGCAGGGTCAGCCGCTCGGTGCGGCGCTGGAGCACCGCCAGCACCATGGCCAACCGGGCCCCGTCGAGCCCCGAGACGGTACGCCGGGGCGAGCCGGCCACCGTCGCGCCGATCAGCGCCTGCACCTCGGTCAGCAGTGCCCGTCGCCCCTCCATCGCCACCGTCACGCAGGTGCCCGGCACCGGCTCGGAGTAGCGGGTGAGGAAGAGCCCGGACGGGTCGGCCAGGCTGCTGATGCCCCCCTCGTGCATCTCGAAGCAGCCGACCTCGTCGGCCGCGCCGAACCGGTTCTTGACGCCCCGGACCATCCGCAGCGAGGAGTGCTTGTCCCCTTCGAAGTGCAGCACCACGTCGACCAGGTGCTCCAACACCCGGGGGCCGGCGACCTGGCCGTCCTTGGTGACGTGACCGACCAGCACGGTGGCGATGCCGCGTTCCTTGGCGACCGCGACCAGGGCGGCGGTGACGGCCCGCACCTGGGTCACCCCGCCCTGCACCCCTTCGGTGCCGGTGGTGGAGATGGTCTGCACCGAGTCGAGGACCAGCAGGCCCGGCTTGACCGCGTCGAGGTGGCCCAGCACGGCGCTCAGGTCGCTCTCGGCGGCCAGCCAGAGCTGCTCGTGCAGGGCGCCCATCCGCTCGGCCCGCAGCCGGACCTGGCTGACCGACTCCTCGCCGCTGACCACCAGCGAGGGGCTGCCGGCGGTGGCCGCCCACTGCTGCGCCACGTCGAGCAGCAGGGTGGACTTACCCACCCCCGGCTCCCCGGCGAGCAGGACCACCGCGCCGGGGACCAGACCACCGCCGAGGACCCGGTCGAGTTCGCTGACCCCGGTCGGCCGGGCTCGGGCCGGCGCGGCGCTGATCGTGGCGATCGGCCGGGCCGGCTCGGCCGGCATCCGGGAGCTGACCACCCGACCGGAGACCACCGGCCCGGTGACCGTGCACTCGACCACCGAACCCCACTCGCCGCACTCCGGGCAGCGCCCCACCCACTTGGGCGGCTGGTGGCCACAGGCGTCGCACTCGTAGGCGGGGCGGGGCTCGCGGGCGGCCCGGCCCCGGGACGCGCCGGACGCACCACGGGCGGGAGTCGATCGGGAGGTGGTCACCCCAGGACGCTAACCCCCACCGGTGACGAAAACACCGCCGGCGTGGTGGTCACCACGCCGACGGTGTCGGCAGTTCGTACGGGGTGGTCAGCCGCCGTGCCCGGAGCTGCCCTCCTGGGCGCTCTCCTCGCCGCCCTCGCGGTGCACGATCGGAGAGGACCGGGGGGCCGGGGTCAACGGGACGCCGATCGGGACCGGGGTGCTGACGGTACGGCCATCGCCGAAGTCGAAGGTCAGGTTCACCTGCTGGCCGCTGCGCAGCGCCTCGTTCAGCCCGACGAGCTGGAGGTGCTTGCCGTTCTGCACGTTGAGCTGGACGTAACCGAGGGCCGGGATCTCGATCCGGGCCGGCTCCCCGGCCGGCGCGGACGGGCTGGCCGTTTCGGACGGCGAGGCACCCTCCGACGGCGACGCGTTGCCCGACGGCGACGTCTCCTCCGACGGCGAGGCGTTACCCGACGGCGAGGCGTTGCCCGACGGCGACGCGCTCCCGCTCTCCGACGGTGACGCGGAGGTGGAGGGGCTGGCCGAGCCGGAGGCCCCGGTGAGCAGGATCTGCCGGGCGCTGTCGGTGGTGACGGTGACGGTCACCGGGTTCCGCGTGTCGTTGTAGATCACCGTGTTGATCGCGGCGGTCCCACCGGCGGCGAAGCCGCTCTCCCCCGGGTACTCGACGTAGAGGCCACGCACCTTGTACGCGTTGTCCGGCGTCTGGACGTTCACACCCTGGACCGACGGCTGCTTGTTGGCGGTCTCGGACACCTGGCCCGCCCCGCAGCCCGCCGCCAGCAGGGCGGTCGCCGCCGCCATGCCGGACAGCAGCAGGGTGGCCCGCCGGGAACCCCTGATCGAGCGCGTCACGTCGGTCCTCCTCGTCACGATCCCGACCCGGCCGTACCCCGGGCACGGGGTGGTCATACCCGCGCAGACCGCGCTCCAGGGTAGTTGGGGCTGATCGAGGGCCGCACGCGGACCCGGTGCGGCCACCCGGGCGGGTGCCGGTCAGACCACCCGACCACTCGCCACCAGCAGCACCACATCGATCAGGGCCACCACCATCACCGCCCGGAAGGCGGCCACCGACCGGCCGGCGCCCCGGCTGGCGGCGCGTCCCGCGTACCAGCCGACGGCCGGCACCGCGACGGCCGCCGCGACGGCCGACCAGCCGACCCACGACGGCGGCCCGGGTGGCCCGAGGACCAGGGCGACGGTGGCGGCGAGGAGCAGCCCGGCGGCGGCCAGCCGGCTCCCGGTGGCGCCGAGCCGGTGCGGCAGGCCGCGTACCCCGGTCCGGGCGTCGTCGGCCAGATCGGGCAGCACGTTGGCGAAGTGCGCGCCCGCGCCCAGGCAGGCCGCCGCGACGACCAGCCAGACCGGTGGCGTCGGCGTCCCCGGCAGGGCGAGCACCACGAAGGCGGGCAGCGATCCGAAGGAGACCGCGTACGGCAGCACCGAGATCGCTGTGGACTTCAGCGGCCAGTCGTAGAGCAGCGCCGACACCAGGCCGAGGGTGTACCAGAACGCGGCGACCGGGTTGGTGGTCAGCGCCAGCAGCGGGGTGGCGAGCGCGGCCACCACGGCGGCCACGGCCACCGTACGGCGACCCACCGTCCCGTCGGCGACCGGTTTGTCGGTACGCCCCACCGCAGCATCCCGCCCGGCGTCCACCGCGTCGTTGGTCCAGCCGACGGCGAGCTGACTGGCCAGCACGGTGAGCACCACCGCGACCGTCCCGGCCGGACGGTGGCCGACCCCGACGGCGAGCAACCCGGCCACCGTGGTCACCGCCAGGCCCGGTTCCGGATGACTTGCCCTGACCAGCCCTAACACCGACCTCGACATAAGGGAAGTCTGGTCGTTACCGGCCGGTCGTGCCACGCTCGATGCCATGCGCGACGGTTCGGCGTCCATCGGTGTCCGAGTGCTGCCCCCCAACGATCCCCGCCAGTACGACGACCTGGCCGGCGAGTGGTGGCGGCCCGACGGCGCGTTCGCGATGCTGCACTGGCTCGCCCGTGCTCGGGCGGCGCTGGTGCCACCGGCGACCCGGCCCGACGCGGTCCTGGTCGACCTGGGCTGCGGCGCCGGGCTGATGGCGCCGCACCTGGCCGGTCGGGGCTACCGGCACGTCGGGGTGGACCTCACCCGCTCCGCTCTGGAGCAGGCGGCGGCGCACGGGGTGACCGTGCTCGCCGGCGACGCCACGGCGGTGCCGCTCGTCGACGGCTGCGCCGACGTGGTGGCGGCCGGTGAGCTGTTGGAGCACGTGCCGGACTGGCGGGCGGCGGTCGCCGAGGCGTGCCGCCTGCTGCGCCCCGGTGGGCTGCTGGTGCTGGACACCCTCAACGACACCGCGCTGGCCCGGCTGATCGCGGTGGAGGTGGGCGAGCGGCTGTCCACCGTGCCCCGAGGCATCCACGACCCACGGTTGTTCGTGGACGACCGGGAGTTGGTCGCCGAGTGTGCCCGGCACGGTGTCGCACTGCGGGTACGGGGTGTCCGGCCGGGGCTGTGGGGGACGCTGGGCTGGCTGACGCGACGCAACCTCGGGGGTGCCGGCCGTGGCTCGCGCGACGGCGGGCCCATGATCCGGCCGACCTGGTCGACCGCGGTGCTCTACCAGGGCCGAGGGGTCCGACACGGGTAGCCGTCACGGTTCGGGGTACCAGGAACTTCCAGGAAGGGGACCGTATGACTGTGGACGCACTGGCGGCGGCCCGTCGGTTGGCGCCGAGGTTCGCCGCGCGGGCGGCCGGACACGACCGGGACGGCACGTTCCCGGCCGACGACTTCGCCGACCTGCGGGAATCCGGGCTCTTCGGGCTGATGGTCCCGTCCGGGCTGGGTGGCTCGGACGCCTCCTTCGCCGGGTACGCGGCGGTCGCGACCGAGCTGGCCCGGGGCAACGGCGCGACCGCGCTGGTGTTCAACATGCACGCCTCGGTCACCGGCGCGCTCGGCGCGGTCACCGAGGAACTGGCCGAGGCGTTGGGCGTGCCGGACGAGGCGCTGGCCGCCCGGGACCGGCTGCTCCGGGCGGCGGCCGAGGGCTCCTGGTACGCGGTGGCGATGAGCGAACGCGGCGCGGGGGCCCGGCTGTCCCGGCTCAGCACGGTCTACGAACCGGTCGACGGCGGCTGGCGGATCAAGGGGAGCAAGACGTTCTGCTCCGGTGCCGGGCACGCCGACGGCTATCTGGTGGCCGCCCGCAGCGCCGCCGACCCGTCGGTGGTCTCCCAGTTCCTGGTGCCCGCCGGGGAGGGGCTGACCGTGGAGCCGACCTGGGACGCCCTGGGCATGCGGGCCACCTCCTCGCACGACCTGCACCTGGACGTGACCGTGCCGACGGACCGGCTGCTCGGCGGGGTGGAGGGGCTGGCCCTGGTGTTCGCCCAACTCATGCCGCACTGGCTGGTGGCCAGCTACGCGGCCGTCTACGTGGGGGTGGCCCGAGCGGCGGTGGACGCCGCCGCCGAGCACCTCAACGCCCGGGACCTCGGCGGCCTGCCGGCGGTCCGCGCGCGGCTCGGCCGGGCGGACGCGATGGTGGCGGCGGCGGAGCTGGTGGTGGCCGAGGCGGCCCGCCGGGTCGACGACGCCCCCGGCGACGCCGAGACGAACCGGTGGGTGTGGCGGGCCAAGCTGCTCGCGGGCACCACGGCGGCGGAGGTGGCGGCGTCGATGCTGGAGGCGGCCGGCACCTCGGCAACCCGTCGGGGGCACCCGCTGGAACGGCTCTACCGGGACGCCCGCTGCGGCTCGCTGCACCCGGCGACCTCCGACGTGTGCGCCGACTGGCTCGGGGTGGCGGTGCTCGGGGGTGACCCGGACCGCGACGGATCGGCCCCTCGTTGGTGAGGGTGACGGAGGCGGGGACCGCCGGACGGGCAGTGTGGACGAGAGGTGGGGACAGATGGCCGTGCCGTTGATCGCGGGGCTGGGTACGGCGCACCCGCCCGGCGCGCGCCAGGACGAACTCTGGACGGGCTTCTTCGCCAGGCACTTCTCCGACACCACCCGGGGCCTGGCCGAGCGCATCTTCGCCAACTCGGGGGTCTCCCAGCGGCAGGCGGCGGTCAGCCCGCTGGTGGAGGACGTCTCCGACTGGCCGACCGAGCGGCGGATGCGCCGTTACCAGGTGGAGGCCCTGCCGCTGGGCAAGGAGGCGGTGGGGCGGGCGTTGACCGCCGCCGGGCTCGCGGCGGGTGAGCTGGGGCTGTTCGTGGTCTGCTCCTGCACCGGCTACGCCACCCCCGGGCTGGACATCCTCCTCGCCCGCGACCTGGGCATGGCCCCGGACACCCAGCGGATGTTCGTCGGCCACATGGGCTGTTACGCGGCCCTGCCGGGGTTGGGTGCGGCGGGGGACTTCGTGGCTGCCCGGGGCCGGCCGGCGTTGTTGCTCTGCGCCGAGCTGACCAGCCTGCACATCCAGCCGGCGTCGGCCCGGATGGACACCCAGCAGATCATCTCGCACGCCCTCTTCTCCGACGCGGCGGTGGCCGCCGTGCTGGTCCCGGAGACGCAGGCCGCCTCCGGGGGGTATGCGCTGCGCGAGGTCGCCTCGATCACCGACACCTCGACCGCCGATCACATGACCTGGGACATCACCGACACCGGCTTCCGGATGGGCCTGTCGCCGAAGGTGCCGCAGGTGCTCTCGGCGCACGTCCGGGAACTGGTGGACGGCCTGCTGGCCCGGCACGGCACGACGCTCGCCGAGGTGGACGGTTGGGCGGTACACCCGGGCGGGCCGCGCATCCTGAACGTGGTGGAGCGGGAACTCGCCCTGCCGGCCGACGCCCTGGCGGCCTCCCGGGGGGTCCTCGACACGCACGGCAACTGCTCCTCGCCGACGGTGCTGCTGGTCCTGGACCGGTTGCTCCGGGCGGCGGTGCCACCCCGGTGGATCGTGCTGCTCGCCTTCGGCCCGGGGCTGACCCTCTACGCCGCCCTCCTCGAACGTCGCCCCTGATCCGCCCGCCACTCCTCTCGCGCGTCGCCCCGGCCTACCCGGTAGCGGTCCGAACACCCTGATTCTGGGTATTTGACCTGGTCAGAGCAGGTGTTGTCGGCGCTGCGCCGAGTGCCGCCGGCCGGTGCCTGGTTACCCTCGCCGGGTGAGGGTCGAGGTGGACGGCGGTGACCGGCTGCGCGGTGCGGTGCTGGCCGGCGCGGTCCTGCTCGCCCTGGTCGGGGGTGGCTGGTGGTGGTCGGCCACCGCCCCGACGACCGGCCCGGTCGGGGCGGTGTCGCCGCAGCCGTCGGCCGGGACGGAGGCACCGCGACGCGGGGTGGTGATGATCGACGCCCGGACCGGGCGGGTGCTGGCGTCGACCGAGCTGCCCAGTGCGTCCGGCGATCCGGACGTGGGCCTGCCGACGTTCACCGACACCAGGTGGCGGGAGCGGATGACCCTGGTGGCCGGTCGGGCACCGGTCCGCCGGGAGTCGCCGGCTGACGGCGTGCGGCACCTGTTCCAGTACCGCTGCTCGGGCGACGGGACGCTGCTGGTCGCGATCCTGCACGACGATCCGCCGCAGCGCCGGCAGATCGACTGCGACGGCGAGCTGGTCGCGTGGGAGCTGACCGGGCAGGGTGGGCGTACCCGGTTGGAGTTCTCGGCGGTGGGGCCGGGCTCGGTCGAGCTGGAGGCGCAGGTCGTCGTGGTGCCCTGAGCGACGCCGATTGACGGGACCGGCCGGCACCCGCACGACCACCGCCCGCTGGCTGCCGCGCGCCAACCTGGTCCCCGGGTCGCGGGTCGGGGTCAGCCGGAGAGCCGGACCAGGTCGTCCCGGTAGTCGGCGGCGGCACCCAGCTCGGGCAGCACCCGGACCACCGTGCCGGCCCGGTCCACCAGCAGCGCGGGGGCGGCACCGGACTGGGCGGGCAGGTGCAACGCGGTACGCAGTTCACCGGCGGGGTCGGCGAGGGCGCGTACCGGGCCGCCGGCCGGTGGGGCGGGGGTGACCTCGCGTCCGCCGGCGACGCTGACCACCTGGACGCCGTCGGGCGCGGCGCCGGCGGCGGCGGCGACCTGCTCGGCGCACGCGCAACCGTCCACCAGAATGATCATCGCGGGCAGCAGGCCGCGGAGCGGGACCGGCCGCTGGTCGACGTCGACCAGGTCCAGCGCCGGCAGCGACCGCCCGACCAGTGGGACCGGCGTGGCCGACTGCGGCAGTACGGTCGGCCGGTCGGTGCCGCGGGACGACCGGGGCCAGGTGACGGTGACCAGGCCGACGGTGGTGGCGAGCACCGCCACCAGGAGCATCAGCAGGGGCAGCCCGATCGGGGGCCGGCCGTCCGGGCGCGGGACCAGCCCCAGCCGACGCCGCCACCGGGCGGCCGAGGTGCGGCGGCGCAGCTCGCGACGGAGCTGGGTGGCTTCCTCGGCGAGCGCGGACGCGTCGTCCGGCACGACCACCCGACCCCACTCCGGCGGCAGGTCGGGCAGGCCGTCGGGCGGGCCGTGGCCCTCTGCGTCAGGCATGCCCATCGGACCCCCCGGTAAGCGGTGCGGCGAGCGGTGTGCGGTACCCCTCCAGCGTCCCGCACGGGCCCTCCTGCCGCTAGACCTGAGCGGGCGGGACGCCGCCGGGCTACCATGGGAGAAGCGCATAGCCCGAGAAATCCATGCTCCGATCGCCCGTGCCGGGCTGTCATCCGCTGCTTACGGAGCGTGTTTGAACCATTGGTTTGGCCGCCTGTCAAGCCGAAGCAAGACCTCTCACAGGGCCCCTGAGCTGCGCCAACGGTCAGGACGGCAGCGGGACATTGGTGCCTGAGCGTGTTACCCTAGACACAGCGAAAGGGGTTTCGAACCTATGGTTTTCAGCGTCGGCGAGACCGTTGTTTACCCCCACCACGGGGCCGCACTCATCGAGGCAATCGAGACTCGGGTCATCAAGGGCGAGCCCAGGGAGTACCTGGTCCTGAGGGTCGCACAGGGTGACCTGACGGTGCGGGTGCCCGCCGAGAACGCCGAGATCGTGGGTGTGCGTGAGGTGGTCGGCGAAGAGGGCCTGGGAAAGGTCTTCGACGTGCTCCGTGCACCGCACACCGAGGAGCCGACCAACTGGTCGCGGCGTTACAAGGCGAATCTGGAGAAGCTTGCCTCCGGCAACCCGCTGAAGGTCGCCGAGGTCGTCCGCGACCTGTGGCGTCGGGAGCGGGAGCGGGGCCTTTCCGCGGGTGAGAAGCGCATGCTCGCCAAGGCCCGCGACATTCTCGTCGGCGAGGTCGCGCTGGCGGAGAAGAGCACCAAGGACGAGGCGGAGACGCTGCTCGACAAGGTCCTCACCGAGGCCTGATCCCACCGCATCGGCGTACCCACCCCGCAGCGAAGAACCGACGAGGACCGCGACGTGACCGCGCAGCTCAATCCGCGCGGTGACGTCGCGGTCCTCGTTCCTGCGGCCGGTGCCGGGGTACGCCTCGGTCCAGGTGGTCCCAAGGCGTTGCGGCTGCTCGGCGGCGAACCTCTGCTGGTGCACGCGGTACGCCGGATCGCGGCTGCGCCGTCGGTGCACACCGTCGTGGTCGCCGCGCCGGCCGCCGAGGTCGACGCGGTCCGGCGGCTGCTGGCCCCGGTCGCCCCGGTCCTGGTGGTGGCGGGTGGCGCCGAACGACAGGCGTCGGTGGCGAACGCCCTGGCCGCCGTGCCACCCGGTCCGGGCATCGTGCTGGTGCACGACGCCGCCCGCGCGCTCACCCCGCCCGCACTTGTCGAGGCGGTGGCGGCGGCGGTCCGGGCCGGCCACGACGCGGTGATCCCGGTGCTTCCCGTGGTCGACACGATCAAGGAGGTGGACGGCGACGGCGTCGTCCTCGGCACCGTGGACCGGTCCGCCCTGCGTGCCGTGCAGACCCCGCAGGGCTTCCGTCGGGAGGTGCTGGCCGCCGCGCATGCCGCCGCCGGTGACCCGCTCACCGACGACGCCGGTCTGGTCGAGAAGCAGGGCGTCCCGGTGTTCTGCGTCCCCGGCTCCGAGTACGCGTTGAAGGTCACCCGCCCGTTCGATCTGGCCCTGGCCGAGCAGCTGCTGGCCGCCGGCCGGTGACGCGTACCCTCGATTCATGATCGTTCCCCGGATCGCCGTCGGCACCGACATCCACGCCTTCGCGGCCGGCCGGCCGTGCTGGTTGGCCGGCCTGCACTGGCCCGGCCAGGACGGCCTGGCCGGGCACTCCGACGCCGACGTGGTCGCCCACGCCGCCTGTAACGCGTTGCTCTCGGCTGCCGGGCTCGGCGACCTCGGGGCGAACTTCGGGGTCGACCAGCCGGAGTGGGCCGCCGCGTCCGGGGTGGCGCTGCTCACCGAGTCCGCCCGTCGGGTCCGCGCGGCCGGGTTCGCGATCGGCAACGTCTCGGTGCAGGTCGTCGGCAACCGGCCCCGGATCGGGCCGCGTCGCGACGAGGCCCAGCGGGTGCTCTCCGACGCGGTCGGCGCGCCGGTCACCGTCACCGCCGCCACCAGTGACGGGCTCGGCTTCACCGGGCGTGGCGAGGGCCTCGCCGGCATCGCGGTGGCCCTGGTCTACGACGCGGCGGCCGGGTAGGGCCCGAGATGACCGACGACGAATCGACGCTGGACGGCTACCGGCAGCGGGCCCAACTGCTGGCCGAACTCGGCCGCTACGACGAGGCCACCGAGGAACTGGGCTTCGCGCTCGCCCTGGCCCCCACCGACCCGACCGCGTTGACGCTGCTGGCTCGGCTGCACCTCGCCGCCGGTCGCCCGGGTGCGGCGATCGCCGCCGCCGACGCGGCAACCAGTCCACCGGCTCCGCCGAGTGCGCTGGCCCCGCCGGATTCACCGGATTCGCCGGATTCGCCGGGATCGCCGGGATCGCCGGGATCTTCGGGGTCGCCGGGCGGGCTGGGATCTTCGGGCGCATTGGGGTCGCCGGGCGCGCTGGGGTCTTCGGGGTCATCGGGCGCGCTGGGGTCGCCGGGCTCCCTGGGGTCCTCAGGCCCCCTGGGGTCATCGGGCTCCCTGGGGTCGTCGGGCTCATTGGGGCCGTTGGGGTCGCCTGGCTTGCCGGATTCGCTGGGGTCGCCGGGCTCGTCGGTTCCGCCGGGGTCGCCGGTTGTGCCGGGGGCGGGGCGTCCGCATGAGCAGGGCGGTTCCGGCGGGCGGGATGGGTCGGCGAACCCGGCCGGGGAGGCTGGCGCGAGGATCCCGACCGCCGCCCTGGTCGTCCGGGCGATCGCCCTCGCCGACCTGGGGGAGTACGCCGAGTCGGCGCGTACCGCCGATCGGATTCTGGCGGCCGGGCCGGCTGACGCGTACGCCCAGCGGAGCGCGGCGGCGATCCTGGCCGAGGCGCGCAACGGCCAGCCGGCGCTGAACGCGGCCTGGCGTGGGGTGGAGCTGGCCCCCGACGAGCCGCAGGCGCACCTGGTGCTGGCGCTGGTCGCCGGCCGGCTTGAGCTGTTCGACCTGGCTGAGCGGGCCTACCGGGAGGCGTTGCGGCTCGACCCGGGGCTGGCCGATGCCCGGCACGATCCGGGGGTGCTACGGCTGGAACGGCGTCGTTGGGTGCTGGCGCTGGAACAGGTGGCCGCGCTGGCACCGGTGCATCCGACCCGTGCGGAGAAGCTGCCGGTCTGGACCGGGCTACGCCGGCTCGTCCTGATCGGCAGTGGCTGGTCGCTGGTCGCCAGCCTGCTGCTCGCGGTCCTGGCCGCCGGTGGGTCGGGGTCCAGCCGACTGATGGCGGTCATGGCGGCGGTCGGTGGCGGTCTGCTGGCCTGGCGGCTGTCCCGGCGGGTTTCCGAACTGAGCCGGGTCGTCCTGCCGGTGCTGCGCCGGGAGGATCGGGCACTGGCGTTCGCGGTGTACGCGGTCCCGGCCGGCCCGGCCCTGCTCCTGCTCTACGCCCTGGTGGGCACCCCGTGGCCGCTGGTGGTCGCCATCGCCGTCGCGGTGCCGGCCACCCTGATCGCCACCACCCGCGCGGGCGTCTAGCCACCCGCCGTCCCCACTCCTTGATCATCTACGGCTGAGCGACTCGACACGCCGGGGGGAGTGCCGCTGAGGCGTAGACGATCATGGCCCGGCGGGGCGTCAGGGGTGGCGGGTCCAGGTCCAGGCGTAGCCGGGGTCCTCGCACTCCACGGCGGCGTCGCAGAGGTCGAGCGGGCGGAAGGTGTCGACCATGACGGCCAGCTCGTCGAAGAAGTCGACGCCGATCGAGCGTTCCGCCGCGCCGGGCTGGGGGCCGTGGGTGAAGCCGGACGGGTGCAGCGAGATCGAGCCCTGCTCGATGCCGGAGCCGCGCCGGGCCTCGTAGTTGCCTCCGGTGTAGAAGAGCATCTCGTCGGAGTCGACGTTGTGGTGGTGGTACGGCACCGGGATGGCGTCCGGGTGGTAGTCGACCTTGCGGGGCACGAACGAGCAGATCACGAAGTTGGGGCCCTGGAAGGTCTGGTGCACCGGCGGCGGCTGGTGGATGCGGCCGGTGATCGGCTCGAAGTCGTGGATCGAGAACGCCCACGGGTACTGGTGCCCGTCCCAGCCGACCACGTCGAACGGGTGGTGGGCGTAGACGTGCCGGGTCCAGGCGGTGCCGGTTGCCCGGGACCGGTGGCGGACCAGCACCTCGACGTCGGTGCCGTCGACCAGCAGTGGCGCGTCCGGCCCCCGGACGTCCCGCTCGCAGTACGGCGAGTGCTCCAGGAACTGGCCGCGCGCCGACAGGTACCGCCGGGGTGGGCCGATGTGCCCGGTGGCCTCGACCGTCAGCAGCCGGACGGGGGTGTCGCCGGTGGGGACCAGCCGGTGGACGGTCGAGGTGGGGATGACGACGTAGTCGCCGGCGACCAGGTCGAGCGCGCCGAAGGTGGATTCCAGCCGCAGCGTGCCCGCCTCGACGTAGAGGCACTCGTCGCCGGTGGCGTTGCGGTAGAGCGGGGACGGCCGGTCGGCCAGCGCGTACCCGATCCGGACGTCGTCGTTGGCGAGCAGGTGACGCCGGCCGAGCACCGGGTCGGCCCCCGCGCCGACGAGCTTGTGGGTACGCAGGTGGCGCGGCTTGAGCGGATGGTTCGGCACCCGGGTGTACGCGGGCGGGGTGAACTCCTCGGCGGCGACGATCGCGGTCGGGGCGTACCGGTGGTAGAGCAGGGACGAGTCGGCGGAGAAGCCCTCCTGGCCCATCAGCTCCTCGGTGTAGAGGCTGCCGTCGGGCTGGCGGAACTGGGTGTGCCGCTTGCGGGGCACCTCGCCGACGCTGCGGTAGTACGGCATGTTGCTCGCCTCCCGTATTGTCCCGATATCCGGCCGGTGGCGTCCGATAGTCGGACGTTGCTGTCCGTTCCTTGACAGCGTCCCGTAGATTCTTGTCTCGTGTCAACGCAGGTCCCCCGCCTCCTCGCCGGCCTCGTCGACGACGCCGCCGTCTTCCCGCCGGGCAGCGCGTCGCTGCCCGACGCGGTCGCCGCGCACCGGGAACACCGCGCCTCCTGGTATGCCGACCTGGTCGGCCCGTTGCTGGTGCCCGCCTCCGTCGTCGCCACCGGGGCGCTGGGCGGCCTGATCGACCCGGCCGAGGGCTTCGTGGTGGGGCTGATCGGCGACACCGGCATCGCACCGCTGCCCGCCGCGTTGACCGGCCTCGACGCCGCCGGGATCGTCGTCAGGCAGGTCGAGGTGGCGGTCGCCCGACGCGGCGAGGACCCCCAGCCCGGCCTGGCCGAGCTGCTCCGGCTCACCGGGGCACGGCCGGAGCGCGGCCGGGAGCCGGCCCGGTCCGCCGACCCCGGCACCGACTGGTACGCCGAGATCCCGTTGACCTTCGGGCTGACCGCCGCGCTGGACACCCTCGCCGAGGCCCGCGCGGCCGGCGTGCGGATCGCCGCGAAGTTCCGCACCGGCGGGCTGGCCGCCGAACTCTTCCCCACCCCGGTCGAGCTGGCCGCGGTGATCTGCGCCTGCCGGGACCGTGACCTGCCGTTCAAGCTGACCGCCGGACTGCACCACGCGGTGCGCCACCTCGACCCGGAGACCGGCTTCACCCATCACGGCTTCGGCAACGTGCTGGCCGCCACCCTCGCCGCCGTCGACGGCGGCGAGGTGGACGCCGTCGCCGTGCTGCTCGCCGACACCGATGCGGTACGGCTGGTCGAGCCGGCCCGAGCGGGCCGTGACGCCGCCCGTCCGCTGTGGATCGGGTTCGGCTCGTGCAGCGTCCGGGAACCACTGACCGATCTGATCCGGCTTGGGCTGGTGAACGGGGGATTCGACCGATGAGCTGGGTGACGGGCGCGGACGGCTCGCCGTACGGCGTGACCAACCTGCCGTACGGGGTGTTCCGGCACGACGGGCAGCCGCCCCGGATCGGCGTACGCGTCGCCGACCTGGTGTTCGACCTGGCCGGCGCGGAGTCGGCCGGGCTGGTGCTCGCCGCCGGGGCGTTCGGCCGACCGACCCTCAACGACTTCATGGCCCTCGGCCGCCCGCAGTGGACCTCGGTCCGGCAGCGCATCGTCGAGCTGCTCACCGACCCGGCGCACCGGCCCGCCGTGGAGCCCCTCCTGCTGCCGTTGGCCGAGGCCGAGCTGCTGTTGCCGTTCGAGGTCGCCGACTACGTCGACTTCTACTCCTCGGAGCACCATGCCGGCAACGTCGGGCAGATCTTCCGTCCCGGCCAGCCACCGCTGCTGCCGAACTGGAAGCACCTGCCGATCGGCTACCACGGTCGGGCCGGCACGGTGGTGGTCTCCGGCACCCCGATCGTCCGTCCGACCGGGCAGCGGGCCACCGGTCAGGGCCCGACCGTCGGCCCGTCGGTACGCCTCGACATCGAGGCCGAGGTGGGCTTCGTGGTCGGCGTGCCGAGCGCGCTGGGCGACCGGGTGGCGGTCGACGACTTCGTCGACCACGTCTTCGGGGTGGTGCTGGTCAACGACTGGTCGGCCCGGGACATCCAGGCCTGGGAGTACCAGCCCCTCGGGCCGTTCCTCGGCAAGTCCTTCGCCACCTCCGTCTCCGCCTGGGTGACCCCGCTGGACGCCCTCGCCGACGCGTTCGTGCCGGCCCCGGAGCAGGACCCGCCGGTGCGGGACTACCTGCGCCAGACCCCGCACCTGGGTCTCGACCTGCGGCTGGCGGTCGAGTGGAACGGTGAACGGGTCACCGAGCCGCCGTTCGCCGGCATGTACTGGACGCCCGCCCAGCAGTTGGCCCACCTCACCGTCAACGGGGCCTCCCTGCGCACCGGCGACCTGTACGCCTCCGGCACGGTCTCCGGCCCTCAGCGCGGCCAGGTCGGCTCGTTCCTGGAGCTGACCTGGGGTGGGGCCGAGCCGGTCCAGGTCGGTGGGGACACCCGCACCTTCCTGGCCGACGGCGACACCGTCACCCTGCGGGCCACCGCCCCCGGCCCGGACGGCACCACCATCGCCCTCGGCGAGGTCACCGGCCGGATCCTGCCCGCCCGCTGAGCAGCCGGTCCCGCTCCTGCCCGCCTCCTGGTGCAGCCGGTCCCGCTCCTGCCCGCCCGCAGCCGGTCGCACCGGCTGTCCGATCGTCCGGCTCTCCTGCCGCGTTTGTTCCACGGATTCCGTCGGCACGCCCCGCACCGCCCGCCTCCCGTCGGCGGCGTGGGGCGCGTCGGCGTGGCACGTCCCAGTGGACAGGAGGTACGAGCATGAACGATCTCGTCGGCGCGGTGTGGCGCACCAGTAGCCGCTCGAACGACCAGGGGCTCTGTGTGGAGGTGGCGGACAATCTCGTCCGCACCCGAGCCGTGGTCGGGGTACGCGACTCCAAGGACCCGTCGGGTCCGGCCCTCGTCGTCGGCCCACCGGGCTGGACGGCGTTCGTGGACGCCGTCCGGGAGGGGCTGTTCCGCCCCTGAGTGACACCGTCGTCGGCGCCCCGTCCGGGGCGCCGACGACGGAAATTTCACTGTCCGGCCCCCCGTTGGCCGCTCACCCGCCGTACCGTGGACGACACGGGAGGTGTCATGTCCACGGTTGCGGTCACCGCATTCATCGAGGCGCCGGCCGTCGACGTGTGGGCGCTCCTGACCGACCTGCCGGTCCGCGTCGACTGGCTCTGCACGGTCAGCGCCGTCGAACTGCTCACCCCGGGGCAGCTCGGCCCGGGGACCGCCTGGCGGGAGACCCGCACCCGGCCGGACGGCGGCGATCAGGTGGAGGAGTTCGTCGTGCTGGCCGCCGAGCCACCGCACCGGCTGGTGCTCAGTTCCCCCGGCACCGGGGTGGACTACCGGATCACCTGGACCCTGCGCACCGTCCAGCGTCGTCGCCGGGGCTGCACCGCCGTCACCGTCGAGCACCAGGCGGTGCCGACCGGCCCGTACGGCCGGATGTTGGCGCTGCTCTTCGGCGGTCTCGCCGCCCGGACGGTGGAGGGCGCGATCCGGCGTGACCTGACCGCGCTGGAGGCCGCCGTGCGCAGCGCCGACCACCCCACCGCCGCCTAATCGCCACCACGGGCCCTGCGGCCGAGCGTGCCTGTCCACCGAGCGTGCCCGCGACGAGCGGGCCGGAGCCCCGACGGGAATCCGTTCGCGCCACGCGGCGTGACCTGACCGGTCCCGAGGGGGGACGTCTGGGTAGGGTGCCGGGCGGAGGTGGGCATGGGATTCCCGAAGGGGCGGCGACGGCTCGTGGTCGCGGTCACCACGCTGCTCACCCTCGCGGTGGTCGCCGGCATCGGCTACCGGGTGCTCGCGCCCGCCGAGGTCAGTACGCCCGCCCAGGGCGCACCGCCGCCGGTCGGCACCCCGGCGATCGGGGTGGTGGGCCGGTTGCCGGTCGCGCCGCTGGTGGTCGCGGGACGGCTCCGGGTCTACGCCGCCGAGCGTCAGCTCTACGCCGACCAGCCCGCCGACGGCCGTAACCGGGTCACCCCGTTCTGGTCGTACCGGCGCTGGCCCGCTTCGCTCGACGGGGTGCTGGCCGCCGGTACGACGGTGCTCAGCCGCTGGTCGGACGGGAAACTGGTGGCGCTGGACGCGCTCACCGGGAAGGTCGCCTGGCGGGCCGACGGGCCGACGCCGGACGGCGGTCAGCCCGCCCGCCGCACCGGGGCGGCCACCGTCTGGGCTCCGCGCGGGATCTCCGTCGCGCCCGCCCCGGACGGCCGTACGGTGCTGGTGGTCTCCGGAGCGGGCAGCCTGCGCGGCTACGACCTCGCCGACGGCCGGCTGCTCTGGCAGGTCGACGGCGACCCGGACTGCCGTACCGACCTGGGCACCACCGCCGCCGGGCAGGCCGTCTCCGTCGACTCCTGCGCCGGGCCGACGGCGGTCGAGTTCCGGGACGTGTCCACCGGCACGGTGGGCACCCGCTGGCGACCGTCGGACGCCCCCGACCGGTTCACCGTCACCCCGGTCGGCTGCCTCACCCCCCGGTCGCAGTGCCGGGGGCTGCGCACCGACGGCGGGTCCGGCGGCCGGGGCTGGCAGGTCGGCCCGGGTGCGCCGATGGCCGCCCCCGCGCTGGACGCCGCCGACAGCACCCTGGTCGGTGAGCTGGCCGTCGGTGACGACGGCGGGGTGCTCAAGGGCCGGGAGGCGCGCAGCGGCAAGGAACGCTGGCAGCGCGGCGACCTGGGGCCGGTCCGGATCCTCGCCACCGAGGCCGGCCGGCTGTACGTGCTGACCGAGCGCCGTGAACTGGTCACCCTCGACCCGGTCACCGGTGCCCAGCGGTCCCGGTTCCCGATGACCCCCGGCCGGGACGGCATCGGCTGGAAGCCCGGCCAGGCGTACGCGGCCGGCGGCTACGTCGCGGTGGAGCGGCTCCGGGAGCGCGCCGGCCCGGACGACGACGACCAGGGTTACTTCCTGATGGCCGAACCGGTGGTGCTCGCCGCGACCTGAACCCGGCCCCGGCGAGCACCCGGTCGGCGGCTCAGGACAGCGCGGCCTCCGCGACGGCCAGGAAGGTGTCGTTCTCGGCCGGGGTGCCGATGGTGACCCGTACCCCGTCCCCGGGGAACGGCCGGACGATCACGCCGCGCGCCTCACACGCCCGGCCGAACTCCACGGCCCGCTCGCCCAACGGCAGCCAGACGAAGTTGGCCTGGCTGGACGGCACGTCGGGAACGAACTTGCGCAACGCCTCGGTGACCCGGTCCCGCTCGGCGACGACCAGCGCGCAGCGTCGTTCGACCTCGTCGGCCTGGGTGAGCGCGGCCAGCGCGCCGGCCTGGGCGGCGGTGCTGGTGGAGAACGGGGTGACCACCTTGCGCACCGCGGCGGCCACCTCGGGGGCGCCGACCAGCCAACCGATCCGCAGCCCGGCCAGCCCCCACGCCTTGGACAGGGTGCGCAGCACCACCACGTTGGGGCGGTCCAGGTAGGTCAGGCCGTCCGGCACCTCCGGGTCGGTGACGAACTCCCGGTACGCCTCGTCGATGACGACCAGCACGTCGTCGCCGACGGCGTCGAGGAACCGGTCCAACTCCGGCTTGCGTACCGCCGTACCGGTCGGGTTGTTGGGGTTGCAGACCAGCACCATCCGGGTCCGGTCGGTCACCGCCGCGGCCATCGCCGCCAGGTCGTGCCCGTGGCCGGCGTCGTTGGGCACCCGCACGCTGTTCGCGCCGCTGGTCGCCGCGATGATCGGGTACGCCTCGAACGAGCGCCACGAGTAGAGCAGTTCGTCACCGGGCAGGCAGGTGGCCCGGACCAGGTGCTCGGCCAGCGCCACCGACCCGCAACCGGTGGCGACCCGGTCCGGTTCCACGCCGTACCGCTCGGCGAGCGCGGTGCGCAGCGCCACCACCCCCATGTCGGGGTAGCGGTGCGAGCCGGTGACCGCCTCGGTGACCGCCTCGACCACCCCGGGCAGCGGCCCGTACGGCACCTCGTTGCTGGCCAGTTTGATCGCCTCGGTCAGGCCCAGCTCACGGGCCAGGTCGGCCGGGCTGCGACCGGGCACGTAGTTCGGCAGCGTGTCCAGGTCGGCGCGGGTCAGCCGCAGCGACGGCTGGTGACGTCCGGTGTCGGTCATGGGGTGTCTCCCGGGGGTTCGGGGTCGGCGCGGTCGGCCGGGGCGGTGGGGGTGTCGGGGCTGGCGGATCGCGGCACCTGCACCACGACCGTCTGGGCCCGCTTGTCGTGCAGCGCCTGGCGCAGCGGGTGGTCGAAGAGCGCGGAGACCGCGTCGACGAACTGGAGCAGCAGGCCGAAGCCGCAGCAGAACCAGAGCAGGGTGGGCATGCCCATGGTGCTCCACCGCCGGGTGGCCCGGCCGAAGCCGAGCGGCTGGTCGGCGTCCACCGGCACCGCCCGGATGCGCAGCAGCCGCTTGCCCAGGGTCTGTCCGCCGGATGCCATCGACGGCACCTCGTAGGCGAACCAGAGCGCGGTCGCGATGACCAGGATGGCGATCTGGAGCCCGCCGGCCTGCTCGCCGATCGTTGGCAGACCCTCCCGGGAGGAGTCACCGGCCAGCGCCCGGCGGAACGCCTCCCGCAGGTAGGGCGCGGTCTCCTCGAAGTACCGCCAGACGAACCAGCCGTTGACCACCGCGTTGAGCAGGAAGACGGCACCGAAATCGACCAGGCGGGCGAGTAGCCGGGCGCCGTAACCGGCCAACGGCATGCCGTGTGGGCGCGGCTCGGGCGGACGCCCCGGCCAGGTCGGGTAGGGCCAGCCGGGCGGCGGCCCGCCGGGCTGCCCGACCCCGGGCGTCCCCGGTTGCCCGACCCAGGGCTGTCCGGCTCCCGGCTGTCCTGGGCCCGGCTGTCCGATCCAGGACGTCCCCGGGGTGCCGGGTGCTCCCGGCGTGCCGGGGCCGGTCGGGGTCCACGGGGGTACGGGAGGCTGCCCGGTCGGCGTGGGCAGGGCGGCGGCGGGGGAGACCGGCGCGGCTGGCTCCGGGGTCGGCTCCGGCTCGGGCGGCGGCGGGCCCTCCGGTGGGGTGGCGTCGACCGGGATCGGGGCGCCGATCCAGCCCTCGCCGTCCCACCACCGTCGGGTGGTCGGCTCGGCCGGGTCGACGTACCAGCCTGGTTGCACGCTCACGGTCTCGCCCTGCGCTGTCCGGTTCGGTCGCTCTGCTCGCTCACTCGGCAACCTTAACGACGATGGTGCCGGCGAACTTGTCGTGGAGGCACTGCTGCCACGGCTTGTCCCAGAGTTGCCAGAGCCCATCGAGGTAGCTGAAGCCGGGAATGACGATCCCGGCGACCTGGTACGCGGCCCACCGTTTGGCCGCCATCCTCCGGTCCAGCGTGCCGGCCGGGTCCAGCGGCACCACCCGTAGCCTCATCACCCGCTTGCCGACGGTCTGCCCCGTCTTGAACATCATCTCGACCTGGTAGACGTAGCTCAGGGCGAGCATCACCAGGAAGATCCCGGCCTCCAGGGCCAGCAACGGCAGCAGGAAGCCGAGGAACGGGTCCGACACCGGGGTGCCGTCCGGTGCGGTGGCGGTCAGGTCCGGCATGACCAGCACGAAGAAGGCGATGAACGCCGGGATGGTGACGACCAGGCTGGCCGCCCCGAGCACCAACCCGTCCAGGAGCACCGCCAACAGCCGGTCACCGAAGCTGGCCAGCGGCTGCCCGCCCGGCGACAGCGCCGGGAAGCCGGGCGGCGGCATCCCGGGTGCCGGCGGCGGGTACCCGGGCAGCCCGGCGTACTGGCCGGGCGGCGTCGGGTACGGGCCGGGGTGCGGTGGGCGGAGGTGCGACGGGCCGCCGTACGGGCCGGGTTGCGGCGGGACGGCGTACCCCTGGGGGGTGGGGCCGGAGGGCGGCGCGAAGCCGCCGGCCGTGGGCGGAGGCCCACCGGCCGGCGACGTCGGGTGTGTCGGAGGCTGCGTCACGTTCGACAGTGTTACAGGTTGCCGCGTGCTTCCTGCTCCCGCTCGATGGCCTCGAAGAGCGCCTTGAAGTTGCCCTTGCCGAAGCCGAGCGAGCCGTGCCGCTCGATCAGCTCGAAGAAGACGGTCGGGCGGTCCTGCACCGGCTTGGTGAAGATCTGGAGCAGGTAGCCGTCCTCGTCCCGGTCGACCAGGATCTTGCGGGACTTCAGTTCCTCGATCGGCGCCCGGACGTTGCCGATCCGGGCGCGCAGCTCCGGGTCGTCGTAGTACGAGTCGGGCGTGTCGAGGAACTCGACGCCGGCCGCCCGCATCGCGTCGACGCTGGCCAGGATGTCGTTGGTGGCCACCGCGATGTGCTGTGCGCCGGGGCCCTGGTAGAACTCCAGGTACTCGTCGATCTGCGACTTCTTGCGGGCCACCGCCGGCTCGTTGAGCGGGAACTTCACCTTGCGGGTGCCGCTGGCGACGACCTTGCTCATCAGCGCCGAGTAGTCGGTGGCGATGTCGTCGCCGATGAACTCCGCCATGTTGGAGAAGCCCATCACCCGCTTGTAGAACTCCACCCACTCGTCCATCCGGCCGAGTTCGACGTTGCCGACCACGTGGTCGACCGCCTGGAAGAAGCGCTTCGGCTGGAGGCCGGCGGCGATCATCGGCTGCCGGTCGACGATCGGGCCCCGGGCGACGAAGCCGGGCAGGAACGGGCCGGTGTAGCGGGACCGGTCGACCAGGGTGTGCCGGGTGTCGCCGTACGCGGCGATGGCCGCCAGCCGGACGGAGCCGTGCGCGTCGGTCACGTCGTGCGGCTCGACCAGGCCGGTCGCACCCTGGGCGACGGCGTGCGCGTACGCGGCGTCGACGTCCGGCACCTCCAGTGCGATGTCGCTGACCCCGTCCGAGTGCTTCGCGACGTGGTCGGCCCCGGAGGCGTCGGGGCGCACCGCGCCGGTCAGCACGAACCGGGCCGAACCGCTGGTCAGCACGTACTCGGAGTGGTCCCGGTAGCCCTGCTCCGGCCCCCGGTACGCCACGCAGGTCATCCCGAACGCGGTGGAGTAGTAGTGGGCGGCCTGCTTGGCGTTGCCGACCAGGAAGTGCACGTGGTCGAGGCCCTTGACCGGGAACGGGTCACGGGTGATGTCGTGGTCGACTGCGCCGACGAGCGTGTCGACGTCGATGTCCTCGGTCGACTGGGGTCGGTCGATCGCCTGGGTCACGGTGGCCTCCCTCGCGTAGCGGCCGGCTTCGTGGGCCGGTGGTAGCTCTTCCAGGCAGCATCGCGGCGACCCGACGACTGGGCAACCGTTGCTTTTTCCCCTGGTCAGGTTGTGCAATCGGTAGGGTGTCCAGCCATGAACGGTGGACAGGGTGCACAGCTCGACGAGTTGGACGGCAGGCTCGTCCAACTGCTCGCCGACGAACCCCGGATCGGCGTGCTGGAATGCTCCCGCCGGCTCGGGGTGGCCCGGGGAACCGTCCAGGCCCGGCTCGACAAGCTGGTCAGTCGGGGGGTGGTCGGCGGGTTCGGGCCGGAGATCCGGCCGGCGGCGATCGGGTTCACGGTGACCAGCTTCGTCACCCTGGAGATCAGCCAACGGCACGGCCACGACACGGTCACCGCCCACCTGGCGGCGATCCCCGAGGTGCTGGAGGCGCACACCATCACCGGGGCCAGCGACCTGCTCTGCCGGATCGTGGCCCGCTCCAACGCCGACCTCCAGCGGGTGATCGACCAGATCGTCTCGTCCGAGGCGATCCGCCGGGCTTCCACGATCATCGCGCTGGCCGAGCAGATCCCGTACCGGACGTTGCCGCTGCTGCGCTCCGCCGCCGGTTCCTGAGTCCCCGGGCCTGCGCTGCCCGGCGGTCGACGGGCCCTCGGGGTCAGAAAGCGGGGCGACACTCCGGCGCGGGGGCGGGGCGGGGAGGTGAACGTCGCTACCGTGTGCGGTGTGAAGGGCCTTGGGGGGGTGCGGGGAGGGCTGCTGCTCGGGCTCGTCATCGTGGTCGCGCTCGCCGCCACCGGGGTGTGGAACCCGTTCCCGGGGGTGTGGGACTGGGTCGACCGCAGCGAGCCGATCTCCGAACCGGACGTGCTCTGGCAGCAACGGGTCGGCGGCACCCCGAAGAGCGTGACGATCGTCGGCGACACCGTCGTGGTCGAGCAGCGGACCCGGATCGAGGTCCGTAGCCTCGCCACCGGCGCGTCGCTCTGGGAGCGCAAGGCGGACTGGTCGGCGGTGGTCGGTGGCGACCGCGACGCCGTCGTCGCCGTGGGCAAGCTCCTGGTCAAGGGGTACGAGCTGATCGACCCCACCACCGGGGCGGTACGTCGGCGCGACAACGACGCGGTGGCCGTCTGGACGTACCGGAACATGTTGCTGGACGCCCGGTGTGTGGCCGCCACCGACTGCACGCTCAGCGCCTGGGATCCGCGGGGCACCAGCCCACTGTGGACGGCCTTCCTCCCCGGCGTCAGCACCGGGCTCTTCGCCGACAACCCGGGCCTGCGCGGCACCCGGCGGCTCTCCGCGCAGCGGATCGACGAGGCGGTGGCCGGGCCGGAGGCGGTGCCGCCGCTGCTCGGCTTCCCGGTGGACGGCCGGGTGCACGTGGTGGACACGGCCACCGGCCGGGTGGTGCAGAACGTCGAACCGGGCCGGGACGAGCGGTTGTCCGTGATCGGCGGCCGGATGCTCCGGATCACCGCCGTCTCGGTGGACGGCAGTTGCCAGTACGCCGTCTCGGCCCGGGATCCGGCCACCGGGCAGGAGGTGTGGCGGCGTACCGGGCTCAACCTGCGGACCGCCGACAGCGCCGGCTGCGCCCAGCGCGAGGACCCGCAGGGCGCCCGGAACGTGCTGATTGGGGTGGCCCCCGACGGGCGGGAGGCCGTCCTCGACGGGTACGACGGCCGGCTGCTGCTGGTCGACGCCGCGGGCGAGAAGCTGCTCGCCGTCGACGACCGGTACGCCCTGGTCCGGACCGCCGACAAGCAGTCGGTAGTCGCCCGGGAGCTGGGCACCGGCAAGGCCCGCTGGACCCGGCCGGCCGGCGCGAAGGCGGGCGCGGCGCTCACCCCGTACGCGGCGGTGTTGACCGGGGAGAAGCCGAACCGGCTGGTCGCCCTGGACCCGCGTACCGGAAAGGAGCTGGTGGTGCTACGGACCAGCGCCAACGCGCTCGCGGTCGGCCCGAACGGGATTGTCGTCGGCGAGGGCCGGGAGATCGGGTACGTCCGGTTCGGCGCGGGTGCCGGTGCGGCACCGCCCGCCGCGCCGCCTGCCGGATCGGACGGCGGTGGCGGGCCCGGACCGGGGCGCACGGGTGGCGCACCGGACACCGCGGACAGCTGCGGGCCGAAGCGGGAGCTCTGCCCCGACGGCAACGGGTGAGAGCGGCGTCCCACGACCCACCCGGCGGGTGTCACCGATCGACCGGTCTGCCCTAGGCTTTTCCGACATGAGCAGTGCCGCCGCGTTCTCGTACGCCCCCTTGCTGCCGACCGGTCCGGATCAGACGGAATACCGCCTGGTCACCGACGAGGGCGTCGACGTCGTCCACGGCCCGGGGGGCCGCCGTTTCCTGACCGTGGAGCCGGCCGCGCTGACCGCGCTGACCGCCGAGGCGATGCACGACATCGCCCATTTCCTGCGTCCCGCGCACCTGACCCAGCTCCGGGCGATCATCGACGATCCGGCGGCCTCGCCGAACGACCGGTTCGTCGCCCTGGACCTGCTGCGCAACGCCAACATCGCCGCCGGTGGCGTGCTGCCGATGTGCCAGGACACCGGCACCGCCATCGTGATGGGCAAGCGCGGTCGGCACGTGCTCACCGACGGCGCCGACGCCGAGGCGATCTCGCGCGGGGTCTACCAGGCGTACACGAAACTGAACCTGCGGTACTCGCAGCTCGCCCCGCTGACGATGTGGGACGAGCGGAACACCGGCAGCAACCTGCCCGCCCAGGTCGAGCTGTACGCCGAGGACCCAGACGGGCACCCGGACGCGTACAAGTTCCTGTTCATGGCCAAGGGCGGCGGCTCGGCCAACAAGTCGTACCTCTACCAGGAGACGAAGGCCCTGCTGAACCCGGTGCGGATGATCCAGTTCCTGGAGGAGAAGCTGCGGCTCATCGGCACCTCGGCCTGCCCGCCGTACCACCTGGCGATCGTCATCGGCGGCACCTCCGCCGAGTACGCCCTCAAGACCGCCAAGTACGCCTCCGCGAAGTACCTCGACGCGCTGCCCACCGCCGGTTCGATGACCGCGCACGGCTTCCGCGACCTGGAGTTGGAGGCCGAGGTGCTGGAGTTGACCCGCAACTTCGGCATCGGCGCGCAGTTCGGCGGCAGGTACTTCTGCCACGACGTGCGGGTGGTCCGGCTGCCCCGGCACGGGGCGTCCTGCCCGGTGGCGATCGCGGTCTCCTGCTCGGCCGACCGGCAGGCGGTTGCCAAGATCACCCCGTCGGGCGTGTGGCTGGAGCGCCTGGAGACCGACCCGGCGCGCTACCTGCCGGACGTCACCGACGAGACGCTCGACGCCTCCGACGTGGTGCGGGTCGACCTGAACCGGCCGATGGCCGAGATCCGGGCCGAGCTGTCGAAGTACCCGGTGAAGACCCGGCTGTCGCTGACCGGCCCGCTGGTGGTGGCCCGGGACATCGCCCACGCGAAGATCGCCGAGCGCCTCGACGCGGGCGAGCCGATGCCGCAGTACCTGCGCGACCACGCCGTCTACTACGCCGGCCCGGCGAAGACCCCCGAGGGCTACGCGTCGGGCTCGTTCGGCCCGACCACCGCCGGCCGGATGGACGCGTACGTGGCGAAGTTCCAGGCGGCCGGCGGCTCCCAGGTGATGCTGGCCAAGGGCAACCGGTCCGGCCAGGTGACCCGCTCCTGCCAGCAGCACGGCGGTTTCTACCTCGGTTCGATCGGCGGCCCGGCGGCCCGGCTCGCCCAGGACTGCATCAAGCACGTCGAGGTGCTGGAATATCCTGAGCTGGGCATGGAGGCGGTCTGGAAGATCGAGGTGGAGGACTTCCCTGCGTTCATCGTGGTGGACGACAAGGGCAACGACTTCTTCGCCGAGGTCACCAAGCCGGTGCTGACCGTGGGCCGCCGCTGAGGGCAGGTGGCTCTCGGCTGGCGGGAGGTAAGGCGATGCCCCGGGCCGCTTGCTGGCAGAGGCGGACACCGGGGCTGCCGGCTTGCGGCACCCGGTGGTGAAAGCGCCGGGGCGTTCGGGTCAACCCTGGCAGTGATACGTCCGGACGGCATAGATCGCGGTTGCGCCCTCCCCTCGGTCTTGCTCGGCAAACCGGAGATCTTTCACGGCGACCATGACGCGCTGCCCAGTTGCGCCACTGCCGGCGTCTACCCAAACCTCGACGGTCCCGTGTTCGGGTAGCTCCCGTGCTCCCACCGCTGGAACCTCTGATTTCGGCATGGAATCTCCTCCCGTAGTGCGCGACCGTATGCCAAATACCCAAGACCAGAGTTGGCCAAACGTCAAGGTATCTTTTGTGCCTAGTGGCGGGATGCATGGGTTGGCCTACTGTCTGGCCAGGGACGATGGCCGAGTGGCCAACCTGGAGTCAGCGGTACGGAAGCTACGTGCTGCGCAGGCTGGCGTGCCCCGTGCCGAGGAACGGGCCGCCAAGCTCATCGCTGAAGCCCGCGCTCAGGTGAAGGCTGCTCGTGTCGAGCTGGCCGAGGCCATCCGCGCCGCTGACCGGGACGGCGCACGTCAGGTCGACATCGTGGCGGCCACCGGTTATAGCCGGGAGAGGGTCCGGCAGATCATCCGGAACGGTGAAGACTGACCGCCTGGCTGACCTGCCCTCTTGGCCCTCGGCGCGCAGGTGGTGGAGCGCCGGGCCCGGCTCACCGGCTACGGCCGTGAACAGGTCCGGCGGATCCTACGAGCTGGCGGTGTGGAGCCCGGGAACTCCGGGGACGAGAGGCGTGACGACTCCTGAGGCGGCGCGCGGCCGACATTCCTTCGGCAGGGGTTGATCTGTCACCTTCGTCCTGGCGCTCTGCGACGAGACCGACGTGCGACGCCTGTCGAGTTGATGTCGTAAACGACTCCTGATCGCTTCCGGTTCCGTGTCGGGGCTATGGGGTGGGGAGAGGGATGTCGGTCTCGGCAGTGATACGTCCGGAGAATGCTCGATCGGGCCTAGGGATAACCGAGTTGGCATGCCGCCGTCTGGCCAGGGACGATGGCTGAGTGGCCAACCTAGAGTCAGCGGTGCGGAAGCTGCGCGCGGCGCAGGCTGGTGTGCCCCGCGCCGAAGAGCGGGCCGCCAGACTCATCGCTACCGAGATCGACCCGGTGTCGCCGGTGCCGCGATACCGGCAGCTCGCGGCGATCCTCCGTACGGCGATCGAGGTCGGCCAGTACCCGCCCGGGAGTCGACTCCCGTCCGAGAAGACCCTGACCCAGACCCACGGCGTAGCCCGGGAGACCGCTTCCAAAGGCGATGGACGCGCTGGCCGCCGAGGGGCTGGCCGTGATGGTTCCCGGTGTGGGCTGGCACGTTCCGTCCGGTGACGCCGGGAAGTCCTGACGCATTTCGGCTCGGCGACACACCGCATTGCCCGAGAGTAGCCGTGCGGATGCACTCAGCTACTTCGCAGGTTTCGTCGGTAGGTTCCCCGCCTGACGGCATCCATTATGGACGTCGTTGATCTGGTTGCGGCACAAGGGTTCCGGGTGGAAATTCCACCGGAACCGGGTGTCGCGCGTTCGGTGGTCGTCGAGGGAGACGTTCGTGGTGTTCAAGAAGATGCTGGGCGCGTTCGGGGTGGGCGGCCCCAGCGTCGATACGGTCCTTTCCAATCCGAACACCCGCCCGGGTCTGGTGCTGGGCGGGCAGGTGAACCTGGCCGGCGGCAGCCACGATGTGGAGATCGACCACATCACCGTCGGCCTGGTCACCCGGGTGGAGATCGAGGGCGCGGAGGAGGAGTACGACGCGGTCGTCGAGTTCCACCGCGTTCCGGTCGCGGGCGGCCTACACCTGTGTGCGGGGCAGCACCTGTCGCTGCCGTTCCAGGTCGCCATGCCGTGGGAGACCCCGGTGACCAACCTGTACGGGCAGCACCTGCACGGCATGACGATGGGCCTGCGTACCGAGGTGGCCATCCGGGGCGCGGTCGACAAGGGCGACCTGGACCCGGTGTCCGTGCACCCACTGCCGGTGCAGGAGCGCATCCTGGAGGCGTTCGGCCGGCTCGGCTTCCAGTTCAAGAGCGCTGACCTGGAGCGCGGGCACATCTCGGGGCTGCACCAGAGCCTGCCGTTCTACCAGGAGATCGAGTACTACGCCGCCCCGCAGTACGCCCACGGCGTCAACGCGGTGGAGTTGACCTTCGTGGCGAACGAGCACGGGGTCGACGTCGTGCTGGAGTTCGACAAGCGCGGCGGACTGTTCGGCGGCGGCCACGACTCGTTCGGTCGCTACCACGCTGCGCACGCCGACGCCGACCGGGTGGACTGGGCCGGGCAGGTCGACACCTGGGTCCGCCAGGCCCTCGACGGGTATCAGAGCCTGCACGCCGGCCACGGCTACGCCCCACCGGCCCAGGGCTACGGCACCCCGGGCTACCCGCCCCCGCCACCCGGCTACGGCGCTCCGGGCTACGGCGCTCCGGGCTACGGCGCTCCGGGCTACGGCGCTCCCGGCGGGCACTACAAGGAGGAGTACCACCACGAGCGGAGCAGTGGTCCCGGCATGGGTGCCGTCGCCGCCGGCGTGGTAGGCGGGGCGGCGCTCGGCTTCGCCGGCGGCATGGTCGCCGACGAGATCTTCGACTCGTTCGGCGATGACGAGGGCGGCGACGAGGGCGGCGACGAGGAGGCGTGATCCTCCCGCGATCCACAGTGGATCGCCGAGCGGTCTCATGATCTAATTCGGAAGGTTCATCCGCTTCCGCCCGGAATGCCCGGTCGGAATCTTCGAAGGAGTGTGCATGCCCGTCACCGCCGACCTCACCAAGCTGGTCGACAAGGCATACCAGGACAAGACCCTCACCGAGATCGTCGACGCCCCGGTGGCCGCGCTCGCCGGGGTCAGCGACGGCGACGCGAAGCTGCTCAAGGAGGCCTTCGGCATCACCACCGTCGGCGACCTCGGTCGCAACCCGTACTTCCGTACCGCCAACGCGCTGGTCGCGCTCACCGGCACGAAGTAGCACCACGGCGGATGCCCGGTGGCCGGTGCGACCCTGCCGGCCACCGGGCATCCGCTCGTCCCGCCCCCGTTCCCGCCGAGGCGTCGGACGGCTGTCGGCGCGGGACTGGGCGATCATCTGCGAGCCGGCGGCGGGCGCGGCAGGATGGAACGCGTGACGACTCCTGAGGCAGCGGGCTACCGGATCGAACGCGACTCGATGGGCGAGGTGGAGGTGCCCGCCGAGGCGCTGTGGCGGGCGCAGACCCAGCGCGCGGTGCAGAACTTCCCGATCTCCGGGCGGGGCCTCGAACCGGCGCAGATCAAGGCGCTGGCCCAGATCAAGGGCGCGGCGGCGCTGGTCAACGGCGAGCTGGGGGTGATCGGCGCGGACGTCGCCGAGGCGATCGCCACCGCCGCCGCGCACGTGGCCGACGGCGGGTACGACGACCAGTTCCCGATCGACGTGTTCCAGACCGGCTCGGGCACCTCGTCCAACATGAACACCAACGAGGTGATCGCCACCCTGGCCACCCGTGAGCTGGGCCGGGATGTGCACCCGAACGACGACGTGAACGCCTCGCAGTCCAGCAACGACGTCTTCCCGTCCTCGATCCACCTGGCCGCCACCCAGTTCGTGGTGGAGGACCTGCTGCCCTCGCTGAAACACCTGGCCGGGGCGCTGGAGGCGAAGGCGGCCGAGTTCGAGACGGTGGTCAAGGCGGGGCGTACCCACCTGATGGACGCCACCCCGGTCACTTTGGGGCAGGAGTTCGGCGGTTACGCCGCGCAGGTCCGCTACGGGGTCGAGCGGCTGGAGTCGGCGCTGCCCCGGCTGGCCGAGCTGCCGTTGGGCGGCACCGCCGTGGGCACCGGCATCAACACCCCGCTCGGCTTCGCCGGCCGGGTGATCGACAAGCTGCGCGCCTCGACCGGGCTGCCGTTGACCGAGGCGCGCAACCACTTCGAGGCGCAGGGGGCCCGGGACGCGCTGGTGGAGACGTCCGGCCAGCTGCGTACCGTCGCGGTCGGGCTCTACAAGATTGCCAACGACGTACGCTGGATGGGTTCCGGCCCCCGCGCGGGCCTGCGGGAGCTGCGCATCCCCGACCTCCAGCCCGGCTCGTCGATCATGCCGGGCAAGGTGAACCCGGTGGTCGCCGAGGCGATGCGGCAGGTCTGCGCGCAGGTGATCGGCAACGACGCCACGGTCGCGTTCGCCGGCAGCCAGGGCGACTTCGAGCTGAACGTGATGCTCCCGGTGATGGGCCGCAACCTGCTCGAATCGATCAAACTGCTGGCCGCGTCCAGCCGGCTCTTCGCCGACCGCCTGGTGGCCGGCCTGGTCGCGGACGTCGAGGTCTGCCTGGCGTACGCGGAAGGGTCGCCGTCGATCGTCACCCCACTCAACCGCCACCTCGGGTACGACGAGGCCGCCTCGATCGCCAAGGAGGCGCTGGCGAAGCAGACCTCGATCCGGGATGTGGTGATCTCCCGGGGGCACGTCGACTCCGGCAAGCTCACCGAGACCCAGCTCGACGAGGCCCTCGACCTCCTCCGCATGACCCACCCCTGACCGCGCCCGTCCACCCGTGCCCGTGCTCGACTCCGGTACGGCGGTACGGCGGGGTCGCTGGCGCGCCGCAGGTGAGTGGATCATGTGTGCCGCCCGGCTGGCCCGCTCGGCCCGGCTGGGTCGGCCGCCGCTTTCCAGTGGCCCCCGTTGGCCCGCCACTCCTGCGCCAGCGTCAGCCATCCGGTGCGTCCCACCCGTGGGAACGCCATGGTGGTGTCCTCCCACCCGGGGACCGGTTCAGCATCGGCTCCAACGCCTGGTCGGGCGTCGGGTCCGACGTCTGGTCCGGTGTTGGGGTCGGCGTCGGGTCCGCCGTCCAGGCCGGTGACGGGTCCGATGCCCAGGCCGTTGCCGGGTCCGGCGTGCCGTTGACTGTCAGGTCCAGCATCGGGCGCGATGGCGGGGCCGGTGGTCGGCCCACCGGCCCGGTTGGTCGGAACGGGACGGTCAGTCGGGGTTGCTTCGAGGCGGCCGGTGGGTCGGAACATCAGGGCAAGCCAGTGTCGCCAGGTGAGCCGGGGCATCGCGTCGTCTCCATGGTGAGTCGGCTGAGTCGTCTCCCCCGGAGGCGGGACCGTCGGCCGGGATGGCAGGCGGTCTCACCACGACACGTCGCGCCCGGAGGGTGGGGCGGTCGATGTCGTACTCACAGTGTGCTGATGGAGTCACTACGGTGTGAAGGGTTTGCGGCAGGTATGGTCCGGTGTTCGCAGATCCCGCCAGCGAGGGCCGGGCCCGCGGTGCGGTCGCACCGGCCACCTCGACGGGGCGATCCGATCGCCGGATCGGATCAGGGCCCGGCGGGGTGCGGGCTACTCAGGGCGACCGGCCGCCTTCCGGGCCCGGTAGGCGTTGACCGCGACCCGGTTTCCGCAGCCCGCTTCGCAGAACCGTCGGGACCGGTTCTTCGACAGGTCCACCAGCACGTTGGTGCAGTCGGGGTGGGCGCAGTGGCGCAGCCGGCCCAGCTCGTCGCCGCGTACCAGGTCGGCGACGGCCATCGCCGCCTCGACGGCCATCCGGGTGGCCAGCGGGGCGTCCCGGGGTGCGGCGTGCACGTGGTAGGGCTCGTCGTCGTGTCGGATCAGCTGCGGCAGCGCCCGGGACTCCCGGAGCAGGTCGTTGACCACGCCGACGACGGTGTCCGGGTCCTCGCCCCAGAGTTGGCGCAGCCGGGGGCGAAGCGCCCGGACGGCCCGCAGCTCGACCTCGGTGCGTTCGTGTCGGCCGGTCCACCTGTTCGCGGCGACGAAGCGGTCCAGCGCGGCGATGTCGGGCAGCCCTTCGCCGTCCCGGCCGTCGGTGTTGACCAGGGCGGCGGCGGCAGTCAGCCCGCACTCCGTGTCATGGGCGAAAAGCAACTTGACCCCTGTCGTTCTCGGCCGCTAGCGTCACCGGCGTAATGCTACTTTGCTGATGTCACGCCGGAGGAACCCGATGCCGCACCGATCCGCCGCCGGCACCGGCCTGGCCCTCGCCCTGCTCTCCGCCGTCACCTTCGCCACCTCCGGCACCTTCGCCCGCTCACTGATCGAGGCCGGCTGGTCCGCCGAGGCCGTCGTGGTGGCCCGGGTCGGCCTCGCCGCCCTGGTGCTGGCCGTTCCCGCCGCGCTCGCGTTGCGTGGCCGGGCGGAGGTGTTTCGCCGCAACCTCGGCCCGGTCGCCGTCTTCGGCCTGCTCGGCGTCGCGACCGCCCAGGCCTGTTTCTTCAACGCGGTCCGCTATCTGCCCGTCGGGGTGGCCCTGCTGCTGGAGTACCTCGGCATCATCCTCGTGGTGGGCTGGATGTGGCTGGTGCACGGGCAGCGACCCCGCCGGCTCACCGTGGTCGGTTCGCTGGCCGCCCTGGCCGGGCTCGGCCTGGTGCTCGACCTGACCGGCGCAGGCCGACTCGACCCGATCGGCGTGCTCTGGGGGCTCGGCGCGGCCGTCGGGCTGGCCGGCTACTTCGTCCTCGCCGCCCGGGTCGACCCCGACCTGCCCTCGGTCACCATGGCCAGTGGTGGGATGGCCGCCGGCGCGGCCGTGCTGGCCCTGCTCGGCCTGGTCGGGGTGCTGCCGCTGCGGGCCACCTTCGGTGCGGTCGACTTCGCCGGGCAGCGCACCAGCTGGCTGGTGCCGATCGCCGGGCTGTCGCTGGTCGCCGCCGTGGTGGCGTACCTGACCGGGATCGCCGCGACCCGCATCCTGGGGGCCCGGCTGTCGTCGTTCGTCGGGCTGACCGAGGTGATGTTCGCGGTGCTCATCGCCTGGCTGGTGCTGGGCGAACTGCCGGTGCCGGTGCAACTCGCCGGGGGTGCGCTGATCGTCGCCGGGGTGGCGCTGGTCCGCCTCGACGAGTTGCGCGCCGACCGCGCCGAACGGGCACCGGCCCGGACGGACGAACCGGCGCTGACGTGACGCCGTCGATCCGCGACTCGTCATGCCGATCTTCGACCGGGGCTCAGGGCAGGCGCATGCTCGACGTGGCCGGGTTCGACGACGTGAGAAGGTGACGGACATGCTCAGCGTGGTGGTGTTCGACGCCGACGAGACCCTGATCGACCTGCGTCCGGCGGTCACCGGCGCCCTGGTGGCCGTACTCGAGGAGATGCGTCGCCGGACCCCGGTGGCGGCCGGGGTCAGCCTCGCCGAGGTGGAGTCCGACTGGCAGGCGGTCTTCGGGTCGATGACCGCCGCTCCGGTGGGCGAGATCCGCCGGGCCGCGCTGGCCCGGTCGCTCGACCGGGCCGGGCTGGTCGGCCAGCTCGACGAGTTCGCCGAGCTCTTCTTCGCCCGCCGGTTCGCGCTCAGCCGCCCGTACGCCGACACCCTGCCGGCGCTGGCCGCGCTGCGCGCCGACTTCACCCTCGGTTACGCCACCAACGGCAACAGCCGGGCCGAACGCTGCGGCCTGACCGGCGCGTTCGCCTTCGAGCTGTACGCCCACGAGGGCGGCCTGCCCAAGAAGCCCGACCCCGCGTTCTACGCGGCGATCGTCGCCGCCGCCGGGGTGCCGCCGGAGCGGATCGCGTACGTCGGCGACTCTTTCGCCCACGACGTGCTCGGCCCGCAGCGGGCCGGGCTGCGCGGCATCTGGCTCAACCGGCTCGGTCTCCCGCGCCCGGCCGGGGCACGGCCCGACGCCGAGGTCGGGACGCTCACCGAACTGCCGGCGGCGCTGCGCAGTCTGCAACCGACGAATGCCTGATGCGGGTCCAATTCGGATTTGTATCTGGCGGAATTGCCGCTGGTGCTATGGGATGGCTGCCACGTCCCTCAACGAGAGGATCTGATGTGGTGAGCAAGCGCTTCACCGCCGGAGCCGTCGCGACCGCGGCAGCCCTGGCACTCACGGTGACCGGCCTGACCGTTCCGGCGAACGCCGGGCCGAGCACCAGCCGGACGTTCACCGTGGTGGCCGAGGACGGCGTCTCGGCGGACGCGGCGATCGCCGCGATCCGCGCCGCCGGCGGCACCATCGTGTCCCGCACGGACGACGTCGGTCTGTTCCAGGTCACCAGCGACCGGGCCGACTTCGCCGGCCGGGTCACCGCCGCTTCCGCGCTGGTCGGCGCGGCCGAGCAGCGGGCCATCGGCCGCAAGCCCAAGCTGGACCGGGTCGAGCAGGAGAACCTGCTGACCCAGACCAAGAAGGCGGTCAAGGCCAAGGGCAACGCCAACGGCAAGAAGCTGGACCCGCTGGACGACAAGCTCTGGGGCCTCGGCATGATCGGGGCCGACAAGGCCCGCAAGGTCATGCCGGGCGACAAGCGGGTCACCGTCGGCATCCTGGACACCGGCGTCGACGCCAGCCAGCCCGACCTCGCGCCCAACTTCGACTGGACGCTGTCGCGCAACTTCGCCCCGGACCTCGTCGACGTCGACGGCCCGTGCGAGGTGGCGAGCTGCCTCGACCCGGTCGGCACCGACGACGGCGGTCACGGCACCCACGTCGCCGGCACCATCGGCGCCGCCGCCAACGGCTTCGGCCTCTCCGGCGTGGCCCCGAACGTCTCGCTGGTGGAGCTCAAGGGCGGCCAGGACTCGGGGTACTTCTTCCTCGACCCGGTCGTCAACGCCCTGGTGTACGCAGGCAAGTCCGGCATCGACGTGGTCAACATGTCGTTCTACGTCGACCCGTGGCTCTACAACTGCACCGCCAACCCGGCCGACTCGGCCGAGTCGCAGGCCGAGCAGCGGGCCATCATCAAGGCGATGAAGCGGGCCCTGAACTTCGCCCACAACAAGGGCGTCACCCTGGTCGGCTCGCTCGGCAACAACCACGAGGACCTCGGCGCACCCCGCACCGACGTCTCCAGCCCGGACTACGGCGCCGACCCGTACCCGCGCCCGATCGACAACGAGAGCTGCTGGGACTTCCCGGTGGAGGGCCCGCACGTGATCGGCGTGTCCGCCGTCGGACCGTCCGGCAAGAAGTCGGACTACTCCAACTACGGCACCGAGCAGATCTCGGTCGCCGCGCCGGGTGGCTGGTTCCGGGACGGCTTCGGCACCGACACCCACCGCACCGACGGCAACATGATCCTCTCCACCTACCCCAAGAAGGTGCTCCAGGAGGAGGGCTCGGTCGACGAGAACGGCAACGTCGTCCCGGGCTTCGAGAACTCGGTGCTCAAGCAGTGCACCACCGCCGGTGAGTGCGGCTACTACACCTACCTCCAGGGCACCTCGATGGCCTCGCCGCACGTCAGCGGCGTCGCCGCGCTGATCGTCAGCAAGTGGGGCAAGAAGGAGGGCCGCAACGGCTACGGCCTGGCACCGGCCAAGGTGGAGCAGCACCTCTACCGGACCGCCGCCGAGCACGCCTGCCCGGAGCCGCGTACGCAGAGCTACGCCAACGAGGGCCGGTCGGCCGAGTTCGACGCGTACTGCGCCGGCTCGCTGAACTTCAACGGCTTCTACGGCTACGGCATCGTGGACGCGAACGCCGCGGTGCGCAGCCCGCTCAAGCCGAACGTTGCTCCCTGACGGGTGACACCCCGGCTGACGCTCGACACCTGGGCTGACGCTCGACCTTCCCAGGAGGGGCCCGGACGACCGAGGTCGTCCGGGCCCCTCCCTCGTGTTTTGACCGTTTTTGGGCAGGGTGGTCTTGGGTGTGGTGTGGGTGTTTGGTGGTGCTGTGGGGGGTGGGTGGTTACTTTCCCTTGTGGA
>NZ_JBIUCH010000016.1:0-186114 GCF_044548625.1 Micromonospora sp. NPDC051925 | reverse complement strand
CGTCTTTTCCTTGCACCGCAACGGGTTCGGGCGTGTCCGCACCGACCACCACGGCGACCACCCACCGCACTCACGCCGTTACGCGGAAAGGCTCAATGAGCGGCTTGCGCTGAGGCTTACGGGCCTCTCGCGTTCGCCCGCTCTGACGGGCCGGGGGCGCGGAACTTGCTGGAGAGGGGGCTCCGAGGGGCCGGCATCTCCTGTTCCTGCCGCCATGGCCTCCTTTGCCACTGGCTCGGGCAGGCTTCCATTCAGTACGCGAGCTAGCAATTGTTCGTTCATGGTGTTAACTGTTTGGCGTGTTCCTTCCATCTTCTCTTCAATCAAGGTCAAGGCCCTCATCGTCTGAGAATAAACCTCTTGCGCCTTCATCTGCTGGTCATTTGCGGCAGCAGCTTGCACTATAAACACGATGATTTGGGCGACAAATGCGATGACTGCAAGCGCGAGCGCTACGACCGACAGCGTATCTGCATCCTTCACGGTGGTGACGATTGAAATGACCGCCACTAGCGCAATGCTGATAATCATTGACCAAATGGCGATGTCTCGCCAATTCAGCCTGACGGAGCCCTGATTCTCGCCCATGTCGCTCCCGCTGGTCCTAGGTCGCAAGTCCTGGCAGGGACTATACTGGTGTCGATCGACTACGTAACGTTTCGCTCCCCTGCTCGACACGGTCAACCCTGGTGAGTCGAGAGCCGTTTGCGCTGGTGACGGAGTAGCGGCTCTAAGTTCCGCTTCAACGTCTGAGGCCCGGCTAGTTGACGACCAGCGTTGCCGACGCCGGACGCCCTCGGACGATGGAGGACCGTTGGGGCAGCCCACACCGACTAATCGCCCAGCTCATCAACGACTGATCATTCCTTCGGGAAGAATCGGTCGCCGTGCCCGATGCGTGCCCGATGTAGGGGTCAACACCGGCGCACAGCGGCACTGTGGCTTTAGCGAAGCTGGACGCTCCGTGCCTGCCTGCCTGGTGGTACAGCTACCCACGGTGCAGATCAACGCGATTCCCAAGCTGACAGTGCGGGTTCGATTCCCGTCACCCGCTCCACCGCATGAAGGCCCTGAACCGGGCATGAATCCGGTTCAGGGCCTTCGCTTTTCGGCTTCTGCCGAATTGTTCTGCGAGCCGGGCCGAGGTGCCGCATGCGATGCCGAGCTTGGTCGTACGGATGGTCCGCGCGGTGCCGTTCGCCTGCTCTCGACGTACTCTGACGATCATGCGGATTGGCATCGTGATCCTTCCCGACCAGCGTTGGTCGGAGTCGCGTCGGCGCTGGCGGCAGGTGGACGAGTGGGGCTTCGACCACGCCTGGACGTACGACCATCTGGGCTGGCGGGACCTGGTCGACGGCCCCTGGTTCGACTCGATGGCGACGCTGACCGCCGCCGCGACGGTGACCGACCGGATCCGGCTCGGCACGCTGGTCGCCTCGCCGAACTTCCGGCACCCGGCGGCGTTCGCCCGGCAGGTCACCGCCCTCGACGACGTCTCGGACGGGCGGGTGCTGTTGGGGCTCGGTGCGGGTGGCATCGGCTTCGACTCCGCTGTGCTGGGCGGGCAGACCCTGCCGCCCCGGCCGCGGGTCGACCGGTTCGGCGAGTTCATCGAGCTGATGGACCTGGTCCTGCGTGAGGACGGGACCAGTTGGCAGGGTGACTGGTTCACCGCCGTGGACGCCCGCAACAATCCGGGCTGTGTGCAGCGGCCCCGGGTGCCGTTCGTGGTGGCCGCCAACGGGCCCCGGTCGATGCGGCTGGTTGCCCGGTTCGGTCAGGGCTGGGTCACCACCGGCACCGGTGAGGAGGAGCTGACGGCCTGGTGGGACGGGGTGGCGACGCTCTGCGCCCGGATGGACCGTACCCTCGACGAAGCTGGCCGCGACCCGGCGACCCTGCCCCGTTACCTCTCCCTGGACGCGGCCCCGGTCTTCTCGCTGAGCAGCGCGGACTTCTTCGCCGAGCAGGTCGCGCGAGCGGCGGCGCTCGGCTTCACCGACGTGATCACCCACTGGCCCCGGGCCAGCAGTTGGTACGCGGGGGACGAGGCGGTGCTGGTGGACGTCGCCACCCGGTTGCTGCCGGAGCTGCGGACGCCCTGAGCGGCGGCCCACCCGCCGCCGCGACGCTCAGGCCGGATCAGCGCCGCGACCGTCGTGGCGTCGAACACCTCCCGTCGTGTCCGTGCCGGATCAGCGTCGCGACCGTCGTCGTCAGGCGGCGGGCAGGTCGTCGGCGGTGAGCAGTCCGCGTACGCCCAGGTCGGCGGCGACCTCGGCGGGCAGGTCGACGACCACGGCGGCGACGCCGAGCCAGTGGGCGCCCCGGGCGGTGCAGAGGTCCCGGACGGCGCGGACCTGCGCGCCGGTGGCCACCCAGTCGTCCACCATGAGCACCCGGTCGCCCGCGCCCAGCCGGTCGTCGCGTACCGCCAGGTCGACCTGGCGACCCCGGAAGTCCGGTGGGCTCTGTGCCCAGGTGAGCGGGCCGGCGGGGAGTCGCCCGTCGCCGGGTTTGTGGGCCGGGACGAAGCCGACTCCGAGGGCGGTCGCGGCGAGCGGCCCGAGGATCAGCCCGGTCACCGCGGGGGCGACGACGACCGTCGGTCGGGCGGCCTGGAACGGCGTGACCAGGGCCGGTCCGAGCCGGGCCAGCACCTGCGGATCTCGCCACCAGCCGGAGGCGTCGCTGATCAGGTGGCTGCTGCCCGGCCCCGGATCGACCCAGTTGAACAGCTCGACCAGTCGTGTGCGCAGCTCAGCCGTCATGCCCTCATCCTCGGTGGTGAATGCCATCGGTGGCATTCTGGCCCGTGCGGCCCAGCGGGCCTCGGCTGATCGGTCACACGTATCGCTGCAATTCCGACCATACCGCCATGATCACGTTGACTTCGGAAGTGCTTCTCTCGTTACGGTCCGAGCCGTTCTGAAGGCATACGAAAGGACCGAGCCGGTGGTTGGCAGGCACTCCCGTACCCGCATCCTCTCCTCGCCCGCCGGCATCGCCGCGACCGCCGCGGTCGGCGTCGCGCTCGCCGTCGGTGGCACTGTCGGCGCCGTCCGGTTGACCGCCGACGAGGCGCCGGCCCCGGTCGCCGTGGAGACCGCCACCCCCAGCGCCATCGTCACCTCCGACGCGCCGAGCCCGAGCCCGAGTGTCACCCGCTCCCCGAGTGCCAGCCCCTCGCCGAGCGTCACCGTCAGTCCCAAGGCGACCCGCACCCAGGCCGCTTCCCGGAGCAAGCCGCGTACGGCCGCGCCCAAGCCCTCCGCCACCACGAAGAAGGCGGCGGCGTCCAAGAGCAACGTCGTCGACAGCGGTTCCTGCGGCGCGTCCTTCTACGACGAGGGTCAGTTGACCGCCAACGGGGAGAACTTCAACCCGGACGCGCTGACCGCCGCGCACAAGACCCTGCCGTTCGACACCAGGGTCCGGGTCACCAACCCGACCAACGGCAAGTCCGTCACCGTACGGATCAACGACCGTGGCCCGTACATCGACGGGCGTTGCATCGACCTGTCCCGGGCCGCCTTCGCGGCGATCGCCTCGGTCGACCTGGGTGAGCTGACCGTCCGCTACGAGGTGCTCGGCTGACGGCGAACGGCGGCACGGGTGGGCCGGCCGGGCACAACCTCCTCAATCGTGGGGCTAGGTTCATTCTCCGGTCCAGTTCCATCAGGCATGCTGTCCCACGTACGTAAGCATGCCTTCCAGTTGGGCCGCGGCCCGCTGAGCCCCGGGTACCGCGCCGGCGTCGGCGCGGCCGTCGGGCTGCTCGCGATCGTCTCGGCGATCGAGTCGGCCGACGGCTGGGCGGTCCACTACGTCGCGCTGATGACGGTGGCGCCGATCCTGGCCGCCGGGTTCGCGTCCTGGCGGGCCGTGGTCGGGGTGGGTCTCCTCGCGCTGCTGGTCGGGTCCGGTTTCGCGCTGACCGATCCGGACATGGAGTTGACCACGGCGGTCGCCCTCGTCGGGATCGCCTTCGCCACGGTGGTGGCGGCCGGCGTGGCGGCGGTCCGGCAGGGGCAGGTCGAGCGGATCGGCGAGCTGTCCCGGTTGGCAGCGGTGGCCCAGCAGGCCGTGCTGCGTCCGCTCGGCCCCCAGGTCGGCACCCTGGCGGTGGCGGCCCGGTACATCTCGCCCACGGCCACCGCCGAGATCGGCGGAGACCTGTACGAGGCGATCGACACCCCGTACGGGGTCCGCATGATCATCGGGGACGTGCGGGGCAAGGGGTTGGACGCGGTCCGGCTCGCCAGCATCGTGCTCGGCTCCTACCGGCACGTCGCGTACGAGCGGCCCGACCTGCGGGCGGTGGTGGCCGACCTGGACCGGGCGGTGGCCCGCAACGTGGGCGACGAGGACTTCGTCACCGCAGCCGTGGTCGAGGAGCGCGGTGGGACGCTGACCATCGTCAACTGCGGCCATCCGGCGCCGCTGCTGCTGCGCCGGGGCGCGGTGATCCCGTTGGAGCCGCCCGCCCCCGCTCCGCCGCTGGGCTTCATGCCGGTGGTGCGGCCCCGGGTCGAGCGGTTGGAGCCGGGGGACCGGCTGCTGCTCTTCACCGACGGGCTCGGTGAGGCGCGGCGGGACGGCGAGTTCTTCCCGACCGCCGACCGGGCCTGGCGGCTGCTCGGCCACGGCACGGTCGGCGACGGGCTGGCCTCGCTGGAGACCGCCCTGGTCGAGTGGGTGCACGGCCGGCTCGACGACGACATCGCCCTGGTCCTGATGGAGTACACCGGCCCGCGCAGCGGGGTGACGGTGGCGGTGCCCTCGTGGGAGGTCGGCGCGGCGGAAGGCTGAAGCGCGGGCATGTGACCGCCGTCACTTCGCCGATCGGGTTGTCGCTCCCTACCGGTGAGTAATACAGTGGGGGTTACTGATCGGTAACACCTGTCCGGAAGCGGGGCCAGCGAGCATGACCCACTACAAGAGCAACCTTCGGGACCTTGAGTTCAACCTGTTCGAGGTCTTCGGGGCGGACCGGACGTTCGGCCAAGAGCCGTACACGGACCTGGACGTCGACACCGCCCGCAGCTTCCTCTCCGAGGTCGACCGCATGGCCCGCGAGGACCTCGCGGCCAGCTACACAGACAGCGACCGCAACCCACCGGTCTTCGACCCGGCGACGCACACCGCCCCGCTGCCGGAGTCGTTCAAGAAGTCGTACCAGGCGTTCATGGACTCCGAGTTCTGGCGGCTGGACCTCCCCGAGGCCCTCGGCGGCACCAACGCCCCGCGCACCCTCTGGTGGTCGCTCGCCGAGTTGGTGCTCGGTGCCAACGCGCCGGTCTGGATGTACGCCTCCGGCCCGTCCTTCGCGCACGTGCTGCACGTCGAGGGCAACGACACGCAGAAGAAGTGGGCCAAGCTCTTCATCGACCAGCAGTGGGGCTCCACCATGGTGCTCACCGAGCCGGACGCCGGCTCGGACGTCGGCGCCGGCCGCACCCGGGCGATCCCGCAGCCGGACGGCTCCTGGCACATCGAGGGTGTGAAGCGCTTCATCACCTCCGGCGAGCACGACCTGAGTGACAACATCGTCCACTACGTGCTGGCCCGTCCGGTCGGCGTCGAGGGCGTCGGCGGTCCGGGCACCAAGGGCCTGTCCCTCTTCGTCGTGCCGAAGTTCCACTTCGACTCCGAGACCGGTGAGTTGGGCGAGCGCAACGGCGTCTTCGCCACCAACGTCGAGCACAAGATGGGCCTGAAGGTCTCCAACACCTGCGAGGTGACCTTCGGCGAGCACGGCGTACCGGCCAAGGGCTGGCTGCTGGGCGACCGGCACGACGGCATCCGGCAGATGTTCATGATCATTGAGTACGCCCGCATGATGGTGGGCACCAAGGCGATCGCCACCCTCTCCACCGGCTACCTCAACGCCCTGGAGTACGCGAAGAACCGCGTGCAGGGCGCCGACCTGATCCAGCAGGCCGACAAGACCGCGCCCCGGGTCACCATCACCCACCACCCGGACGTGCGTCGTTCGCTGCTGATGCAGAAGTCGTACGTCGAGGGTCTGCGGGCGCTTGTCTGCTACACCGCCACCTGGCAGGACCGGGTCGCCATCGCCGAGGCGGCCGGCGACGAACAGGCCATCAAGCTGGGCAAGCGGGTCAACGACCTGCTTCTGCCGCTGGTCAAGGGCGTCGGTTCGGAGCGGGCGTACGAGCTGCTCGGCCACGAGGCGCTCCAGACGTACGGCGGCTCCGGCTTCCTCCAGGACTACCCGCTGGAGCAGTACGTCCGGGACGCCAAGATCGACACCCTGTACGAGGGCACCACCGCGATCCAGAGCCTCGACCTGATCTTCCGGAAGATCGTCCGGGACAACGGAAAGGCCCTGACGACGGTCGCCGGTGAGATCCAGGAGTTCATCAGCACCGAGGCCGGCAACGGGCAGCTCAAGGAGGAGCGGCAGGCGCTCGGCAGGGCGCTCGCCGAGATCCAGCACATCCTCGGCGTGCTGACCGGCTGGCTCGGCGAGGCCCAGAGCGGCGACGCCCGCAGCCTCTACAAGGTCGGCCTGGGCAGCCGCCGCTTCCTGCTCGCCCTCGGAGACCTGATCGTCGGCTGGCTGCTCCAGAAGCAGGCCGACGTGGCCCTGAAGGCGCTGGCCGGCGAGGTCTCCGCCGCCGACAAGGCGTTCTACACCGGCAAGGTGGCCGCCGCCCGGTTCTTCGCCCGCGAGGTGCTGCCCCGCATCGGCGCCGACCGGCGGATCATCGAGGGCGCCGACCTGGACATCATGGACCTCCCGGAGGAGGCGTTCTGACCCCTCCCGGGTGTGCTGCCCCGCCCGCGGCAGACCGGACGGATTCGACCTGACGGCGGTGGCCGGCGAGTTCTCGCTCGCCGGCCACCGCCGTCAGGCCCACCGCCCAGCAGCCGCAGGCGGGCGTGGCGCAGGCGGCGCAATGTGGCCGAAATGGCGGTATCGGAAGCGTCCGGACACCCCGATTTCGGCTCCGTTGAGTCGATCATGCCGGGTGGTCACCGTATGCCGGGGTCGGTGAGGACCGGGGCGGGATTCGCGGGGTCGAATCCGGTAGGCGGGCTGCTGGCCGGGTAACCGTCGCCGACGAGGGGAGACCGGGTCTGGACGGGCGACCGTCGTCGACCAGGGGACCGGTCTGGACGGGTAACCGTCGCCGACCACGACAGGGCACGCCCAAGGGCCACCGCACGGGGGAGTGCAGCGCACATGGGCATTGGTAGCGGCATCTTTCTCATCGCGCTCGGCGCGATCATGACGTTCGCCATCCGGGCCAACGTCTGGTGGATCGACCTGCGCGCGGTCGGCTGGGTGTTCATCCTGGCCGGGCTGGCCGTGCTGCTGACCACGCTCTGGTTCTGGCAGGATCGGCGCAAGCGGGCGCGCACGCTCATCGTGGAGGAGAACCGGCTCTCCCATCCGACCGCGATGATGCCACCGCCTCCCGACCCACCGCCGCCCACCGCACCCCCGTCCTGACCGGGTTCGCACCGCTGCCGAGGACTGGCCGCGCGCCGGACCGCCACGTCGCCCACCTGCTGGGTGTCGGCCTGCTACGGCGTCCACCCGCTGGTGCCGGTCCCCGGCGGAGGCGCTGGGCCGTCAGCCGCGAGCGGTGTGCCGGTCGACGATCGGGGTGTCGCCGGGGGCGAGTTTCGCCCACGGGGTCGCCGTTCGGTGCACCACGAGATCGGTGGTCCGCAGCCCGTCGCGGTCGGCCCGTTCCGGGTCGAGGAGCGACGACAGTAGCGAGATGCCCGGATTGTGGGCGACGAGCAGCACCGTGCCGGCCTCCGGTTCGACCGTTCGCACCAGGTCGAGCAGGTCGTCCGGGTGCGCCTCGTACGCGGCGGCGGCGTACCGCACCACCGGAGCCGTCCCCGCCGGACCACCCTCCGGCGGGGAACAGGTCATGCCCAGCGCCACGTCGTGCCAGGTCTGCCTGGTCCGGCGGGCGGCCGAACAGATCACCACGTCGGGGAGCAGGGCGTGTCGGGCCAGCCAGACCCCGGCGGCAGCGGCGTCGGCGTGCCCGCGTGCGGTCAGCCGCCGCTCGACGTCGGGGCCGGTCCCGGGCTGTTCGGCCTTGGCGTGTCGGAGCAGCACCAGTGTCCGTGTCTCGGCATTGCCGTCCGTCATGAGCACAGCTTGCCTGATTGACGCGCGTGTCGCCTGGGTATGTCGATGGCTGCCACTCGCTCATCGATGCCCTCGATGGCCGTGGCGGGTGGGTAACGCCAGCTGACAGCCAAGGAGGCGACGTCATGGGCATCGGTGCCAGCATCTTCCTCATCGCGGTGGGTGCGATCTTCGCGTTCGCCGTCGACGCCGATCTGGGATGGCTCAACCTCGACGTGGTCGGCTGGGTGCTGATGCTCGCCGGCCTCGTAGGGTTGCTGACCACCCTGTTCTTCTGGAACAGCCGCCGCCGCACCGTGGTCACCACCGGAGTGCGTCAGGACCAGGTCGTCGCCGACCGGGTCGTGCCGGTGCAGGGCGACCGGGTGGTGCGCGAGGAGTACCGCGAGGCGCGCGGTCCGGGTTACCCGGTCTGACCGCACCGCACCTCGGCGTGGCCCAGGCCACGCCCCAGGATCTCGGGGGCCCCGCAACGGCGCGGGGCCCCCGAACCTGTCTGCGCCGAGTCGGGGGCAGGCCCGGTTGGCGTCAGGCGAAGACGGCGAAGTAGATCGCGATGTGGTGACAGAGGGCGGCGACCAGGGTGCAGGCGTGGAAGAACTCGTGGTGGCCGAAGACGGTGGGCCACGGGTTCGGCCGGCGCAGCGCGTAGCAGACCGCGCCGACGCTGTAGATCGCCCCGCCGGCGGCGAGCAGCACCAGCACGGTGACCCCGCCCTGGTGCAGGATCTGCGGGAGGATCGCCACCGACACCCAGCCGAGGGCCAGGTAGAGCGGGGCGGAGACCCAGCGCGGGGCGTGCGGCCAGATCAGCTTGACCGCCACGCCGGCCAGCGCCCCACCCCAGACCAGGCTGAGCATCAGGATGGCCATCCGGCGGTCGAGCAGCAGCACACAGAGCGGGGTGTACGTACCGGCGATGAACACGAAGATCATCGAATGGTCCATCCGGCGCATGATCTGGTAGCCCCGCTCCGACCACACCCGACGGTGGTAGAGGGCGCTGGTGCCGAAGAGACCGCAGACGGTCACGCTGTAGATCAGGCAGCTCACCAGGGGGGCCCAGCCGGGGCGGGTGGCCGCGATGGCGCAGAGCACGATGCCGCAGACGAGCGCGACGAAGAACGCGTAGGTGTGCAGCCAGCCGCGCATCCGGGGTTTACCGATGTCGACCGGCTTGAGCCGAAGCGGTGCGGATGTGGTCACGTCATCAGGTTACGGCACCGTAGGTTACTTGGAGGTAGTGCGACCCGTCACCACGCCGATCGGGTCCACCGGCCCTGGACGGCGAATCGATCGGGAAGTATGGCGGCATGCGTATCCGACCCGTGGGCCGGCACGCCCTCCTGCTCGACTGCGACGACCCCGGCCAGGTGGAGCAGTGGCGGGCCGAGCTGTGGCGTCGCCGGGAGGCCGGCGAGCTGACCGCCGCCGAGATCGTCCCGGCCGCCGCCACCGTCCTGCTCGACGGGGTGCCCGACCCGGCGTCGGCGGCCACCCGGATCACCGGCTGGACCCCCGACCCGGTCACCACCACGGCCGCCGCCCGCACCATCGAGATCCCCACCGTGTACGACGGGGAGGACCTGCCCCGGGTCGCCGAACACTGGCGGCTGACCGTGCCGCAGGTGGTGGAGCGGCTGCGGGGCACCGAGTTCCGGGTGGCGTTCTGCGGCTTCGCCCCCGGGTTCGCGTACCTGACCGGGCTGCCGCCGGAGTACGCGGTGCCCCGGCTGCCCACCCCGCGCCCCCGGGTGCCGGCCGGCTCGGTGGCCCTGGCCGGGCCGTACGCGGGGATCTACCCGACCGCCTCGCCGGGCGGCTGGCTGCTGGTGGGGCGGACCACGCTCACCCTCTTCGACGTGTACGCCGACCCGCCCGCCACGCTCACCCCCGGCACCCTGCTCCGGCTGGTGACCAAATGACCGGGCGCTCCGCCTCGGACCGTGCCGTCGACCGGGTGACCGGGCACTCCGCGCCGGACCGCTCCCCGTCGGGCCCGGCCGGTGGGCCGGTCGACCGGACAGGCCGGGTCGGGCGGCCGGCGGCGTGATCGAGGTGCGTCGGGCGGGGCCGCGTACCACCGTGCAGGATCTGGGGCGGCCCGGCTGGGCGCACCTCGGCGTACCCCGGTCGGGGGCGCTCGATCCGGCGGCGCTGGCGCTGGCCAACCGGCTGGTCGGCAACCCGGTGGACGCCGCCGGATTGGAGTTGACCCTCGGCGGCTGCGAGTTGCGGCTGACCCGGGCCGGCACGGTGGCGGTGACCGGGGCCGACGTCGACGTCCGGGTCGACCGCCGCCCCGGTGACGTGGGCCGGCCGCTGTCGGTGCCGGCGGGGGCGGTGCTGCGGATCGGGCCGCCCCGGCACGGGCTGCGCAACTGGCTCGCGGTCGACGGCGGGATCGCCGTCGCGCCGGTGCTCGGCAGCCGGTCCACCGACACCCTCTCCGGCCTCGGCCCACCCCCGGTACGCGACGGCGACCGGCTCCCGCTCGGCCCGTCGACCGGCCCACCCGCACCGGTGGACGTCACCGTCGGCCGACCGGTGCCGACCGAGCTGCGGCTGACCCTGCGCCCCGGCCCGCGCGCCGACTGGTTCACCGCCGACGCCCTGGCTCTGCTGCTCGGCACGGCGTACACGGTCAGTCCGGTCAGTGACCGGGTCGGCGCGCGACTGCTCGGCGCGGCGCTGCCCCGCGCGGTGGCCGGCGAGCTGCCCAGCGAGGGCGTGGTGCTCGGCGCGGTGCAGGTGCCGGCCGACGGCCAACCGTTGATCTTCCTGGCCGACCATCCCACCACCGGCGGCTACCCGGTGATCGGGGTGGTGGACGACGTGACCGGGCTCGCGCAGGCCCGGCCGGGGACTACGGTGAGGTTTCATGGACCTCAACGCTGACCTCGGCGAGGGATTCGGCATCTGGCGGCTCGGCGACGACGAGGCGCTGCTCGACCTGGTGACCTCCGCCAACGTGGCCTGCGGCTTCCACGGCGGCGACCCGTCGACGATGCGCCGGGTCTGCGCCGCCGCCGCCGAACGGGGCGTCGCGGTCGGCGCCCAGGTCGGTTACCGGGACCTGGCCGGCTTCGGCCGCCGGCACATCGCGTACGGCTTCGACGAGCTGCGCGACGAGGTCACCTACCAGCTCGGGGCGCTCGACGCGTTCTGCCGGCCCTACCGCACCCGGGTCCGCTACCTCAAGCCGCACGGCGCGCTCTACCACGCGGCGGCCACCGACGAGGTGCAGGCCGCCGCCGTGGTCGCCGCAGTCAGCGGGTACGACCACGAGTTGCCGATCCTGTGCGCCCCCGGCTCCACCCTGGCCCAGCTCGCCACCGGCGCGGGCCTGCGGGTGGTCGCCGAGGGCTTCGCCGACCGGGGTTACCTGCCCAACGGCGCGCTGGTGCCGCGTACCGCGCTCGGCGCGCTGGTCACCGACCCGGAGGAGGTGGCGGCGCGGGCGGTCCGGATGGCCACCGAACACACCGTGGTGGCGGTCGACGGCACCGTCGTCCCGTGCCCGGTCAGCTCGATCTGCCTGCACGGCGACAGCCCCGGCGCGGTCGCCTCGGCGGCCCTGGTCCGGGCCGCACTGATCGAGGCAGGGGTCACCCCCACCCCGTTCGCCTGACAGCTCGGCGGCCCGCGCTCGTGCGGGCCGCGCCGTCGTTGCTTGTGCGGGCCGCGCCGCCTGCGCCGGTGTCGGGCCGTGCCGTCGTGCCGGTCGTCGGGTGGGCGGTGCCTGCGCTGGTCGGGGGTCGGGGTCGGGGGGTCCGGGGTCAGGTGTCCATGCCGCGCAGCACCAGCGGCACGCGGGTCGCGCCGCCGTCGACCACCCGCACCGGTACGCCCCAGTCCTGCCGGGTCAGGTGGCAGGCGGCGTGCTCGACGTCCGCGTCGCAGGTGGCGGCCTGGGCGGTCACCTGGAGGACTCCCTGGGCCACGGCGGGGTCGATCACCAGCCGGCGGGACAGCTCGGTGCCGGTGCCCGCCCCCTCGACCAGCAGCTCCGGCGGCGAGGCCGAGACGACCAGCCGGGTCGACGGCCCGTACGTCTCGTCCAGCTTCTGCCCCGGGGCCGGCGTGAAGATCACGTCGAGGGTCAGCTCACCGGCCGCCACGTCCGTCGGCTTGCGCTCCAGCCGGTGCCGGGGGCCGTCCACCGTGTTCGCCCCGGCGGCGGTCAACGCGCCCGGGGCGAGCCGGGTCAACCGGTGCGCGGCGGACTCCACCACCAGCACCGCACCGTCGGCGGTGAGCACCAGGTCGCTCGGCTCGGCCAGCCCGTCGGCCACCGTGGACACCTGGCCGGTCGCCGGGTCGAAGCGGCGTACCGCGCCGTTGTAGGTGTCGGCGATCAGCACCGAACCGTCGGGCAGCGCGCACACCCCCAGCGGATGCTGGAGCAACGCCCGGTCGGCCGGCCCGTCCACGTGCCCGAAGTCGAACAACCCCTGCCCGACGGCGGTGCCGAGGACGCCGTCCTGCACGTACCGGATCGCGCTGGTCTCGCTGTCGGCCACCCAGAGCCGCGCGCCGTCGGCGGAGACCGACAGGCCGGACGGCTGGGCCAGCCACGCCTGCGCCAACGGGCCGTCGCGCAGCGCCTCGACGGTGGTGCCCGCGTACATGCCGGTGGTCCGCCTGATCGGGTCGAACCACCAGAGCTGGTGGATGCCGGCCATCGCCACGATGACCCGGTCGTCGTACCAGGCCAGGTCCCAGGGGGACGACAGGTCGACGGAGCGCGCGTCGTGGGCGTGGTCGTCGACCGTGGAGCGCCACTGCCGGCCGGTGCCGGCCACAGTGGTCACCTCGCCGGTGTCCAGCCGTACGCCGCGCAGCAGGTGGTTGACGGTGTCGGCGACCAGCAGGTCGTAGCCGGCGACCTCGGCGGCGTGGGCGGGCAGCAGGCAGAGCCCCTGCGGCTCGGCGAACCCCGCCGAGGCGGCCGGCCCGTCGACCCGACCCCGCTCACCGGAGCCGATCCGCCGGATCAGCGTCTCGCCGTCCGGGGCCAGCTCGACCAGGCTGTGCCGGGCCGAGTCGGAGACCAGCAGGTTCCCGCCGTCGAGCAGCACGGACTTGCCGGGGAAGCGCAGCGTCGTGTCCGGCGGCGTCGGCGGCACGTGCGGCCCGTCGCCCCGGTGCAGGGTGCCCTTGGCCTCGTGGGTGGCGATCAGGTCGTCGACCAGCCGGACCAGTCCCTCGGCGTGGCCCTCGCCGGCCATCGTGGCGACCACGTAACCCTCCGGGTCGACCACCGCCAGGGTCGGCCACGCCTTCGCCGCGTACTGCTGCCACATGTCCAGCTCGGGGTCGTCGAGCACCGGGTGGTGCACGCCGTACCGCTCGACGGCGGCGGCCAGCGCCGCCGGGTCCTTCTCGTGCGCGAACTTCGGCGAGTGCACCCCGACGACGATGAGCACGTCGGCGTACTTCTCCTCCAGCGGGCGCAACTCGTCGATGACGTGCAGGCAGTTGATGCAGCAGAAGGTCCAGAAGTCGAGAATCGAGATCTTCCCCCGCAGGTCGGCGAGCCTCAGCTCCCGCCCACCGGTGTTCAACCAGCCCCGACCACGCAGCTCTGGTGCCCGTACCCGTGCGCTCATGCCCCCATCGTGCCGCACCGCAGGCCGGCGGGCCGCGCGAAGGGCGACCGGAGAGTCGTACGCGACACTCACCGGTCGGGTGGTCGAGCCCAGGACAGGAAGCGGTCGGTGAGCTTGTTCGACCGGCCGTTGTCGAGCTGGGTGAGGTACCCGGACGGTCGCCGTCGTCAGCGGGTCAGGTCGACGGTGACGGTGACCCGGTCCCGCTCGTCCCGGTGGGCCACCGCGTGCCCGGCCCGGTCGACCCCGTCCAGGTTCAGGGAGATCGGGCCACCCGCGCCCAGGAAGTTCCGCCACCACTGCTTGGCGTCGGGCATCGCGACCCGGATGACCACCGCATCGCCGGTCTGTCGGTACGAGACCGGCGTGCTGAACGTCCGCCCGGAACGGCGACCGGTGTAGGTGATCACGGTCAGGTGCCGCCGGAGGAACCGCCCCCAGCGTGGCGACGACCGCAGCGCCATGACCCGGGCATTGAGCGTCCGCGCGAATCCCGACGGGAACGATCCCCGATGACCCATTCGGACCTCCGTCGTCGGTGTGAAAGCTCCGCACCGACCGTAACACCGCCCGGTCCCCCGGAACGTGGGTGGGCCACCACGGGCCGGGGAAGTTACACCGGCGCACACCGGTATGCCTGCCAGTCAGGTTTGTGCGTGTCCGGCATAGCGCTCTCCCGACACGGCGTGGGCCGCCGCCGCGCGGGTGGGGCAGCGGTCACGCCGGAGCCGCGCGGGAGGGTCAGCCCCTGCCCGCGCGGCCCCGACGGCCGGTCAGCAGCGACCGACCATCGTCTTCACGTCGTAGGTGGTGTTGACCCAGGTGTCGGCCACGTAGCCGGTCACGCCCGTCGCCGGGTTGGTGATCCGGTCCCAGGTGGACGACGGCCAGTAGCCGCCGCTGACGTACTCGCCGAAGGTGTAGCAGGAGATGTTCACCGTGACGCCGTAGTTGACGGAGCCGGCGATGCCGTAGGTGGTTCCCGGCCCGGTACGGATGTTGAGTGAGGGGTTGGCCAGGATCGTGCCGGTCACGCCGGTCGGCGGATCGCCGCCGCCGAGGCGGGCCACGGCGGCCTGCGCGGCGGACAGGTAACCGGCGTACACCCCGCTGTTGTACGTCGACCAGGGCTGCCAGTTGCTGCCGCCGCTGGAGATGCTGTACGCGGCGTTCGCGTTGCACTGGGCGTTGTACGCGCAGGTGTCGTTGACGGTGGGGTGGTAGCAGTTGTTGATCTGCCACAGCCCCCGGTCCAGCGAACCGTTGGGACAGCCGGAGGTGGGGCCGTTGCTGCCGACCGCCGACGGGTTGCAGGAGGACTCGGCCATCCCGACGGCCACGGCGGTGACCAGCGGGTTGCCCCGGAAGCCAGCGGCATAGCCGACCTGGGCGCACAGGTCGATGCCGACGGCGTTGACGCCCACCCGACCCACCTTCGAAGCGGTGGCGGGACCGCCGACACTCGTCGGCTTGGCCTGGTCGGCCGGGCGGGTCGCCGGCTTGGCCTGGTCGGCCGGGCGGCTCGCCGGCTTGGCCTGGTCGGCCGGCTGGGAAGCCGGCTTGGTCTGGTCGGCGGGGCGGGGAGCCGACGGGGCGTGTGCGGCGGGGCCGGCGGTGGACGGTGCGGCGACGGCGGTGGTGGGCGCGGTGCCGACCCCGACGACGGCGACCAGCGCCAGGCCGAGTGCCAGCCGCACGCGGCGACCGCGCCGGGCTGCGCAGGGGGCAGGGGAGAGACGCATCATGATCCTTTCGACGTCCGGGAGGGGAGCGGTGCTCGCAGGGGTCAGCGCCCGGTCCACTCCGGATCGGCGTACGACCAGCCGAGGTACGGCGCGTTGGGCCAGCTCAGGTCGACGCGACGGACGGTGGCCGCCGAGGTGATGTAGCTGCCGTTGCCCTCGGAGAGCATCACGTGGCCGTAGTACCCGTTGATCGCCGCACCGGCGTAGAAGACCAGTGCGCCGGCCGGCGGGGTGCCGGTGGTGCGGATCAGGCCACGCGCGTTCAGCGAGTTGTAGTGCACGATGGCGGACGCGTAGCCGCTGGCCGCCCGGCCGTAGGCGTGCCCGACGAAGTTGTCGCACCAGCCGTCCCACGCGTGGTTGGAGTCGCCCAGGTCCCCGTTGGTGTACGCCTGGCCGATCACCGACCGCGCCCAGGCCAGTGCCCGGTCCTCGCGGGTACCGGTGGGCGGCGGGGTGCTGCCGCACTCCGGTTCGCCGGGAAGGTACTGGTTGAAGCCGGGGGTGTTGGTGTAGTAGTCGCTGATCCAGCCATTGGCCGGTGAGCTGATCTGGTGCCAGACGGAGTTGCCGGAGATGTTGCGCCCGCGTACCGCGCATTCGGCCGTGAAGCGGGTGCCGTCGGCGAGGACGGCCACCGTTGCGGCCCCTGCGTCGTACGGGCTGGTGCGCACCATCAGCCCGGCGCCGCCCGTGCCGGCGACGCTGTAGCCGGTGATCCCGGCGAGCGACGGCGTGGCCGTGCCCACCAGCACCAGCACCGTGGCGGCGCAGGCGGCGAGGACCCGTCCGACGAGTCTCGGTAGGGCGCGGTGAGGCGTCGCGCCCGTGGCATTCGTACCGTTCGGCTGGTACACGCGGTTCTCCTGTCGAGAGTTCGGCACCGCCCCGAAATCGGTGCGGCGTGCGCCGGATGGTGACCCGTGCGGTCCGGTATCCCCGGGGCGAACGTCGATTTCGAGCCGTTCGGATGCGTGTCGGGCCCGACACTCCCCGTGAGAACATATTTGCCGGTACCTATCCGGCGGGTGGCTGCTCCGGGGTCGATCCTGTCGTGGTGCCCGCAGGTAAAGCACTGGCTTGACGGACGTTGACAACAGGGTTTACGCGCAGGGGAGGGTCCGTGGTGGAGCGAAACGGACGAGTCGGCGAGCAACTGTCCGGAGACGTCCGGCACCACGAATTCGTCGCCGACCTCGCCCGACTACGGTGCGAAGCCGGGCAGCCGTCACTGCGGAAGATGTCCGCGACCGCCCACTACTCGCACACCGCGTTGGCGAACGTGCTGTCCGGTGCCCGGTTGCCGTCGCTGGAGCTGACCATGGCGTTCGTCCGGGCCTGTGGCGGTGACGAGGAGACCTGGCGAGCCCGGTGGCACCAGGAGGCCGCGCTGATCCAGGGCACCCATCCGGCCGCCCTCCGGCCCGGGTCAGCACAGACGCAGCCGGTGTCGGAGCGGCCCGGGTCAGAGCAGACGCTGCCGGAGCGGCCGGCGGCGCGGCAACCAGCGGTGCCCAGGTGGGCGCTGGCCGCGACCGCAGGGCTCACGGTGCTCCTGGCCGGTTCGATCGTGCCCCTGTTGGCCGACTCCGAATCCCGCCCGAACGGGCAGCCGGACCACCCGGCGGGTGCATCGACCCCGGCACCCACCGTTCCCGCCGCCGACGGGGCGGACCCGCAGGAGGAGCGCTGCCAGGTCGACGCGGTCAGTGCGGAAACCGTCCCGGTCCCGGACCCCGACCCGAAGCAGCCGACCTACGGGAGCCTGACCTTGCGCTACTCGCCGCGCTGCCGGGCGGCCTGGCCGCTGTTCGTCTCCACCGAGCGGGTGCCGACCGGGGCGACCATCCGGCTGTCCGCCAACCGGCCCGCCGACGGGGCGGTGAGCAGGTTCGACTACCCGTTCATGGTCAAGCGCCAGGTCTACAGCGTGTTCGGCAACGTGCTGCGGACCACCGAGGGCTGCGTCTCGGTCACGGTCGACATCACCGCGGCGGACAACCGCAGCCTGCTTGCGAGCGCGCGAACCCCCTGCGTGCAGCTCGGTGCCGAGACCTGACCCCTGCGGACGTACGGCGAGCCACGAGAGCCCAGAACACCGACGGCGGGGCCACGAATCGATTCGTGGCCCCGCCGTCGGTTCGCGCTACTGTCCGGCCGGCTTCAGGCAGAGCACCCGGTCGACCCCGCCCCCCGGCAACACCACGTGCGGCTGGGCCGGGTCGGTGCACTTCTCCTTGGCGTCCACCTTGGAGACGACCGTGAAGGCACCCTGTTCATTGCAGTTCGCAGCGCTCGCACCATTGCCGGACTGCTTGACGCAGGAGCCGACAGCCGGGTTGAAGGGGGCCGGTGCGTTGTCCGCGCCGATCTTGCCGAGGAGCATCAGCGAACCCAGCGGGACGGCCAGGATCAGCACCGCCACGATCAGCACCAGGGCGAGCACCCGGCCGTTGCGTACCTTCGGCGTCGGCTGCTCGGCCTTCTGCGCCGGCTCCGGCTCCGGCTCCGGCTTGAACGCGTCGAAACGCCCCTGCTCCTGCTCGGGTTCAGCTGGCCAACCGGCCGGGCCGGACTGCTGCCCGGCCGGTGCGTGCTGTTGCCCGGCGGGTGGGAACTGCTGCCCGGCGGGCGGGAACGGCGACGCGTAACCGCCGTGCGCCGGGTCGTGCGCCGGGTGGCCGTACCCCGGCACGGGTGCGGCACCGGACGGCGCGCCGCTGGTCGGGCCGGTGCCGTACGGCTCGGCCGGCCGGTCCGCCGACCCGTGCGGCCGGGTGCCGTTCATCGGCCGGTTGCTGCCGGCCGGGTCGGCGAAGGCCGGGATGCCACCGCCGAACACGGGCGGCGCGGCGGGCGGCGCGGACGAGGGAGCCTCACCACCGAAGCCGTGCGCCCGGTCCTGGTCGTCGAAGCGGTTTCGCTCCGGCTCGTCGAACCTGGTCCGATCCGGACCGTCGAAACGCGTCCGGTCCTGGTCGTCGAAGCGGGTGTCGTGCTCGGGCTGGCGGGTGTCGGGCTCCTGCGCCTCGTCCGGCTCCGGGCGGGCCGGTCGCCCGTACACCCGGGGCTGCGGGACGGCCGGGCCACCCGGTCGTGCCCCCTGGTCGGCGGGGGGCGTCACCCGGCTGGCCATCGGCACCGAGGCGCTGGCGGAGGCCCGGCCGACGGCACCGGACTCCCCGGCGTCGGCCGCCGGCACCGAGGCGCGACCGGCGTTCTCGGACTCGGGCGAGCGTCGCTGAGCGGGCACCACCGGGCCGGCCGGCGACTGCGGCTGCTCGGCCGCGCCCCATGCGGCCGGCGTACCGGCTGCCTCGCGGCCGTGCGGCTGCTGCTCGACGGGACCGCCGAACTGGGCCGGCGGGACGTAGTCGGCCGGCGGTGCGGCGGCCAGGCTGGCCCCGGGGACGCGCTGCTCCTGCGGCGGGAGCGGCACCGCGTTGGCCGGCGAGATACCGGGGGCCGGCCCCGGCTGGTAGATCGGCTGGTCCTCGCCGCGTCGGGGCTCCCAGGAGCCGGGGGCGGGCTGGCCGGGGCTGTCGGCGTGGCCCCACGCCTGCCCGGGTGCCCACGGCTCGGCGTCGGGCAGGGCCGGACGCCCGGCACCCGCCCAGGGCGGCGGGTTGTGGTCGTCGGCGGCACCGGCCCAGGCCGGTGGGCCGTCCGGCGCGGCGACCGACGCGGAGGCCCGCGCGGGCTGCTCCGGAGCCGTCCAGGTCGCCCCGGGCTCCGGACGGTCCTCCGGGGACGGTACGGAGGCCGCGCCCCGGGAGGCCGCTTGTGGCGTCGGCCACTCCTGGCCCGGTGCCGGGTCGGCCTGGTGCGGCGGCTCGTTACGGGCAGGTGCCCCGGCGGGCCAGGCATCGAGGGCGGGCTGATCGCGGGGGCCGCCCTCCCAACGCGCCGTGGCGGGCTCGTCCGGTGCCCCCCACTGTGGCTGCCGGTCGTCCGGTGATCCGTTCGGCCAACCGTCGGCGCGGTCGGCGTCGTCCGGGGCGGACCGGTTGGCGTTCCAGCCGCCGGAGCGGGCCGGGTCGTCCTCGGTGGACCAGCCCTCGGCGGCCGGGGCGTTGGCCGGCGGCACCTGAGCGCCCCCGTGGCCGCCGGATTCCCGCTGCGGCCATGCCTGGTTCGTCGGCTCCGGCGGGGCGGGTACGGGCACCGAGGCGCGGCCGGCGGGGCGGTGCGCCTCCTCGGCGTGGGGTGGGGCACCGGCGGCCCAGCCGCCGGAGGTGCCCGGCGCGTCCTGGGGGTTGGCCGGCCAGCCTCCCCTCGCCGGGTCGACACCGGCCCGGTCGCCGGCCGCCCAACCGCCGGAGCGGGTCGGGTCGTCCTGCTGCGGCGCGGGCGCGGTGCCCCAGCCGTTGGCGCCGGGGGTCGCTTCCGGCTGCGGGGTGTCCTGGCCGGACCAGCCGGTGGGGGCGGTCGGGGCCGGATCGGCCGGAGTGGACCACCCGCCGCCGGCCGGGTTGTCGGGCTGCGGCACGCGGGCGGCACCCCGGACACCGGGCTCGGGTTGCGCCCAGGCCGGTGCGGGCTGCTCGGCCTGCGCCCAGCCGGGGTTCTCGGTCTGCGCCCAGCCGGGCTGCGGGGAGGAGCCGGAGTTTCCGGCGGCCGGCGCGGGCGCGGTGGCCCACGCGGGCTGCTCGGGCTGCCCCGCCCAGGCGGGCTGTGATGCGGTGGCCGGCGGGGTCCACGCCTCGGTCGGCTCGGACTGCTGCGGCACCGGCGCGCCACCCCATGCCGCCGGCTGGTCCGGCGGGGTCGGCCAGGACTGGCCGGGCGGGTTGGCCCGTCCGGTGGGGGGTGGTGGCGCCCAGCCGAGGTCGGGTGTGGCGGGGGTGCCGTACCCGGGGTCCTGCTGCGGCTGTCGGTCGCCGTATGGCGCCGGTCCACCGGAGCCCGGCGGCACCTCGTCCGGCTCCTCGCCGGGGCGGTGCTGGCCCTCGGACGTCATGGGTGCGCCTCCTCCATCACATGTCGGCCGCCGATGCCGTCCGTCCGGTCGGCTGTGTCACCGGTGCCCCGGCGATTCGGCCGTGCGGGTTCCCCGCACGGTATCCGGTACGCGCGCGCGGCACCCAGGGAGCACCGGCCGTCACTCCGCGTCGCCGGACGGTGTCGATCGGCTTCCATCCGGCGCGATCGGTGTCCAGGGTCGGCGGGTGGCGACCGGAACCACCGTACCGGGCGTCGTGGCGAGGTGGAATCCCGGTCTCAGTGGGCCCGGAACGCCGATGACCCGCCCGGGGCCGGGCGGGTCATCGATCTGGAGGAGGTGGGGAAAGTCGTTGCCGCATCAGCTCATGTGACGCTGGGCGATCGCGAGGATCTCCTCGCGTACGGCCGGCGAGTTGGCGGAACGCAGCGCGTGGTCGATGGCGCGGGCCCGGCGGTTGGCGTCACGACGGGTGCGGATTCGCTCGATCATGCTCATGGTGGTGTCTCCTCCGACTATTCGGTTGTCAGCCCCTGATGACTCCATTGAACACCCAACAGCCGTCGTCTGCCATCGATTAGTAGGTGAGCTGAGACACCCGCCTAAGGATCGTAGGTTGTCGAGGGATGTAGACCACACTTTCTTCCCCCAACGGCAACGGCCGGTGTGCCGGGCGTTCACCCTCGGCACACCGGCCGTCGCCGGACGTCACGGTTCTCAGGTCCAGGCGAGCAGTGCCGCCTCCGGGTCGGCCAAAAAGTCCCCGATGTCGCGGAGGAACTTCGAACCCAGCTCACCGTCGACGATCCGATGGTCGAAGGAGAGCCCCAGCGTGGTCACCTGGCGTGGCTTGACCTTGCCCTTGTGCACCCACGGCAGTTCCCGGACCGCACCGAAGGCCAGGATCGCCGACTCGCCCGGCGGAAGGATCGGGGTGCCGGTGTCGACCCCGAAGACCCCGACGTTGGTGATCGTCAACGTGCCGCCGGACATGTCCGCCGGGGACGTCTTCCCCGCCTTGGCCGTCTGCACCAGACCCGTCATCGCATCCGCCAGCTCACGTAGTGTGAGCCGGCCGGCGTCCTTGATGTTCGGCACGATGAGGCCGCGCTCGGTGGCCGCCGCGATGCCCAGGTTGACGTACTCCTTGACGACGATCTCGTCGCCGGCCCAGGTCGAGTTCACCATCGGGTGCCGCTTGACCGCCAGCAGCACCGCCTTGGCGACCAGCAGCAACGGCGAGACCCGGACGTCGCGCCACTCCCGTCGGTCACGCAGCCGGTCCAGCGCCTTCATCGCCCGGGTCACGTCCACGGTCAGGAACTCCGTGACGTGCGGGGCGGTGAACGCCGAGCGGGACATGTTCTCGGCGGTGAGCCTGCGTACCCCCTTCACCGGGATCCGCTGCTCGCGGTCCGCGCCGAAGCTCGCCGCCGACGCGGCCGACGCGGTCAGTGTCGCCGCGGTCAGCGCCGCGACCGCCGCCGTGCCCCCGTCCGCCGCCCGCTGTACGTCCTCCCGCGTGATCGACCCCAGCGGCCCCGACCCCGCCACCGTCCCCAGATCGACCCCGAGATCCCTGGCGAACTTCCGCACCGGCGGCTTCGCCAGCACAGGCCCGCCGCCACTCCGTCGATCATGGACTGGTGGTGCCGGTATTGCTGCGACAGGGGTGGGTTTGTCACCCACCACAACTCCATGATCGACGGAGGTGCGGGTGGGGGTGGGGGTGCGGGGGCGGCGTTTGGTGGGGGTGGTGCGGGGGCCGTAGCCGACCAGGACTGCCGTTCGGCCGCCGGGGGCGGGGCCGCCGATCAGGCCGGGTTCTATCGCGCCTTCGGCGGGGGCGACGGTTACCGCTGCCAGGGCGGCTGCCGAGGGGGTGGGCGGGGTGGCGGTGGTCGACTCGGTGATCGGACCCGCGCCGGGGTCGGTGTCGATCGCGATGATCGGGGTGCCGACCTCGACCGTGCTCCCCTCCGGGTGGAAGATCGAGCGCACCTCGCCGGCCCACTTCGCCGGGATCTCGACGGCCGCCTTGGCCGTCTCCACCTCGACGATCGGCTGGTTCAGTTCGATGACGTCGCCCACCTTGACCAGCCAGGCGAGGATCTCGCCCTCGGTCAGGCCCTCACCCAGGTCGGGCAGGTTGAACTCCTTGATCCGGGACATCGCGCTCACCAGCCGAAGGTGCGGTCGACGGCGTCGAGCACCCGGTCGAGGTCGGGCAGGTACTCCTCCTCCACCCGGCTGGCCGGGTAGGGGGTGTCGTAGCCGGTGACCCGCAGCACCGGGGACTCCAGGGAGTAGAAGCACTCCTCGGTGATCCGGGCCGCGATCTCCGAACCCAGCCCCAGGTTGCCGGGGGCCTCGTGGACGACCACGCAACGGCCGGTGCGCCGCACCGACTCGTACGCGGCGGTCAGGTCCAGCGGGGACAGCGTGCGCAGGTCGATGACCTCCACCTCGCGGCCGTCCTCGGCGGCGGCGCTCGCCGCCTCCAGACAGGTCCGCACCATCGGCCCGTACGCCAGCACGGTGGCGTCGGTGCCCGGCCGCACCACCCGGGCGGAGTGCAACGGGTACGCCCCGGCGAGCGGCGCGTCCAGCTCGACCGGTCCCTTCTCCCAGTAGCGCCGCTTCGGCTCCAGGAAGACGATCGGGTCGTCCGAGGCGATGGCCTGCTGGATCATCACGTACGCGTCCTGCGGGCTGGCGCAGGTCACCACCTTCAGGCCGGCGGTGTGCGCGAAGTACGCCTCCGGTGACTCGGAGTGGTGCTCGACCGCGCCGATGCCACCGCCGAAGGGAATCCGGATCACCATCGGGATGGTGACCTTGCCCTGTGAGCGGTAGTGCATCTTCGCCACCTGCGACACGATCTGGTCGTACGCCGGGTAGACGAAGCCGTCGAACTGGATCTCGCAGATCGGCCGGAAACCCCGGATGGCCAGGCCGACCGCGGTGCCGATGATGCCGGACTCGGCCAACGGGGTGTCGATCACCCGCTGGTCGCCGAAGTCCTTCTGGAGCCCGTCGGTGATCCGGAAGACGCCGCCGAGCTTGCCGACGTCCTCGCCCATCAGGACGACCTTCGGGTCGTTCTCCAGGGCCCTGCGCAGGCCGATGTTCAGGGCCTTGCCGAGGGTGAGCGTCTCCGTGGCCATCAGTGCACGCTCCCCTCGAACGACTCCAGGTAGGTGCTGAACTGCGCCCGCTGCGCGTCCAGTTCGGGCGACCCGTGCGGGTAGACGTGGTCGAACATCGACACCGGTGCCGGGTCGGGCAGTTCGAGCACCCGTTCGCGCAGGTGCACCGACTCGGCGCGGGCCTGCTCGTCGACCTCGGCGAAGTACGCCTCGTCGGCGATCTGCTGCTTGGTCAGGAACGCCTTCATCCGGGCGATCGGGTCCTTGGCCTGCCAGGCCTCGACCTCGCTGGCGATCCGGTACCGGGTCGGGTCGTCGGAGGTGGTGTGCGCCCCCATCCGGTAGGTGTACGCCTCGATCAGGCTGGGGCCCTGGCCGAGCCGGGCGTTGTCCAGCGCGTGCCGGGTCACCGCGTACGACGCGAGCACGTCGTTGCCGTCCACCCGGACACCCGGGAAGCCGAAGCCCCCGGCCCGGCGGTACAACGGCACCCGGGTCTGCCGCTCCAGCGGCTCGGAGATGGCGTACTGGTTGTTCTGGCAGAAGAAGACCAGGGGGGCGTTGAAGACGCTGGCCCAGACGAACGCCTCGTTGACGTCGCCCTGGCTGGTGGCGCCGTCGCCGAAGTAGGCGATCACCGCCTCGCCATCCTCGGTGCCGGTCCGGCCGTCCATGTGGACGCCCATGGCGTACCCGGTCGCGTGCAGGGTCTGTGCCCCGATGACGATCGTGTACATGTTGAACTTGAACTCGTTCGGATCCCAGCCGCCCTGGTCGACGCCGCGGAACAGGCCGAGCGGCATGATCGGGTCGATGCCCCGGCAGTAGAGCACGCCGTGCTCGCGGTAGGTCGGGAAGGCCATGTCCTGGCTGCGCAGCGCTCGCCCGGAGCCGACCTGGGCCGCCTCCTGGCCGAGCAGCGAGGCCCAGAGGCCCAGCTCGCCCTGCCGTTGCAAGGCGGTCGCCTCGGCGTCGAGCTTGCGGACCAGCACCAGGTCGCGGTAGAGGCCGCGGTACTCCTCGTCGGTGAAGTCGACGCGGTACTCGGTGCCGTCCGGGCCGGTCGCGCTCTCGATGCGCTCGCCGGTGGGGGTGAGCAGCTGTACGAGTTCCGGCTCGCCGGTCGCGGCAGCTCGCCGGGACCGGGGTGCGGCTCGCCGGCCGCGGCTGGAGACCGCAGGGTCGCCCTTTGCCATCCGTCTCTCCCTGTCGTGTCTGTGCCCGAGCCGGGGGGTCACCCGTCCGCGCACAACGTGCGCCGGCCCGGCTGTTGCCGGACTGGTTCCTGGCGGCCGTGCCTAGCCCCGGTAGGGGTTGCCGCGCGGCCTGAGCCGGATCCATGGGTCGAACCCGGTTCGGGAGCGCCGGCGACCAGCTACGCCTGCCACGGGGTACGCGGAGGTGCGGCTGCGTTGCCGTCGTGTCTGAATGATTGCAGAGGAGGTGAGGGGCCCCACAGTATGGCCCTCCCACCGGTGGTGTTCGGTCCGGTTCACGACGCGTGGACGGCGCTGTGCCCGGCTGTTCCCGGTTGGGTTCGCGCCCGACGGACTTTTTGTGTGTCGACACGCGGTAGTGCCTGGTGAACTGGGCGTCACTGGGTCAAGCTGACCGGTATCGGTGGGCATTTATTGCATAATATCCCGTTCTCATCAATGCTGCCCGCCGATGATCACGTCCAGATCGACGAGGGAGTGTTGCGGTGTCCGAGCCAGGTGACGGTCCTCCGGTCCCCCTTCTCGGTCGGCACCGGGCCGGCGGAGGCAGCTACCGGCGGATGATCGGTGTCCACCGCGCCCCCGGCCTCGGTGGACCGCACCGTGGCTACCTGTTCACCGTCGCCCTGCTCGCCGGGGCCGCCTCGATGCCCGTGCTCGCCGCGATCAGCACCGGCTCGGCCACCGTGGGCAGCACCGCGCTGCCGGACGGCGGTACCCCGTTCCTGCCCACCCCGTCGGTCGGCCCGGTGGTCGTCCCGGTGCCCGCCACCGGCCAACCGGCCCTCCCGCCGACCGGCGCGCCGCCGCCACCGGCTCCGGCCGCCGCCCCGGCCCCGGCTCCGGTGGACGCCGGCTCCGCCCACCGTCCCGTTCCGCCGCCGGCACCCGTCGCCACGCCCCGGCCGATCCGCCGGACGTCCGCGCCGACCACCCCGTCCCGCCCCGTACCCACCGCCTCGCCGAGCGCGGAGCCGAGCCCGAGCGCCGAACCGACGGCCACCTACTCCGAGCAGCCACCGGACCCGTCGCCGACCTCGGCGCCCTCCGACACCCCGACGGCCGAGCCCACGCCCGAGCCGACGCCGACGCCCGAGCCCACGCCGACACCGGAGCCCACCCCGACGATCGACCCGCGACCCACCGTCACGGTCACCCTGGTGCCCACCTCGCGCCCCCGGCCCACCGCGACGGCGATCCCCACCAGCGCGCCCCGCCCCGCGCGCCCGCGGGACGGGGCCCGTCCCGTGCCGCGCGTCGGAGCGGTCCCCGACCACCCGTCGACCCGGGTCGTCCGCCCGTCGGCCACCCCGGCTCCGGTGCCGCAGGCGCCCGCCGTACCTGCGCCGACCGGTCACGACACCACCGACCCGGACGGTACGGTGACGGTCGACGCCGCGGGCTGAGACGCGTCGCCGTCGCGGCTCCCGGTGCCGACGGTCGACCCGCCGACCACCACCACGGCGCGACGGGCGCAACGAAATCGGGGGCGGGACGCTGAGTACGCGCGACGGGGCCGGCGACCGATCGCCCAACACCCCCGGACCGACCGAGGACGCCCCGGCCCCACCGGCCGGCGGTGACCCGGTCGGCGACGCCCCGGCTGTCGGTGATCCGACTGTCGGTGACCCGGTGGTCCCGGTCGACGGTGATCCGGTCGTCGTGCCGGCGGGGGTGGCGACCCGGGTGGCCCGGTTGGTGACCGAGTTGACCGCGCCGGCCGTGCTGGTCACCGGGCTGACCGTGCTGATCGGCTGGCACGGTGCGGGTGGGGTGCGCGGGTTGGCCTGGGGCCTGCTCGCCACGGTCTTCGCCGCCGGCATCCCGTTCGCGTACATCCTGGGTGGGGTGCGGCGGGGTCGGCTCACCGACCATCACATCGGCCGCCGCGAGCAGCGCCGGGTGCCGCTGCTCCTCGGGCTCGCCTCGGCCGCCGCCGGTCTCGCCCTGCTCGCGGCGCTCGGTGCGCCGCGCCCGGTGCTGGCCCTGGTTGCCGCCGGGGTGGTCGGCCTGGTGGTGGCGGTGTCGGTCAGTCACTGGTGGAAGATGTCCATCCATTCGGCGGTGGCCGCCGGCACGCTGGTGGTGCTGGTGCTCACCTTCGGCCCCTGGCTGCTGCCCGCCGCGCCATTGCTCGGCCTGGTCGGCTGGTCCCGGGTACGGCTGCGCGACCACACCGTCGCGCAGGTCGTGGTGGGTGGGCTGGTGGGAGGCCTGGTGGCCGGGGTGGTCTTCTCGGCCCTCTCCTGAGGTCAACCCGGCCGACCCCGGGCAGGTCGGTCGCCGGACGGAACCGGCGGTCGGTCCGGTCAGGGCTCGGGCCGGTCGGCGGTCGGCTCGGGGCGGAGCATGGGTGGGTGGAGCCGGGTGGCCGGGCCACGGCGGAAGAGTTGGGCGGGGCGACCCCGGTCGCCCTCGGTGGCCCGGCCGGCGGGGCTGACGAACCCGGGCGTGCCGGTGACCTTGCGGTGGAAGTTGCGCGGGTCCAGCCGGGTGCCCCAGACCGTCTCGTAGACGGCCCGCAGTTGGGCGACGGTGAACTCGGGCGGGCAGAAGGCGCTGGCCAGCGGGGTGTACTCCAGCTTCGCGCGGGCCCGTTCCAGCCCGTCGGCCACGATCCGGTCGTGGTCGAAGGCGAGTTGGCCGGGGGTGAGCCGGGCGACCGGCACCCAGTCGGCCGAGGCTGCGTCCGAGCCGGCGACCGGGGTGGGCAGGTCGGGTAGCAGCGCCAGCCAGGCCACGGTGACCACCCGTCCGCGCGGGTCGCGGTCGGGTCGGCCGTACGTGCCGAGCTGTTCCAGGTGGCCGGCCGGTTCGGGCAGGCCGGTCTCCTCGGTCAACTCCCGGACGGCCGCGTCGGGCAGATCCTCGTCGATGCCGACAAAGCCGCCCGGCAGCGCCCACCGCCCCTCGTCCGGTGGTATCCCCCGGCGGACCAGCAGCAGGTGCAGCTCGTCGGCGCGCACGGTGAGCACCACCAGGTCGACCGTCACGGCGAAGGGCGGGTAGTCGGTCATCGCTTTATCACCACCTTGACGATAACGTACCAGAGTGGTTATCGTCGGTAAGACGAAAAAGGGGAGGGTGCGAGACATGGCCGATGTGACGAGGCGGTTCTTCCTGCGCCACCTGCGCGGGACACCGACCAACTGGGTACGGCTGCACGTCGCCGGGCGGGTCCGCCGGGAGGGGATCGGCCAGTCGTTCTGGTACCGACCGCTGACCGCCGTCCTCAGCGAGGTGCCGGTGGACGACCGGGAGCTGCCGCTGCTCTTCCACGCCCGTACCGGCGACTTCGCCGACATCACCGTCCAGGCCACCGTGACCTACCGGGTCGCCGATCCGGCGCTCGCCGCCGCCCGGCTCGACTTCTCGATCGACCCGCGCACCGGCCGGGCCCGGTCCCGCCCGCTCGACCAGGTGGCCACGCTGCTCGCCGAGCTGGCCCAGCAACCCGCCCTCGACCTGCTCGCCCGGGTGCCGCTGGCCGAGGCGCTGACCACCGTCGCACCGGTCCGCGAGGCGGTCTCCGCCGCGCTCGGCGCCGAGCCCCGGCTCGCCGACATCGGCGTGGCCGTGGTCAGCGCCCGGGTGGTCGCCGTCCGGCCCGAACCCGAGCTGGAACGCGCCCTCCAGACGCCGACCCGGGAGGCGGTGCAGGTGCAGGCCGACCGGGCCACCTACGCGCGCCGGGCGCAGGCCGTCGAGCAGGAACGCGGCATCGCCGAGAACGAACTCCAGAACAAGATCGAGTTGGCCCGACGGGAGCAGCAGCTCGTCGAGCAGCACGGTGCGAACAACCGCCGCCGGGCCGAACTCGACGCCGCCGCCGAGCTGGCCACCGCCCAGGGCAAGGCGGAACGGGAGCAGGTCGCCAACGCCGCCGCCGCCGAACGCGCCCGGGTGCTCGCCACCGCCGAGGCAGAGAAGGAACGGCTGCTCGCCGCCGGTGCCGCCGACAAGGAGCGGGTGCTCGCCCTGGCCAAGGCCGAGACGGTACGCGCCGTCGGCGCCGCCGAGGCCGAGGCCGAGGCGGCGAAGCTGGCCACGTACGCCGAACTGCCGCCGGCGGTGCTGCAAGCCCTCACCGTCCGGGAACTCGCCGGCCAGCTCCCGCCGATCGGTCAGCTCACGGTCACCCCGGACCTGCTGGCCGACCTGCTCGGCCGGCTCACCGGGCCGACCGGAACGGCCGACCGGTGAGCGGCACACTGGCCCCCCGGGTGGTGGTGGTCCGCCGGCCCAGCGAGCTGGACGAGCTGCTCGCCCGGCACGGCACCCGGGCGGCGGCCCAGTGGTACCTGCGCGCCCGGGGCCGGGACCTGGCCGAGGTGGTGGACCGGCACGAGGCCCTCCAGGCGGCGCTGACCGCCGTCGGCGCTGCCGTCCCCGCCGACTGGCGGCGCGGCACGGTGGACCGGGACGACCTGCCCCGGTTCCTGTTCGGGCCGGAGGACGTGATCGTCGCCGTCGGCCCGGACGGCCTCGTCGCCAACGTGGCGAAGTACCTCACCGGGCAGCCCGTCGTCGGCGTCGACCCGGAGCCGGGCCGTAACGCCGGGGTGCTGGTCCGGTGCACCGGCGACCAGGTGGCCGACCTGCTGCCGGCGGTCGTCGCCGGTGCCGCGCCGCTGCGCCGGCGGGCCATGGTCCGGGCCACCCTCGACGACGGTCAGGAGCTGGTCGGCCTCAACGAGGTGTACGTCGGGCACACCTCCCACCAGTCGGCCCGCTACCTGCTCGACGTCGCCGAGGGCGGCCGGCCCCGCCGGGAACGGCAGTCCTCCTCCGGGGTGGTCATCGGCACCGGCACCGGCGCCACCGGCTGGTGCGCCTCGATCGCCCGGAACCGGCCGGAGGCGGCCCCGCCCCCGGCCCCGGAGGAGCCGGCCCTGTGCTGGTTCGTCCGGGAGGCATGGCCCTCCCCGGTCACCGGGGTCGACCTGGTCGCCGGACGCCTCGACGGCACCGACGCCCTCGAACTGACCGCCGAGTCCGACGGCCTGGTGGTCTTCGCCGACGGGCTGGAGACCGATCGCCTGGCGCTGCGCTGGGGCCAGCGGGTACGCCTCGACGTCGCCCCCGGCCGACTGGCCCTGGTCGAACCGTGACCGGGCGGGCCGCCGGCCGGGGGCGGGTCGGACCGCGCGCCGACCAGCAGCGTCAGGGGGTGTCGTCGCCGAGGCGTTGCCGGTTGGCCTCGATCCAGGCGTCCAGGGCGACCGGGTCGTCCGGGTCCACGCCGTCGGCCATCAACTGGGCCACCGCCGCCGTCGCCGGGCTGCGCCGTTCGCCGGTCGAGTAGAGCCGGGCGAACTCCGGCACCAGCTCCTCGATCGCCTCGTCGGTCTGCGTGCCGGCCCGCTCCGGCAGCCCGCGCCGCCGGGCCGCGAACGCCGTCCAGGCGCGCAGCACCCGGGGCAGCAGTGCCGCGTCGTCCATGTCCAGCACGGCCCGCCGGTGCACCCAGTCGAGCAGGAACAACCCGGCCACCGCCGGGCTCCACCGCAGCGGGTCGGCGTCCGGGAAGCTCGCCGAGTGGTCGAAGAGCAGACCCAGGCAGAAGTGCAACGAGGCCAGCTCGGCGTCGCCGTCGAGGGTGTTCAGCCCGTGCCGGGCCGCTTCGGGGGACGCCAGGAAGGCCCGGACCAGCGTGGTCCGCTCGTCGCCGCTGAGCGGCTCGGTGTCCCAGCCGACGGTGTCGGCGCGGGCCTCGGGCAGCACCGCCAACCGCGCCCCGACCAGCGCCCGGTCGGTGGCGAGCGAACCCTCGGCGGGCAGCTCACCGAGATCGTCGGTGATCGTCAGGTGCCGACCCACCTCGCCGTGCATCCGGGCCGGGTCCTCTTCCCGGAACCAGGTCAGGTCGTCGTCGGCGCACATCTGCCGCACCTGCTCCAGGATCCGCTTGGCCGGCCCGCCGACGAAGACGTCCTTGGTGATGCCGATGTTGTGGTCGATCAACGCCACCAGGGCGTGCTCCGGGCCGCCCAGCTCGTCGTCGTAGGCGAAGGTGGCCAGGTAGGAGGTCTGGTCGCCGTACACGTCGCCGTACGACCAGGTGCCGGTGAGGTGGACCCGGCCGAGTTGGCCGGACCAGGCCGGAGCCTGCTTGCCGGGGCGGACCTTCGCCGCGCCCTCGGCATCCGGGACCAGGGCGGCGAAGACCTGGCGGATGGTGGTGGCGGCGGCCGTCCGGCGGCGGGAGGTGGCGGCGAGGAAACCGGAGACGAAGTCCCGGACCGCCGTTTCCCGGTCGGTCTCGGCGATCGCGTAGACGCTGCCCAGCAGCGCCGTGCCGAGCATCTCGGCGTCGAGCGCGCAGTCCAGCCTGGTCACGTCGCGGGCCGCGGAGAGCACCGCGTCGTAGGGGGTCTGTGGCGTGGCCATGGCACGACCCTACGCCGCTGTGCCGCCCCGGACACCCGTGCCGAGGGCGGCGATCACCGGCCGATGACCGGTCTGGCAGCGGTCACCGGCGGGTGTCCCGCCGATCGGCGTCATCGACCGGCATCCTGCCAGGCCCGACGGGCGAGCACGTACCGGTCGAGGATGGCCCGCACCGGGGTGAGGACGTACTCCGCGCCGACCCGGGCGACCGCGTCGGTGAGCCGCCGCTCGGCCCGCTGCCGGGCCTGCCGGGCTGCCCAGCGGATCACCGGCCGGGTCACTGCGGCCACCAGCAGGCCGGCGAGCAGACCACCGAGCAGCAGCACGGTGGGCAGCGGCGTCTCGCCCACCCGGGGATACTCCAGCGCCGGCAGCCCGAGGGCGCGCAGCGCGTACCCGAGGACCAGCCAGCCCAGTCCGGCCACCGCGGCGAGGGTGACCAGCCACTGGAGGGCACCCACCAGCCGCCACCACGCCGGCCGGCGGTCCATGCCCAGGTCGGTGCCGGCGACCGCCCGGTCCAGCGCGTCCGGCAGGTCGGCCAGCCGGGACCGGGCGGCGGCGGTCACCGCGGCCGGCCAGGGTGCCGGAAGCTCCCCGCCGGACCGGTCGCCGACCGCACGGATGGCCAATCCGAGGGCGGACTGTTGGGCGGCCGTCGGGTCGGGTACCGAGGTCGCCGCGAGCGGGCTCTCCTCAGGCCGCTGCGGGTCGGCCGGCGGGCCGGGCAGGTGCAGCCGGCGCAGCGGGTCGGGACGCAGCTTCCGCCAGCCGCGTACCAACGGCCAGCCGGTGCTCCCGCCGGCCCGGTGCCGGTACGCCTCCTCGACCGCGCCCGCCACCGCCGGCACCCCGGCCGAGCCGGCCAGCGCCCGGCCCAGGGTGCGGACCGTCTCCTCGTCCGGGGCGTTGCCCGGGGCCTCGGCGGCGACCAGTTCACCCAGCGTCGCCACCACCGTGTCGGCGTCGCCGGAGAGCCGACGCAGCGCGGCCTGCCGATCGGCGATCGCCCGTTCCAGCGCCTCCCGCAGCCCGGTCATTCCGGCCGGCTCGACCGCCGTGGTGGCCAGCAGCGGCACCCCGTCGAGCCCGTCGACGTCGAGCAGCCGACGCAGGTCGGCGAGCACCCGGGGCAACTCGGCCGGCGGCAGTCGGTCGGCCTGGTTGAGCACCGCCAACGTCACGTCCCGGTGCCGGTGGAACTCGCGCAGGTAGCTGGTGTGGATCACCCGGTCGGCGTACTTCTGCGGGTCGAGCACCCAGACCACCAGGTCGACCAGGCCGAGCAGCCGGTCCACCTCCAGCCGATGGGACCGCTGCACCGAGTCGAAGTCGGGTAGGTCGAGCAGGATCAACCCGTGCAGGGCGGACTCGTCGTCACCGTCCAGCGCGCTCTCCCGGACGAACCGGTGCCGGGGCAGCACACCGACCCAGTCGAGCAGCCGGTTGCCCCCGTCCAGCGGCCCCCAGACGCAGGCGTGCGCGACACCGGTGGTGGGGCGGCGCACCCCGACCGGGGAGAGTTCCAGCTGGGCCAGGGCGTTGAACAGGCTGGACTTGCCGCTGCCGGTGGCGCCGGCCAGCGCCACCACGGTGTGGTCCCGGGACAGCGACAGCCGGGTGCCGGCCCGCTCGACCAGGGTGTGCGCGCCGACCAGTTGGGTGTCGGGCACCTCGCCGTCGACCGCGTCGAGGAAGCGGCGGATCGCGTCGAGGCGGGCCACCAGGGCGTCCGCGTCGACCCGCTGGTCGCCCCGGAGCGCCTCGCGCATCCGGCCGACGATGTTGGTCACCGGTTGCCGTCCTCGGATGTCGGGGTCGGGGTCGGTAGGGCCGGGCCGGGCTGGCCGGCGAGGCCGCTGCGGTGCCGGGCCACCTCGACCCGGCCGGCGGCCCGGCGTAGCCCGGCACCGGCCTCCGCGCCGGGCCGGGCCGTTTCGGTCCGGGCCAGGTAGCGGGCCGCCTCCTCGTCGAGCAGCGTGCGGACCCGGTCCAGCAGGTCGGCGCGGGCCTTGGCAGCGAGGGTACGCACCGCCTGGTCGCCGAAGATCGCCTGGAGCACGGCCTGCGCGGCGACGGTGGTGCCCGCCCCGGTGGCCACCTCCAGGCCGGTCGGGATGAAGGCGGTGGAGGCGAAGACGGCGATCATCACGGCCAGGCCGGTGGCGTTGACCGCGTACGCGGCCGTCCGGGCCACGAACCGTCGATCGCCGCCCTCGTCCTTGACCAACTCCAGTACCGCGCGTTGCCAGTCCCGGACCAGCCGCTCGGCCCGCTCGGGCAGGTCGGTCGAGGCGTGCGCCAGCGGCGGGTCGAGCAGCGCGGCCCCGGCCGGGTGCGCCCTCCAGGCGGTGTACGAGTTCTCCGCCGCCTCGGAGGCGACCCCGCGCAGCAGGGTGACCAGCTGCGACTCGATGGCATTGCGCAGTTCGGCGGCGGGGGTGGCGGGTCGACCGGTGACCGCGGCGACGAACCGGTCGCGCAACCGGCCGATCCGGGCCTCCAGCGTCCGGAAGAACTCCCCGGTGCCGACGAACTCCTGCCAGCGGGCGAGCACCTCGCCGCGGAGCAGTCGGCCGTCCTTCAACCCCTCCGCCACGGTGCGGTGGGCACCCTGGTAGGCGGCCCGGACCCGGTCGTCCAGCGCGTCGGCGGCGGCCACCTGCTCGTCGGCGGCGTCCGCGAGCACCTCCACGGTCGGGTGCAGCGAGGCGAGCGCGCCGTCCAGGGTCTGCCGGACCACGGCGGCCCGAGCCTCGGCGTCGGCGGCGAGCCGGGCGAACCAGGTGCTCAGCGGCGCGGTGACCCGGTCGGGCAGCAGGCCCTGACCATCGACCCAGGTCTCCGGCAGGACGAACAGCGGTGCGGCGCCGAGTTGCTGGGCGGCGAGCATCTCGGACAGGTGGGCGGCGATCTCGTCGGCGGCCTCGGGCGGCACCCGGTCGAGCACCATGGCGATCGCGGCGCCCCGGGAGCGGGCGGTGCGCAGCAGCTCCCACGGGACGGCGTCGGCGTACCGGGCGGCGGTGGTGACGAAGAGCCAGAGATCGGCGGCGGCGAGCAGTTGGCCGGCGAGGGCCCGGTTGGCCTCGACCACCGAGTCGATGTCGGGGGCGTCGAGGAAGGCCAGTCCGGGCGGGAGCGCGGGCGCGGTGACCAGGTGCAGGGTCCTGGGATCTTCACTGGGCTCGTTGGTGCGGGTCAGGCCGGGGAGCAGCTCACCCTGGCGGAACCAGGCGGAGTCGGCCGGGTTGCAGACCAGCACCGGGGAACGGGTGGTGGGCCGGAGCACGCCGGCAGCGCTCACCCGGGCCTGGACCAGGCTGTTGACCAGGGTCGACTTGCCTGCGCCGGTGGAGCCGCCGACGACCACGAGCAGCGGGGCGTCGAGTCGGGCCAGCCGGGGCAGCAGGTAGTCGTCGAGCTGGTCGGCCAGGGCCTGGCCGGTGTGTCGGGCGGGTTCGGCCGAGGGCAGCGCCAGCGGGAACCGGGCCGCGCCGATCGCGGCCCGCAGGCCGGTGAGGGCGGCGGACAGACCGTCTCCGGTGGGGCCGGGCGGTGTCTCGTCGGTCTCCGACGGCCCGGTGCGGGCGGCGACGGTGGGCGCGCCGGACCGGGTGGCGGGATCGCCGTGCGTCGTCACCGCTAAAGCGTGCCCGACCGATGCAACAGAGACAACCGGAGGGTAGTAACGGTCAGGTTGCGTCGGGTCGGCTCAACTCGACTTGCGCTTTGGCGATCGCGTGGCACTATTGAGTCAAGTTCACTCAACTTGTGGTGCGGTCGCTGCGGGCGGCCCCCCGGGCAGGTCCTCTGACCTGCCCACCCGTAACGAAGCGAGGAAGCGAAGATGGCACGTGCGGTCGGTATCGACCTCGGCACGACGAACTCCTGCGTCAGCGTTCTCGAGGGCGGTGAGCCCACCGTCATCGCCAACGCTGAGGGCTCGCGGACGACCCCGTCGATCGTCGCGTTCGCCCGTAACGGCGAGGTGCTCGTCGGTGAGGTCGCCAAGCGCCAGGCGGTGACCAACCCGGACCGGACCATCCGCTCGGTCAAGCGGGAGATCGGCACCAACTGGACCGTCGACATCGACGGCAAGAAGTACACCCCGCAGGAGATCTCGGCGCGCACGCTGATGAAGCTCAAGCGGGACGCCGAGGCCTACCTGGGTGAACAGATCACCGACGCGGTGATCACCGTCCCCGCCTACTTCAACGACGGCCAGCGTCAGGCCACCAAGGAGGCCGGTGAGATCGCCGGCTTCAACGTGCTGCGGATCGTCAACGAGCCGACCGCGGCGGCCCTGGCGTACGGGCTGGACAAGGGCTCCAAGGAGCAGACCGTCCTGGTCTTCGACCTGGGCGGCGGCACCTTCGACGTGTCCCTGCTGGAGCTGGCCGAGGGCGTCGTCGAGGTCAAGTCGACCTCCGGTGACAACCAGCTCGGCGGCGACGACTGGGACCAGCGGGTCATCGACCACCTGGTGAAGACCTTCCGGGGCGAGCACGGCATCGACCTGGCGCAGGACAAGATGGCCCTGCAGCGGCTCCGCGAGGCGGCCGAGAAGGCCAAGATCGAGCTGTCGGCGGCCACCACCACCAACATCAACCTGCCGTACATCACCGCCGGGGCGGCCGGTCCGCTGCACCTGGACGTGACGCTCAGCCGTGCCGAGTTCCAGCGGATGACGCAGGACCTGTTGGACCGCTGCAAGGGCCCGTTCGAGCAGGCCGTGAAGGACGCCGGCATCAAGGTCGCCGACGTCGACCACGTGATCCTGGTCGGCGGCTCCACCCGGATGCCGGCCGTGACCGACCTGGTCAAGCAGCTCACCGGCCGTGACCCGAACAAGGGCGTCAACCCGGACGAGGTCGTCGCCGTCGGCGCAGCCCTCCAGGCCGGCGTGCTCAAGGGCGAGGTCAAGGACGTCCTGCTGCTCGACGTGACCCCGCTGAGCCTGGGCATCGAGACCAAGGGTGGCATCTTCACCAAGCTCATCGAGCGCAACACGACCATCCCGACCAAGCGCTCCGAGGTCTTCACCACGGCCGACGACAACCAGCCGTCGGTGCTGATCCAGGTGTTCCAGGGCGAGCGGGAGATCGCGGCGTACAACAAGAAGCTCGGCACCTTCGAGCTGACCGGCCTCCCGCCGGCCCCGCGCGGGGTGCCGCAGATCGAGGTCACCTTCGACATCGACGCCAACGGCATCGTCAACGTGCACGCCAAGGACCTGGGCACCGGCAAGGAACAGAAGATGACGATCACCGGCGGCTCCTCGCTGCCGAAGGACGACATCGAGCGGATGCGCCGCGACGCCGAGGAGCACGCCGACGACGACAAGCGTCGCCGGGAGGAGGCCGAGACCCGCAACGTGGCCGAGGCGCTCCAGTGGCAGACCGAAAAGTTCCTCGCCGAGAGCGGCGACAAGCTGCCGACGGAGAACCGGGAGCAGCTCAACGAGGCCCTCGGCGAGCTGCGTGGCGCGCTCGGCGGCCAGGACATCGAGAAGATCAAGGCGGCCCACGAGCGGCTCGCCCAGGTCTCCCAGCAGGCCGGTTCGCTGCTCTACTCGCAGCAGGCCGAGCAGGGGGAGCAGCCGGGCGCGACCGGGCCGGGTCCGGATGCAGGTGCCGGTGCCGGTGCGGCCGGTGGCCCGAAGGCCGGCGGCGCCGACGACGTGGTCGACGCGGAGATCGTGGACGAGGACAAGAAGTGACGGTCCGCACCGGACACGAACTCACGGCACAGGGATCGAGGTAGTCGCATGACGGAGAAGCCGCGAGCCGACGACCCGGGCGCCTCCGGGTCGACGCCGGGTGGCTCCGCACCCGCCGAGCCGGTCACCGGCGACGGGCCGCGGGTCGTCATCCGGGACAACCGCAAGGTCGGCAGGACCGAGGAGGCGCCCGCCGCCGCCGACGCCGGGGCGGACGTCCCGGCCGAGGGGCTGGTCGAGGAGGCCGAGGTGGTGGTCGACGAGATCGAGGTCGAGGCGACCACGCTCGACGACCCGGCACCGACCGGTCCACCGGTGGTGGACGCCCCCGCACAGCCGGTCGACGGCAGCGCGACGGGCTCCCCGCTCGGGGCCGAGTTGGAAGCCCTCCGGGCCGAGCTGGACGAGCGGACCCGGGACCTGCAACGGGTGTCGGCGGAGTACGCCAACTACCGCAAGCGGGTGGACCGGGACCGGGGCGTGGTCCAGGAGCAGGCGACCGGCTCGGTGCTCGCCGCGCTGTTGCCCATCCTGGACGACCTGGACCGGGCCCGGGAACACGGTGACCTGGTCGGGCCGTTCGGCACGGTGGCCGAGCAGCTCACCACGGCGCTGGGCAAGTTCGGCCTGACGCCCTTCGGCGAACAGGGGGACCCGTTCGACCCGACCCGGCACGAGGCGGTTGCGCACCGGACCTCACCGGACGTCGACGAGCCCACCTGCGTGCAGGTGATGCGCCGGGGCTACCTGCTCGGCGAGCGGCTGCTGCGGCCGGCCATGGTCGCGGTCGCCGACCCGGAATAGTGCCCGGTCGCGGTCGCCGACCGGAATAGTGCACGGCGATCCGGTCGCCCCGCCCGCCGCACCCGGCGGGCGGGGCGACCGGGCCACATCTCACGGAAGGGGGTGGACCGGTGAGTTCCAAGGACTGGATCGAGAAGGACTTCTACGCCATGTTGGGCGTGGAGAAGTCCGCCTCCTCGGACGAGATCAAGAAGTCGTACCGGAAACTGGCCCGGGAGTCACACCCGGACCACAACCCCGGTGACCCGAAAGCCGAGGAGCGGTTCAAGGCCGTCTCCGAGGCGTACGCGGTGCTCGGCGACGAGGCCAAGCGCCACGAGTACGACGAGATGCGCGCCCTGTTCGGCTCGGGCGCGTTCCGCCGGGGCACCCGCGGCCCGGGTCAGCCCGGCGGTACCCCGTTCGACGTCTCCGACCTGTTCGGCGGCGGTGGCGGAGGGGACGCCCGGTTCGGTGGTGGCGGCTTCACCGACCTGTTCAGCTCGATCTTCTCCGGTGGCTCCGGTGGTGCCGGTCCGGCGCGGGCGCGTGGTCCGGCCCGGGGTCGGGACGTGGAGACCCAGGTCGCCCTCGACTTCGGTGACGCGGTCCGCGGCGTCACCCTGCCGTTGACACTGCGTGCGCCCGGAGTATGCGACACCTGTCACGGCAACGGCGCGAAGCCGGGCACCCAGCCGACCACCTGCCCGATCTGCCACGGTGCCGGGGTGACCACCCGCGACCAGGGGTCGTTCAGCTTCTCCGAGCCGTGCCGCAACTGCCAGGGCGTCGGGACGGTGGTCGAGGAGAAGTGCCCCGAGTGCCACGGCACCGGCGGGGTCACCAAGACCCGCACGCTGAACGTCCGCTTTCCCGCCGGGGTGGCCGACGGCCAGCGGATCCGGCTGGCCGGGCGGGGCGAACCGGGCCAGCGCGGTGGTCCGGCGGGCGACCTGTTCGTGCAGGTCAAGGTCCGCCCGGACGACCTGTTCGGGCGTACGGGTGACGACCTGACGCTGGCCGTGCCGATCACCTTCGCCGAGGCGGTGCTCGGCACCGATCTACGGGTGCCCACGCTGGACGGCGCGGTGACGCTGCGCGTCCCGCCGGGTACGCCGTCCGGGCGGGTGCTGCGGGCCCGGGGCAAGGGTGTGGTGCGTCGGGACGGTCAGGCCGGCGACCTGCTGGTCACGCTGGACGTGGTGGTGCCGGCGACGGTGTCGGACGAGGCTCGCGCGGCGTTGGAGTCGTTCGCCGACTCGACGCCACCGGCGGCGCGGGAACATCTCGACGCACGGGTGCGTCGGGTCGGTTGACCGGTGGACGGGTGCGGAGGTGAGTGGGATGTCGGACGGGTTCCTCGGTTCGGGTGACCCTGCCTACGAGGCCAAGGTGCTGATGATCTCGGTCGCGGCACGGATGGCGGGAATGCACCCGCAGACGTTGCGCCAGTACGACCGGCTCGGCCTGGTGCAGGCCGGTCGGGCGGCCGGTGGTGGGCGTCGCTACAGCGTGCGGGACGTGGTCCTGCTACGCGAGGTGCAGCGGCTCAGCCAGGACGAGGGCGTCAACCTGGCCGGCGTCAAGCGGATCATCGGGCTGGAACGCCTGGTGGAGCAGGCCCAGCAGCGGGTGGCCCGGCTGGAGGCGGAACTGGACGCCGCGTACCGGCGGATCGCCGAGCTGGAGACGCTGGCCAGCGGCTTCTCCCGGGGCGACCTGGTGCCGACGAACCGCACCTCGACGGCGTTGGTCGTCTGGCGTCCCCGCCGTACTCCCGACCGCTGACCCTGCGCCCGGCCGCGGCCCGCTCGGGCCGAGATCGACGCCGAGGGCGACGCCGTGGAGCGTCAGCAGCGGTGTCCCCGTCACGGGGACACCGCTGCTGACGCATCACGCGTGGCTTGCGGCCCTGCCGGGCTGGTCAAGCCTCTCGGGGGTTTTCCGGCGGGGAGGGGGCCGCTCCCGCTAGCCTGTGAATCAGGCCCAACCAACTCAATCCGGGCTCCGATGGCGGGGGGAACCGTGGCGGAATCGGCGAAGAAGGTGGCCCGGCAGGCGGAGGAGCGGCTCGACAGGGTGGCCGAGAACGTCCGGGAGAAGTTCGACCGGGTCACCGAGAGCAAGTTCTCCGACACGGTGAAGAACGGCCGGTTCGCCGACCAGCGCGACCACGGGGTGGACCAGGAGCGGACCGAGGCGAAACAGCGGAACCAGGGCGGATCGGAACGCTGACGATCCGCCGACGTGCGGGCCGGGACCCACGGGGGGTCCCGGCCCGTTCGCCGTCTGGCCCGCACGCCGCTCGCCGTTCGGGTCCGGGCCGCGACGCGGTGACGCCGTTCGCGGTCCGGGCCTGGAGGTGGTGAGGCCGTGCGGCGGCCCGGCCCGTTCGCGGTCCGGGTCGGGACGCGGTAGTCGCCGGAGAGCTGCGACGGGAGGCACGGCCACCACGGGTGACCCGTCTTCTGCCGGTGCGGGGAAGGGTCAGCCGAGTCGGCGGTTCTCCCGGACCAGGCCGCCCTCGCACCAGTCGTGGTAGGTGAAGAGTTCCTGCCGGGCCAGCAGCACCCGACTGTTGTGCGCCCAGTTGCGCACCAGTTCGTCGCCGTCGCGCTCGGCCTGCTCCACCAGCTTGCGGAAGCGGCGCCTGGGGTGGGCCCGGAAGTTCGTCCGGATGCCGTCGGCCGCGTAGATGTAGAGGCAGTGCAGGGCGAACCGGCGGGCGGGACAGGCCGGGTCCAGCGCCAGCTCGAAGAGGGTGGGCATCAGGTGGTCGCCGGCCACCAACAGGTCCCAGTCCCGGGGCAGGTAACTCAACGGCACCGAATCGGGGTGGTACGCCCAGGCTCGCAGCTCCGCCGGTGACGGGTCGACGGGGTTGGCGAAGCCGCGGAACGTCGAACCCTGCGCGCTCACCGGCAACCTTCCGCTCACACCCGCGGGGTGCCTCCGGCCACCCGCAGGACCCTGGCTTGCTGGGGCGCAACGCTAGCCGCCGCTGCCCGCCCGACGGAAGACCCTGCAGGGAGCAATTCGGCAACAACCGCCCTGGCCAGGCCGACCGTACCACCGCCCTGGTCAGGCCGGCCCTACCACCGCCCTGACCAGGCCGATCATGCAACCGGCCTGGCCAGGGCGGTCTCAGTCGGTGGCGGGCACCGGCTGGGGCCGGCGGGCGGCGATCCGCCGACGTAGCCGCTGCTTGAACCAGGGCATGTCGGGCAGCCGGGCGAGCATCGGGCCGGTGATCACGGTGATCAGCACGTACGCCGTGGCGAGCGCGGCCAGCCGGGGTTCGACGGTGCCGGCGGCGACGGCCAGGCCGGCGATGACGATGGAGAACTCACCGCGCGGCATCAACGCGAAGCCGGCCCGCCAGCGGCCGGGCTCGGCGATCCCGGCCCGACGGGCAGCCAGGTAGCCGGTGAGCAGTTTCGTGCCCATGGTGACCACGGCCAGCGCGAACGCGGGCAGCAGTACCGGCGGCATGTCCCGGGGGTCGGTGACCAGGCCGAAGAAGACGAAGAAGACCGCGGCGAAGAGATCCCGTAGCGGGGAGAGCAGTTCGGTGGCGTGGTGCGCCACCGGCCCGGACAGGGCGATGCCGACCAGGAACGCCCCGACGGCGGCGGAGACCTGGAGCTTGGCGGCCACACCCGCGACCAGCAGGGTCAGGCCGAGCACCCCGAGCAGCAACGCCTCCGGGTCCTTCGCCGACAGGGCGGCGGAGATCAGGTGGCCGTAGCGGATGGCGACGACCAGCACGATCACCACGGTGAGCACCGCGACGCCCAGCGCGATACCGCCCTTGACCAGACCGACGCCGGCCAGCAGCGCGGTGACCAGCGGCAGGTAGAGCGCCATCGCCAGGTCTTCGATGACGAGCACCGAGAGGATGACCGGGGTCTCCCGGTTACCCACCCGGCCGAGATCGCCGAGCACCTTGGCGATCACTCCGGAGGACGAGATCCAGGTGATGCCGCCGAGCACCACGGCGGCCACCCAGCCCCAGCCGAGCAGCAGCGCGAAGCCGAAGCCGGGCACCGCGTTGAGCACCGCGTCGATCAGGCCGGCCGGTGCCGCCGAGCGCAGGTTGCCGACCAGTTCGTTGGCGCTGTACTCCAGGCCGAGCATGACCAGTAGCAGGATGACGCCGATCTCCGCGCCGACGGCGAAGAACTCCTCGCTCGCGGCCAACGGCAGCAGACCGCCGTGGCCGAACGCGAGACCGGCGACCAGGTAGAGCGGGATGGGCGAGACGCCGAACCGGCGGCTGAGTCGGCCGAGCAGCCCGAGCAGCAGCAGGAGCGCGCCGACCTCGACGAGCAGGGTTTCGGTTTCGTGCATACGCCTCAGCCGTCCGGGTCACTGTCGGCGAGGATGGCGGTCACGCCGTCGAGACCCTGCCGGGTACCGACCACGACCACCACGTCACCGGCCGCGAAGCGGAAGGTGGGATCGGGCGAGACGTTGACCTCGCCCTGCCGGAGCACCGCCACGATGGAGGCGCTGGTGCGGGTACGCGCCTTGGTGTCACCGAGCCGCTTGTTGACGTACTTCGACCCGGCCGGGATGGCGATCTGCTCGGTGAGCAGCCCGGCCGCCTGCTCGCGCAGGCCGGAGAGCTGACCCAGCATCAGCGACGCGCCGAGGATGTCGGCGAGCGCCTCCGCCTCGTCGTCGGTCAGCGGGATGTCATGCTGGCAGGAATCGGGATCGTCCGGGTCGTACAGGACCAGGTCGCGGCGGCCATTGCGGTGGGAGACCACGCCGAGCCGGCGACCGGACTCCGTCATCAGATCATGACGGACACCGATTCCCGGTAGGGCGGTCTGTTCGACACGTACTCGCACGGACGTGAGGCTACTCCCTGCCCGAAAGACCGGCCCGCCGGACATCTGCGCTGCTGGCGAGCGTTCTACGGCCGGCACTGGCTGTGGTTGCCGGCTCGCCGGTCGGTGACCATGTGGAGCCGGGCGGCCCGCTCAGGGTCAGGCCTCAGCGGGTGCGGCGACGAAGACTCCGACCCCTTCCAGGGTTTCGGTCAGCCCGGTGGCGCGCAGGATCATCATGGCCTTGCCGACCACGGTGTCCGACACCCCGTATTCCCTGCACAACTGCGACCTGCTCGGCAACTTGGTGCCGGGCGGCCACTCTCCCGAATCGATCTTGTTCTTCAGCTCGTCTGCGAGCACCTGGTACTGCTGCTTGGGCATGCGTCACTCCCCGGATGGCACGCCTATCTGATCACGCCCACACCTCCAACTTCAAGCAATCGTGGGTAGGTCGTTGACCTACAACCGGTACCGATTGTGGGTTCGTGGTGAACGCCCCCGGATGGCACTCGGGGCGCTCAGCCGGTCGGGGCGGGCATCCCCCGTGGCCCGTCCCGACCGCACCGCCGGCCCTGTCGTCGTACCGCCGAGGTGGGCTGCGACGGCAGGGCGGGCAGCCCGGCCGAGCCGGCAGCGCGGCCGGGCTGCCCTTCCAGCACCGCGACACCGAACTGTCCAGCAAAGGAGCGCCATGGGGTACGAGTCACCGCACCCTCCGCCGAACCTCGACCTTGGTCAACTCAGTTGGGGCGATATTGCGGAGTCCGAGCCGTCGCGACACCGCCATTGGGGCGATGTTGCTCCGGCTCGCCCGGGGCGGCGTGAGCCGGGGCGGGCGGGTGAGAAGGCGTGACCGGGCGGTACGTCGTACACCTGCCGGTGGTCGCCACCGACCTGGCGCGGGCCAAGGTGCTCGCCCGGACGGCGGACCGCTCGCTGGCCTTCCTCGCCCACGTCGACCCCGGCGAGACCACCGTTTCCGCCGAGGACGACCAGGGGGTACGGCACCGCGTCGTCTGTGACAACCGGCTGGAGACCGGTCGGCGGTGTGTGCTCCGGGTCGACCACGAGACCCCCTGCGCGTCCCGCCTCCCCCGCCAGCCACCGAACGCCGCCCGCCGGCACCGTTGACCCCACCCCGTCCCGCCGAAGAGTGTGACCCACGCCACGTTGGCAGAGTTGAGCGGAATAGGCTCAACTCTGGTGGTGTCTCTTACTAGTGGACACGCCGATCCCGGGGGAGCCCATGAACACGGAACGACTCACCACCAAGAGCCGCGAAACCATCACCGGTGCCGTCGCGCTGGCCAACCAGCGTGGTCACGCCACCGTGGAATCCTGGCACCTGCTGCTGGCCCTGCTCGACACCGACGGCTCCACCGCCGCCGGCCTGCTGCGCGCAGTCGGTGCCGACCCCGCCGAGCTGCGCCGGGTCGCCCAGCGCGCGGTCGACGCGTTGCCCGCCGCACGTGGTTCCAGTATCGCCGAGCCCACCCTGGCCCGGGAGTTCGTCAACGCCATCGGGGCGGCCGAACAGATCGCCCGGCCGCTCGGCGACGAGTACACCTCCACCGAACACCTGCTCGCCGGCCTGGCCCGGGTGGGTGGCGCGGTGTCGAACGCGCTGAAGTCCGCCGGGGCCACCGAGGAGAACCTGGTCGCCGCGTTCCCGACCGTGCGGGGCGGGGACCGCCGGGTCACCACCGCCGACCCGGAGCAGACCTACCAGGCACTGACCAAGTACGGCGTCGACCTGACCGCCAGCGCGCGGGACGGCAAGATCGACCCGGTGATCGGGCGGGACTCCGAGATCCGCCGGGTGATCCAGGTGCTCTCCCGGCGTACCAAGAACAACCCGGTGCTGATCGGCGAGCCCGGCGTCGGCAAGACGGCGATCGTCGAGGGCCTGGCCCAGCGGATCGTGGCCGGCGACGTGCCGGAGTCGCTGCGGGACAAGAAGCTGGTCTCGCTCGACCTCGGCGCGATGGTCGCCGGGGCGCAGTACCGGGGCCAGTTCGAGGAGCGGCTCAAGTCCGTCCTGGAGGAGATCAAGAACTCGAACGGCCAGGTCATCACCTTCCTCGACGAGCTGCACACCGTGGTCGGCGCGGGCAAGGGCGAGGGCTCGATGGACGCCGGCAACATGCTCAAGCCGATGCTGGCGCGCGGTGAGCTGCGGATGGTCGGCGCGACCACCCTCGACGAGTACCGCGAGCACATCGAGAAGGATCCGGCGCTGGAGCGCCGCTTCCAGCCGGTGCTGGTCGGCGAGCCGACCATCGAGGACACCATCGGCATCCTGCGCGGCCTCAAGGAGCGCTACGAGGTGCACCACGGCGTACGGATCACCGACGCCGCGCTGGTCGCCGCCGCGTCGCTGTCGGACCGCTACATCACCGACCGGTTCCTCCCCGACAAGGCGATCGACCTGGTCGACGAGTCCGCGTCCCGGCTCCGGATGGAGATCGACTCCCGGCCGGTCGAGGTGGACGAGATCGAGCGGGCCGTCCGCCGGCTGGAGATCGAGGAGATGGCGCTGGCCAAGGAGCCCGACGCCGCCTCCGCCGAGCGCCTGGACCGGCTGCGCAAGGAGCTGGCCGACAAGCGTGAGCAGCTCACCGCCCTGTCCGAGCGCTGGCAGACCGAGAAGAGCCACATCACCAAGCTCTCCACCGCCAAGGAGGAGCTGGAACGCCTGGGCGGCGAGGCCGAGCGGGCCGAGCGCGACGGCGAGCTGGAACGCGCCGCCGAGCTGCGCTACGGCCGCATCCCGGCGCTGAAGGCCGACCTGGCGAAGGCCGAGGAGGAGCTGGCCCAGCTCCAGGCCGACGGCGCGATGCTCAAGGAGGAGGTCGGCGCGGACGACATCGCCGCCGTGGTCGCCTCCTGGACCGGCATCCCCGCCGGCCGGCTACTGGAGGGCGAGACCGCCAAGCTGCTGCGGATGGAGGAGTCGCTGGGCAGCCGGGTGGTCGGTCAGGCCGAGGCCGTCGGGGCCGTCTCCGACGCGGTACGCCGGGCACGGGCGGGCGTCGCCGACCCGGACCGCCCCACCGGCAGCTTCCTCTTCCTCGGCCCGACCGGCGTCGGCAAGACCGAGCTGGCCAAGGCGCTCGCCGAGTTCCTCTTCGACGACGAGCGGGCCATGGTCCGCATCGACATGAGCGAGTACGGCGAGAAGCACTCCGTCGCCCGCCTGGTCGGTGCCCCGCCCGGCTACGTCGGCTACGAGGAGGGCGGCCAGCTCACCGAGGCGGTGCGCCGCCGGCCGTACTCGGTGATCCTGCTCGACGAGGTGGAGAAGGCCCACCCGGACGTCTTCGACATCCTGCTCCAGGTGCTCGACGACGGTCGGCTGACCGACGGTCAGGGCCGCACCGTGGACTTCCGCAACGCGATCCTGATCCTCACCTCGAACCTCGGGTCGTCGGTGATCAGCGACCTGACGCTCGCCGAGGAGCAGCGCCGCGAGGGGGTGCTCGCGGTGGTCCGCTCGCACTTCAAGCCGGAGTTCCTCAACCGCCTCGACGACATCGTGGTCTTCGCCGCGCTGCGCGGGGACGACCTGCGGTCCATCGTCGACATCCAGCTCGGCCGGCTGCGGAAGCGGCTCGCCGACCGTCGGCTGGCGCTGGACGTCACCGACGCCGCCCGGACCTGGCTCGCCGAGCACGGGTACGACCCGATCTACGGTGCCCGCCCGTTGCGCCGCCTGGTCCAGTCGGCGATCGGTGACCAGCTCGCCAAGGCCCTGCTGGGCGGCGTGATCCGGGACGGCGACACGGTGCAGGTCGACCTGTCCGACGGCAAGGACGGGCTGACCGTCACCGCCGGCTGATCCACCGCGCCCCGGGCCGGTCCCGCCTCCCGGCGGGGTCGGCCCGGCCCGTCTCCACGCGCAGGTCGGTACCGGGGTTCGGCCGGTGCAATGACCTGATGATCCAACCGGGTGGGCGGTGGCGGGACGGAGAAAGGATGGAGGCATGTTCGGGATGAGGAAGCAGAGCGGGGATCCGGAGTTGGACGCCGCCGTGCGGGAACTCGCCGGTGCGGACACCGTCGCCTTCGGCGGGGTGGGGTTCGCCGGCACGCTGCTGCCGGTGACCGAGGCGTACCGGCGGGTCGAGGAGGCGTTCGCGGCGCGTCCCGAGCAGGCCCGCGAGCAGGTCGACTGGCTGCTACGGCACGGCTCGCCGGCCGGGCGGGCGTACGCGGCGACGCTGCTGGAGCGGGTCGACCCGGCGGCGGCCCGGGACGCCTGGACGGCGCTGCGCGACGACGACGGCGAGTTCACCACCTTCAGCGGCTGCGTGATGGGCCCCGCCACCCTGCGCGGGTACGCCGACGACCGGTTGTCCGCCCGCTGAACCGGGCCATCGGTCGGACGCACCGGGCCGACGGCCGACCCGCCGCAAGGTCACGTCCGCCCGCCGACTTCGCCACTTCCCGGACGAACTGCCCGCCGAACCCCGGGGGGCACTCTCGGTGACTGATCGATCACTCAACAGTGGTTGAGTTTCCCCAGGTGCGCGAGGTGCGCGGGGTTGTTACCGTCTCCGCCGACGCACTTGGGGAGGTGGTCGGGGTGAACGGTTCCGTGGCGTACGTGGTGACGGCCCTGGGATGTCTGATCGGGGTCGCCGGGATCGTGGTGGCGGTGGTGGCCCTGCGTCGGAGCCGCAAGCCGGCCCGGTCGACGACAGCCAAGGACCCGTTCCGGGACACCGACGCCGACGCCCTGCGCGGTGACCCCCGCAAACTCAAGCCCGGCGACATCGTCGAGATCCGCCAGGTGTCGTACGCGGTCCGTGGCTCGGTGCACCTGGTCGAGGGCGGTTGGAGCTGGGCCGAGCACCTGCTGGACACCGTCGAGGGAGACAAGCGCTGGCTCTCCGTCGAGGAGGACCCCGACCTCGAGTTGGTGCTCTGGACGGCCGAGCCGGCCGCGACGATCACCCCGGGCGCACCCACCCTCGACTTCGCCGGCCGCCGCTACTCGTGGGAGGAGTCCGGCCAGGCCCGCTACTCGGCCACCGGCAGCACCGGCCTCGACCCGCACGGCACGGTCCGCTACCACGACTACCGCGGCCAGGGCGACGAGCGGCTCTCCTTCGAGGCGTACGGGGAAGCCGGCTGGGAGGTGGGCCGGGGCGAGCGGCTGCACCGCGCCGACGTGATGGTGTACCCGCAGGCCGGGCCGGAGGTGAGCTGATCGTGCTGATCGGCCTGGACACCCCGTACGTCGACACCTGCGCCGCCGACCTGAGTCTGGCGCTCGGTGGCCCGGAACTGCCCGCGCTGCACGTCCGTGACCTGACGCTGCCCGGCGGCATCCGGCTCCGGCTGCGCCTGCTCGGTGCCTCCCACCAGGTCGTCCTCACCACCTCCGACGACAGCGCCCCCGCCAGCGGGGCGATCACCGGCGACAGCGCCGGTCCGGCCAGTGGGGCCGTCACCGACGGCAGCGCCGGGATCACCGGTGGGGATGCGCTCATCGAGACGGTCGCCTGTCTACCCGGTCGGCCGCCGCACCTGCCCGGCAGCCTGCACGACGAGGCGGGCGGCTACCGGTTCACCGCTGCCGTGCTGCGCCCGGTCGGCGGCGAGCTGCACGACCGGATCGCCACGCTCCGCGCCGAACTGGCCGATGACCCGTACGCCCTGGTCGGGGTCTTTCCCGGGGATCCGGACGCGGTCACCGCACTGGCGGTGCGCCCTGATCTGCCGGACGGGTCGATCGGCTGGCGCACCTGGCACGCGTACCCCCAGACCAACGAACTGGTCCTGACCGAGACGGTGGTGGCACTGGTGAGCGTGAGGAGTGAGCCGGGTTTGCGAGCCCCGCAGTCGCGAACGGAGGCAACGCTGGTGAGCGTGAGGAGTGAGCCGGGTTTGCGAGCCCCGCAGTCGCGAACGGAGGCAACGCTGTGACGTACCGACGCTGGATCGTGGCGGGGGTGGCCCTGGCGGTCATCGGCGCGCTGGTCGCCGCCTTCGCGATCTTCTACGGCAACTTCTCGCCCCGCGGTTACATCGAGGACCGCTACACCCGGGCGGCGAGCCGGGACATCGGGCGGGACGCCGTCGCGTACACCTCGAACCGGACCCCGAGCCAGGTCGCGCAGGACATCACCGGCGCCTGGAAGCCGGCCGACCAGTACGTCGACGGCAGCGGCGTCTACCTGCGCTATGACGACGACTCGCTGGTGATCCTGCCGATCGCCGCCGGCTCGGTGATCCTGCTGGAGCGGATGCGGACCGCGTACCCGCGTTACCACTCGACGGTGGGCAGCCACTGGGGCTGGGGGCGGGGCAGCACGGTACGCGGTGGCGGCCCCGGCACCGGCAAGTAGCCCGTACCAACCCCGACCGAACGAACCCTGGAGCCCGCTGTGCAGAACCTGGTCACCGATCTGCTGGTCACCCTCGCCTACGGGGTGGTCGGCGTCGCCCTGATGGCCGTCGGCTACGTGCTGGTCGACGTGGCCACCCCGGGCAAGCTCCACGAGCAGATCTGGATCGAACGCAACCGCAACGCGGCGCTGCTGCTCGCCTCGAACCTGGCCGGCGTCGGCACCATCGTGGTCGCCGCGATCGCCGCCAGCGAGGACGACTTCGTGCTCGGCCTGGTCGGTGCCGGCGCGTACGGGATCGTCGGGCTGGTGATCATGGCGTTGGCGTTCGTGCTGCTCGACGCGTTGACCCCGGGCAAGCTGGGCGAGCTGCTGGTCGACCCGCAGCCACACCCGGCGGTCTGGGTGTCGGCGGTGGTGCACCTCGCCACCGGCGCGATCATCGCCGCCGCCATCAGCTGATGACCACGGCGAGGCAGCCGGCCCGGCAGACCACGGCGAAGCAGCCGGCGAAGGCGAAGCAGAGCGCGGTCGTCTGGGTGGGGTCGATTTCCCTCGGCCTGGTGCTGTGCTGTGTGGGAAGCAGCATCTTCAATCAGGACTCCGGCGGCACGACCGTCCCCGCGCCAGCGGCCGACGAGCGCGCCGACACCGTGCCGATTCTCGCCCAGGCCACCGCCAGCCAGGGCATCTGCTACGGCTGGCGGCTGGAGGAGTCGTACGACTCGGCGGTCAGCGTCGGCTCGAACCTCGGTGACGGGGTGCCGGTGGGCGAGGACGCCCGCTGCCCGCGTTGGGTGGAGGTCCGGGCCCGGATCAACTACACCTCGGAGAGCAGCGAGAGCGAAGACTCGGCGTACGTCAGCGTGGCCGGCTCGCCCGACCTCGCCGCCGCCGACCTGGCCTCGGTGCAGGCCGGGCTGACCCGGTTCGGCCTGGAAGACGACGTGTTCATCGACGACCCGGGCTGGGCGGTCTGCCGGGCCGCCGTGGCGTTGCCGCTGCTGGTCGCCGAGGCCGGTGTCGCCCCGCCCGCCGCCACCCCGCCCGCCGATCCCGACGCGACGGCGGCTCCGCTGCCGGACGCCGGGAGCGACTTCTGGCGGGACCGCTGGGGCACACTGCTCGCCACCGCCGGTCTGCTGCTGGCCGCCGCGCTGCTGCTCACCGTCGGGTTCGTGCAGCGTGGCCGGCAGCGCGCGGCGGCCTCCGCCGGACGTACCCGGGGCAAGCCGTGACCGCCGAGACGTCGGTGCCGGTCGACGGCGGCCCGACCGCCCGGCCCCGCTGGCGGCTGGCCCGCGCGGCGGTGCTGGTCGCGGTCTTCGTCTGCGCCGCCTGCGGCCTGGTGTACGAACTGGCCCTGGTCGCGCTCGGCAGCTACCTGATCGGTGACACGGTCGGGCAGGCGTCGATCGTGCTCGGCGTGATGGTCTTCGCGATGGGGATCGGCGCGCTGGTCGCCAAGCCGTTGCAGCCCCGGGCCGCTGCCGCGTTCGCGGTGATCGAGCTGACCCTCGCCCTGCTCGGCGGCCTGTCGGTGCTCGGCCTCTACGCCGCCTTCGCCTGGCTCGACCTGTACGGCCCGGCGCTGGTCGGCACCGCGTTCGTGCTCGGGCTGCTGATCGGCGCGGAGATCCCGCTGCTGATGGTGATGCTGCAACGCATCCGTGAGCAGGCCGCCGGCAGTGCGGTCGCCGACCTGTTCGCCGCCGACTACGTCGGCGCGCTGCTCGGCGGGCTCGCCTTCCCGTTCCTGCTGATCCCGGTCTTCGGCCAGCTCAAGGGTGCCCTGGTGGTCGGCGCGGTGAACGCGGTCGCCGGCCTCGCCCTGGTCTGCACGGTGTTCCGCGCCGACCTCAGCCGCCGGGCCCGGCTCGTCCTGGGCGCCGGCTCCGTCGTCGTCGCCCTCTGCCTGGGGTACGCCTGGGTGACCGCCGCCGACTTCGAGGTGACCACCCGGCAGCAGCTCTACCGGGATCCGGTGGTGCACGCCGAACGCTCCCGCTACCAGGAGATCGTGCTGACCCGGTCGGTGCGCGAGGTCGGCCATCCCGACACCGACCTGCGGTTGTTCCTCAACGGGGACCTCCAGTTCAGCTCGATCGACGAGTACCGCTACCACGAGGCGCTTGTGCATCCGGCGATGCGCGGCCCGCGCGGTGAGGTGCTGGTCCTCGGGGCCGGCGACGGCCTCGCCGTGCGGGAGATCCTGCGCTATCCGGACGTCCGCCGGGTGACAGTGGTCGACCTCGACCCGGCGGTGGTGGCGCTGGCCCGCTCCGAGCCGCAGCTGCGCGCCCTCAACGGCGGCTCGCTCGACGACCCCCGGGTGCGGGTGCTGAACACCGACGCGTTCGGGTGGCTGCGTACCGCCACCGAACGCTTCGACGTGGTCGTCGCCGACCTGCCCGACCCCGACGAGACGGCCACCGCCAAGCTCTACACCGTCGAGTTCTACGCGCTGATCCGCTCGGTGCTGGCCGAGGAGGGCCGGTTGGTGGTGCAGTCCGGGTCGCCGTACTTCGCGCCCCGGTCGTACTGGTCGATCGAGGCGTCGGTACGCGAGGCCGGCTTCTCCACCGTGCCGTACCACGTGGACGTGCCGTCGTTCGGTGACTGGGGATTCGTGCTCGCCGCGCCGGGCGGCACCCCGCCGGTGCTGGAACTACCGGCCGACGCGCCCCGGCTGCGGTTCCTCGACCCGGCGGTGCTGCGGGCGGCGGCGGCCTTCCCCGCCGACCGGGGCCGCCTGGACGTGCCCGCCTCCACCCTGTTGCGGCCCAGGGTGCTCGACTACGCCCGGAGTGAGTGGCGCGGCTATTAGCGTCGGACAGGTGTCACCGTCGTCCCGCCGCCGGCTGCCACCGCGTGCGGTGGACGCTGCGGCGTACCTCCAGGCGTTCGTCCTCTCCGGGGTGGCGACGGTGCTGGTAACCCGGGCCTTCCTCCGGGCGACCGGTTACCCGCAGCTCGGCGGCGGCGGTCTGCACATCGCCCATGTGCTCTGGGGCGGCCTGCTGATGACCGTCGGACTGGGCGTCGCGCTGGTCTTCCTCGGCGGGACCGCCCGGATGGCCGGCGCGGTGCTCGCCGGGATCGGCTTCGGGCTCTTCATCGACGAGGTCGGCAAGTTCGTCACCGCCGGCACCGACTACTTCTACCGACCGGCCGCCGGGATCATCTACGCCGTCTTCGCCCTGCTGGTGGTCATCACCCAGGCGCTGCGCGACCGGCTGCGACTGACCCCGGGCGAACGGGTGGCGAACGCGTTGGACGTGATCGTCGGCGGCGTCGGCCAGGGGCTCACCGACCGGCGGCGGGTGGCCACCCTGCGGATGGTCCGGGGCGCCGGCCCGGAGGTCGAGTCGGCGGTGTCCGAGCTGCTCGACGTGGTGCCCCGCCGGGAACCCCCACCACAGCGCTTCTGGCAGCCCTGGGTGGCCCGGCTGCGGGCCGCGCTGGTCCGGCTGACCGCCCGGCGGTGGGTGATCTCCCTGGTGGTGGTCTACCTGGTCGTCGAGCCGGTGGCGACGGTGGTGGGGGTGGTGACCGAGGGGGTGACCGGTGAGCTGGACCAGGCCGGGGAGTGGGGCGCGGTGCTCGGGGTGTCCGCCTCGGCGCTGGTCGCCGCCGTGCTGAGCATTCGTGCGGCGTTCCTGCTCCGGCCCGACCGGCTGGCCGCGTTTCGCCTGTTCAAGCTGGCCCTCCTGGTCGATCTGCTGTTCGGGCAGATCTTCAACTTCACGGTCAACCAGTTCGACGCGGTGACCGCGCTCGCGGTGGATCTGCTCCTGCTCGCCGTGGTGACCGCCGAACACCGCCGGCTGGTCCGGGAGTCCTGACCCGGCCGCCGCCGGCCCGTAGGCGGGTCCGTACGGGGTGATTCGGCAGGTCCACGGCAGGGTAGGGCTCTGTCGCACCCGGTGTGACGGGACCGTGGACGTTACCGTGGTTGCGGTATCTAGGAAGGAGAATCATGGTCGATTCCCACAGCACGCCCGCCCGGACCCGTCCGGGCCTCGTGACACTCTCCAGCTATCTGGTGATGCTCTTCGCGGCGCTCCAGTTGATCAGTCTGATCCTGACCCTCTCGATCAGCGGCAAGCTCCGGCAGGCGTTCGAGGACGCGTTCCGGGGGACCGCGAGCGAGGTCGAAGGGCTCGGCACCGCCCTGGTGGTCTTCACCGTCGGCGCGTCCGTAGTCCTGTTGCTGATCGCGCTCGCCCTCGTGGTCCTGGCGGTGTTCAACAACCGGGGCAAGAACGGCAGCCGGATCGCCACCTGGGTGGTCGGCGGCATCATGGTCTGCTGCGTCGGCGGTGGGCTGGTCAACGGCGCCGCAGGTTTCAGCGGCTCCACCGGGTCCACCTCCGGGGACGCGCCGAGCGCCGAGGAGTTGGAGCGCAGCATGAACGCCGTGTTGCCCTCCTGGTACAACCCGACCAGCACCCTGCTCGGTGTGCTCAGCCTGCTCGCCCTGCTGGCGGCGCTGATCCTGCTCGCCCTGCCGCAGTCCAACGAGTTCTTCCGCAAGCCCAAGACGGGCTGGGAGCCGCCGGTTCCCGGTGCCGCCTACCCGCCCGCCCCGGGTTACCCGGGTACCCCCGGCTACCCGAGCGCGCCTGGCTACCCGCAGCCCGGTGGCCCGGGTCAGCCCGGTGTTCCCGGCCAGTCGTCGGCTCCGGGTCAGTCCGGCTACCCGTCGGCGGCCGGTCCGGCGTCCACCCCGGGCGCTCCGGACCAGCCGCAGCCGTCCGACGGCTCGTCCTGGCAGCCGCCGGCCACCCCGCCGTCGGGTGGGGAACCGGACCGGCCCGCCGGAGGCGGCAGCGGACCGGACGACCCGCAGCGCCCCGCCGGCAGCTGACGGGCGCGTAACAGCGACACCGACGATTCCCTCCGAGTAGGTTGCACACCGACGCCTACCGGAGGGAATCGTCGTGTCGTACCCGGATCAGGTGCCGGCCCGCCGGCCGGTGACCGTCACCACGGCGGCGGCGCTGCTCGGGCTGATGGCGCTCGCCGCCGGGGCGTACGCCGTGGCCACCCTGCTCGCCCTGGGCGGCACGGTCGACCGGTTCCGGGCCGCCGCCACCGGCACCGCCGCCAACCCGGGCGACGTCGACGGCGTGGTCCGGCTGCTGCGGCTCACCACGATCGGCGCGGCGATGGTGACGGTGCTGGTGGGGTTGCTGCTGGTCGGCCTCGCCGGCGGGCTGCTCGCCCGGCGTCGGGCGGCCAGGATCGGCGTCTGGGCGGTCTGCGGGCTGGGTCTGCTCGCCGGCGGGTGCGCACTGGTCGCGCTGGTCGGCCAGCGGGCCAGACCGTTGCGGTTGGGCACCGGTGACCAGGGCGTGGCCGACCTGTTCGGCACGCTCGGCGACGCCTACCCGTCCTGGTGGATCCCGGTGAACGCGGGGGTTTCGGCGGCCCAGGCGCTCGGCTACCTTGTGGTGGCCGTGCTGCTGGCCCTGCCGTCGGCGAACACCTGGTTCGGTGCGCGCCGGTCGGTGCCGCCCGCTCCCGCGTTTCCCCACGGTGCCGTCCCGCCCGCGCTCGACCTGCCCCACGGTGCCGTCCCGCCCGCGCTCGACCTGCCGCACGGTGCCGTCCCGCCGGTGCCGCCGCCCCGCTGAGGAGCAGCCGTGACCGCCGACCGACCGGCTCCGGGCCGCCGCGCGTTGATCACCGGTGCCACCGCCGGGATCGGGGCGGCGTTCGCCCGGCAGCTCGCCGCCGAAGGCTGGGACCTGATCCTGGTGGCCCGGGACGCCACCCGGCTCGACACGACCGCCGCCGAGTTGACCGGTCGGTACGGCAACCGGGTGGAGGTCATCCCGGCCGATCTGTCCACCGACGACGGTTGTGCCCGGGTGGAACGGCGACTCGCCACGGGCGATCCGGTGCACCTGTTGGTCAACAATGCCGGGCTCAGCCTCAGCCGGCCGTTTCTGCGATCCAGCGTCGCCGACGAGACTCAATTGCTCCGGTTGAATGTCCATGCGGTGCTGCGACTGACTCTCGCGGCGCTCGGGCCAATGGTCGAACGGGGCGATGGGGCAGTGATAAATGTCTCTTCGGTTGCCGGGTTCGGCCCGGTGATGCCGGGCTCCACCTATCCGGCCAGCAAGGCGTGGGTCACCAGTTTCAGCGAGTCGATCGGGCAGTCGGCACGCGCGTCGGGCGTGCACGTGATGGCGCTCTGCCCTGGCTACACCCGCACCGGCTACCACGAGCGCACCGGCATCGACATGTCCGGCATGCCTCGTTGGATCTGGCTGCAGGCCGACGATGTGGTCGCCGAAGCCCTTCGTGACCTGCGGAAAGGCAAATCGGTAAGCGTTCCTGACTGGAAGTACAAGCTGGCCGTGGCGAGCCTGCGGCACGTCCCGCGTCGACTGTTGCGCGGTGCCTTCCGGGACCGGCGGGGGCAGGTCGACCCCACTGGAAAGTGAGTGGTCGTCGGTGCTGTTCGGCGTGCCGGCGGCCCGGTATCGCACCAGAATTCTGCCGGTGTGGTCGCGCAGCGTAGCCGTCCATCGCCAGTCATCGGTCGCTCGCGTGGCTGACCCGGGTGGGCCGCACACACGACGCCCAGACTTGCGCAGTACCCTCTATCGCCATGGGGGACCACGACGACCTGCGTAAATTCATCACTGACCTGGCTGTGGTCCATGGCCGGGTCGTGCTCTCCTCGGGGCGGGAGGCGGAGTGGTACGTCGATCTGCGTCGCGTGACTCTCCATCACCGGGCGGCTCCCCTGGTCGGTCGGGTGATGCGCGAGTTGACCGCCGACTGGAATTACGACGCGGTGGGTGGACTGACCCTGGGTGCCGATCCGATCGGCATCTCGATGTTGCACGCCGCTGCGGAGACCGATCGACCCCTGGACGCCTTTGTGGTCCGCAAGGCCGGCAAGGCGCATGGTCTCCAACGGCGGATCGAGGGTCCTGAGGTGGCCGGCCGGCGGGTACTGGCGGTGGAGGACACCTCGACGACGGGCGGCAGTGTGTTGACGGCCGTCGAAGCTCTACGCGAGGCCGGGGCGGAGGTCGTGGGCGTGGCGGTTATTGTTGATCGAGGCGCCAGCGACGTGGTACGAGCCGCCGGACTGCCGTATCGGGCGGCCTATACGTTGGCTGACCTCGGCCTTGTGGCGTAAAAATTTGCCGATTCGGATCTGCTGATATGCAGGCGGATCGATGCTGTTGGTGGAAGGATGGAATACGTGGGAACTGCGTTGGCTGAAATGACCATGCCTCAGATCTCGCCGCTTGCCGGCGAGCCGATCGAACGCGCCGATGCCGAGCGGCTGGCGGGGGTCCTCAAGGCCCTCGCCGACCCCGCCCGGTTGCGGCTGCTCAGCCTGATCCAGTCGGCGCCCGAGGGCGAAGCGTGCGTGTGTGACCTCACCGCGCCGCTCGGCCTCTCGCAGCCGACGGTCAGCCACCACCTCCGCATCCTCACCGAGGCCGGCTTGCTGGAGCGGGAGAAGCGTGGTGTGTGGGCCTACTACCGGCTGGTGCCGTCGGCGATCGCCACGATCGCCGACCTCCTCACGCCGCCGCGCAAGCGGGCCACCAAGAAGGCCCGCTGACTGCACCCGTCGTCCCGGCCAGGGGCGACGTCCGATGGCGTACCAGGGGTGGCGTCATCGGATGGTGACGGCTGTCCGTCACCGGTCAGTTTGCTGATCCACCACCGTGCCCGCGGTGGCGTACGTGCACGCAACGGCCGGCTCTCTCCCCGAGGGCCGGCCGTTCGTCGTCCGCCGGTCAGCGGCCCTGACCGTGCTCCGGATACCGCCCACCGTCCTGCGGGGGCTGCTGCTGTCCGTAGGTCTGCGGCGGGAACTGCTGGTCGCGGCCGTAGGGCCGGTCGGGCTGCTGGCCGCCGTAGGGCTGCTGCTGCGCCCCGCCGTACGGCTGCTGGCCGGCGTGGGGCTGCCCGGACTGCGCCCCGTACGGCTGCGGTGGCTGGTCGTGGTGGTGCTCGACGGCGTCCCGGACGGCGTCCACCGCGCCCACCGCGCTCGCGGCGGCGATGACGGCGACGGCCTCACCGCGCCGGCGCGCCTTGCGGTCCCGGAGGAACTCGAAGAAGATCGGCAGCACCGAGATCAGGATGATCAGCGCGACCACCGGCAGGATGTACCTGTCGATCTTGTCGCCGATGGCGCTGTAGATCTGGTCGGCGAGCAGGTAACCGATCAGCAGGATGCCGTCCACCCAGAGGATCGCGCCGACGACGTTCCAGAGGAAGAACTGCTTCGCGGGCATGCCGAGCACACCCGCCACCGGGTTGAGGAACGTCCGCACGATCGGGATGAACCGCGCCAGCACCACGGCCTTGGCCGGGCCGAACTTCTGGAAGTAGAACTCCGCCTTCTCCACGTACTCCTTCTTGAAGAGCCGGGAGTTGGGGCGGTCGAACATCCGCCGGCCGTACCGGGCGCCGAGCCAGTGCCCGAGCTGTGCGCCGGCGATCGCGCAGAGCGGCCCGCCGACCAGCAGCCCGGCCAGGGAGAGCCGGGTGCCGCTGCCGAAGATCGCGTCGGCCACCGGCGAGGCGGCGACCCCGGCCAGGAAGAGCAGTGAGTCGCCGGGGAAGAAGAAGCCCACCAGCAGGCCGGTCTCGGCGAAGAGGATCACCCACACGCCGATCAGACCGAAGGTCTGGAGCAGATCCTTGGGGTCGAGCGGATTCAGCGCGACCGTCTCGGCGACCACCCGCGTCTTCTCACCTGTGTCCACGGCCACACACCATACCGAGCCCGTGAACCGCCGGTCGCGGCACGCGCCCTTTCCGTCCGTATCCCACTCCCCGCCCCCGGCCACCCGCCAGCCCGCCAGCCCGCCGGCCGGCCGGTCAGAGCCGGGGGTCGACCGGCTCCGACTCGCAGGCCAGGATCGCGAAGACCAGTTGGTGCCGACGCCACAGCGGGGCATCGGCGGCGTACGCGTCCAGGGCGGCCAGGCCGAGGGCGTGTTCGCGCAGCGCCAGGCCCCGCTTGCGGCCCAGCGACCGGCGACGCAGCGCGGCGAGTTGGGCGGGGTCGGTGTAGCCGGGGCCGTAGATGATCCGCAGGTACTCCCGGCCCCGGCACTTGATCCCCGGCTGGAGCAGCGAGCCCCGCGCCGACCGGGCGGCCGGGCCGGCGTACGGCTTGACCACCATCCCCTCACCGCCGTCCCCGGTCAGCGCCAGCCACCAGTCGGTGGCCGCCGCCACCGCCGAGGCGTCGGCCAGCTCCACCACCTGCCGTCGGGTCGGGGTGAACAGCTCCGGGTCCGCCGCGCAGAGTCGGTCGGCCAGCGCCAGGTGCCAACCGTGATCCCGGTCGGTGAAGGTCACCTTCGCCCCGGCCAGCACCGCGAACGGGGCCAGGGTCACCCCGCGCAGCCCTTCGGTGGGTGCCACGTACGCCCGGTAGGCCGTCGAGTAGCCCTCCACCTCCGCCCGGCGGGCCGTCATCCGGTCCCGCAGCGCGTCCACCGGCAGGCCCCGGGCCGCTGCCGCGTCCAGCGCGGTGAGCGCCGCCGGCAGCGCCGCCCGGCCGGCCGCCCCGACGCCGGCGTACTGGCTGCGGATCAGCCCGTCCGCCTTCGCCGACCAGGGCAGCAGTTCACAGTCCAGCAGCAGCCGGTCGGTGCCCAGCTCGGCCCAGAGGCCGGCCGTGGTGACCGCCGCCCGGACCCGGTCCAGCAACTCCCCGTCGAGCGGCTCGCCGAAGAACGGCCGGCCGGTACGGGTGTGCACCACCCCGCCGCCGAACGGGCCGGGCTCCCGTTCCACCAGCACCACCGCGCGGGAACCCATGTGCTTCTCCTGGCACACCACCCGCGCCACACCGGCCGCCCGGTAGTCCTCGAACGCCTGCGCCGGGTGCTCCAGGAAGCCCTCGACGGTCGACGTCGAGCAGGGCGCCATGGTGGGCGGCAACCAGACCAACCGACCCGGGTCCACCGCGAACCGGCTCATCACCTCCAGCGCGGCGGCGGCGTTCTCCGCCGGCACGGTCAGCGTCCCGTAGCCGTGTTCGAGGTGCCGTCGCCCGGTCACGTCGGCCAGGTCGAGCACGGTGTCCGGGCGGGTCGGCACGCGGTCCAGCGGCCGGGCCGGGGCGTACCACTCCCGCTGCGCGTCGACCGAGACCAGCTCCTTCTCCGGGTAGCGCAGCGCGGTGAGCTGCCCGCCGAAGACACAGCCGGTGTCGACGCAGATGGTGTTGTTCACCCACTCCGGCTCCGGGGTCGGCGTGTGCCCGTACACGACCATGGCCGAGCCCCGGTAGTCGCGCGCCCACGGGTAGCGCACCGGCAGGCCGTACTCGTCGGTCTCGCCGGTGGTCTCCCCGTACAGCGCGAACGACCGCACCCGTCCGGACGCCCGCCCCTGGTACGCCTCCTTCAGCCCGGCGTGCGCCACCACCAGCCGGCCGCCGTCGAGCACGAAGTGGCTGACCAGGCCGTCGACGAAGGTCGCCACCTCGGCCACGAACGCCGGGTCCTCCGCGTCGAGCTGGGCCATCGTCTCCGCCAGGCCGTGGGTGAGCCGCACGTCCCGGCCCCGCAGCCTGCGCAGCAGCTTCTGTTCGTGGTTGCCGGGCACGCAGATCGCGTGCCCGGCCGCCACCATGCCCATCACCAGGCGCAGCACGCCGGGGGAGTCCGGGCCGCGGTCCACCAGGTCACCCACGAAGACGGCGGTACGACCAGCCGGGTGCGCCGCGTCCACCGGGCGACCCGCGTCGTCGTGGCGCAGCACGAAGCCCAGCCGCACCAGCAGCGCCTCCAACTCCGCCCGGCAGCCGTGCACGTCACCGACGATGTCGAACGGCCCCGTCAGCTCCCGCCGGTCGTTGAACAGCTTCTCCAGGCGGATCTGCGCCGCGTCGATCTCTTCGACACCCCGCAGCACGTGCACCTTGCGGAACCCCTCCCGGGCCAACTGCCCGTACGACCGGCGCAGGTCGCGCTGCATCCGGGCCAGCACCTGCCGGCCGTGCGTCCGGTCGGCGCGAGCCTGGGTCCGCTCCCAGGCCAGCGCCTCCGGCACGTCCAGCACGATCGCCACCGGCAGCACGTCGTGCTCCCGGGCGACCCGGACCAGCCCGGCGCGGGCGTGCGGCTGGAGGTTCGTCGCGTCGACCACGGTGAGCCGGCCCCGACGCAGCCGGACCCCCGCCACGTGGTGCAGCGCCTCGAACGCGTCGGCCGAGGCGGACTGGTCGTTCTCGTCGTCGGCGACCATCGCCCGGAAGGCGTCCGAGGCGAGCACCTGGCTGGGGGCGAAGTGCCGGGCGGCGAAGGTGGACTTGCCCGAGCCGGAGACGCCGACCAGTGCCACCAGGGCGAGTTCGGGAACGTCGAGGATGGTCACCGGTCCGTCTCCTTCGTACCCACGACCGTGCCCCGCACGCTGGCGGGTGCCTTCCCGACGGCCGTGAGGACGGCCAGTTGGGTGGGGCGGCCCACCTCGGGATCGTCGTCGCCGACCCCGCTGATCGCGGCGGTGTAGCCGTAGCTGGCGGCCACCCGGTCGACCCACTCGGCGAACTCGGCGCGGGTCCACTCGAACCGGTGGTCGGCATGCCGGAACCCGCCCGCCGGTAGCCCCTCGTAACGCACGTTGTACTCGGCGTTCGGGGTGGTCACCACGACGGTGCCCGGCCGGGCGTGACCCAGCACGGCATCCTCCAACGCGGGCAGCCGGGACGGGTCCAGGTGCTCGACGACCTCCATCAGCACCGCCGCGTCGTAGCCGCGCAGCCGGTCGTCCCGGTAGGTCAGCGCGGACTGCCACAGCCGGACCCGGTCCTGCTGCCGCTGGGGCAACCGGTCCAGTCGCAGCCGGCGGGCGGCCACGGTCAGCGCCTGGGCGGAGACGTCCGCGCCGACCACCTCGGTGTACCGCCGGTCGGCGACCAGGGCGGTGAGCAGCGCGCCGCCACCGCAGCCCAGGTCCAGCACCCGGGCCGCCCCGCTGGCCGCGAGCGCGGCGAGCACCGCCTCACGTCGCCGTACCGCCAGCGACGCCCGCCGGGGGTCGGGGCCGGCGGCCAGGGTGCTGCCGTCCTGTGTGACGCCGTCCACCCGGTGGACGTCCGACGCGCCGCCGTCCTCCCGGCCGGTCGGCTCGTCGACGCTGTCGTCCGGGGCGGGCACGTCGGCCAGCCGCAGCTCGGCCAGGCGGGACAACGCCTGGCCGGCCAGTGCCCGGCGGTGCGCCAGGTAGCGGCGGGTGATCAGCGCCCGGTCCGGGTGGTCGGCGAGCCAGCCCACCCCGGCGCGCAGCAGCTTGTCGATCTCGTCCGGGGCGACCCAGTAGTGCTTGGCGTCGTCGAGCACCGGGAGCAGGACGTACAGGTGGTTGAGGGCGTCGGCGAGCCGGACCGTGCCGGTCAGGGACAGGTCGACGTACCGGCTGTCACCCCATTCGGGGTGCTGCTCGTCGAGCGGGACCGGGTCGGCGGCGACCGTCCAGCCGAGCGGGGCGAACATCCGGACGGCCAGCTCCGCCCCGCCCCGACAGCGCAGCACCGGCACCCGTACCGTCAGCGGGATCGCCTCGCCGGCCAGTTCCGGTCGGTCCCGGGACACCCCGCGCAGCGCGGAGCGGAACACCGTGGACAGCGCGGAGGAGAGCAAGCTGGACGCGGCATAGGCGCGGTCGTTGACGTACTGCCCGAGGGTGAAGCTCTCCGGGGTGGCCGCCGCCTTCCCCCGTCGTCCCCGACCCACCCCGAGCCGCTGCGGGTCGACCTCGACCAGCAGGGCGGCGGTGCACCGCTGATCCGTCGCCTCCGGGTAGAAGACGTGCGCGGTGCCCGCCGGCAGGTCGAACTCGTGCACCCGGTCGGGATGCTTGACCAGCAGGTAGCCGAGATCGGTCGCCGGCCGGTGGGTGGTGGTCAGGGTGAGCAGCACGGGCCCATGTTTCCAGGATGCTCGATCAGGCGTCGTCCGGTTTTCCCGGCTGCGCCGCCCCGCCGACCACGGGGGTCGGCGGGGCGGCAGTGGTGGGGAGTGCGGTCAGGCCGTGAAACGGGTCCGGCGGCGGGTCACCACGAAGCCGGCGACGCCCGCCGCGACCAGCAGACCGCCGACACCGGCGATCAGGGCGACGGACTGGCCGGTGATCGGCAGGGTGCCACCGTCACCGCCGCCGACCCCACCCGGCCCGGAAGCACCGGCCTTGACGACGATCGCGGCCCGGTCGTTGGCGGGGTTCGGGTCACCGTCCAGGTCGGTGGCGACCGTGCCCGAGGTCTCCCCGTCCAGCTTGTCGATCCGCAGGGTGAAGGGGTACGACAGACTCACCCCCGCCTCCGGGTCGCCGGCGGCGACGCAGCCGTAGTGGTCCGCCCCCGGCTCACCGCCGTGCTCCCGCGGGTTCCACGAATCCTCGTCGTCCTTGTCGTACGGGGCGCACTCCTCGGAGACCTCGACCGCCTCGGTGCCCTTCGGGATCTCCACCGTCACGAACGGTCCGCTGAGCCGCCACGTCTCCACGGTGGCCGGACCCAGGTTGGTCGTGCCGACCCGCACCTCGACCCGGTCGCCCACCTTCCCGGTGACGCTCGCACCGTCGGCGGTCATGTCGGCCGTGTTGTCGCCGCCGACGACCAGGTTGACGACGGTGAAGTTGTTTCCCCGGTCCACGTCGGTCTGCGGGACGGACGCCTGGCGGGCCGCTCGCACCTCGACCAGCTCCAGTTTCCCACCGGTGCCCGGCTTGCCCGGCGGGAGCGGGGAACTGGGGTCGTCGACGACCAGCGCCCAGTCGTCCCTGGTCCACCAGTCGACGTAGTTCTCGATCCTGCTGCCGGACCGGGCGCTCTTGTCCAGGGTGACCGGGAGCTTCGTGGCGAGCCGGTAGCTCCGGCCCGGCTCCAGGTCGGTGTCGAAGGTGCAGATGGTGACGCGGTTGGCGAGGTACTCGCAGTTGCGGAAGTTGCCGACGTCCGGGCTCAGGTAGTCGGCCTGGAGGCGGAGCACCGCCCCGTGCGCGGTGTGGTCGCCGACGTTGCGGACCGCATCGGCGGGGAGGCCGGCAGTGGCGCCCGGGAGGATGTCCAGCTCGGCCTCCGGCTCGGACCGCAGGTCCACGCCCTCGGCCACGGTGACCGTCACGTCCGCGCTGGCGGTCCGGCTGCCGTTGCTGGCCCTCACCGCCAGCTTCGCCTCCGTGCCGGGCTTCGCGTCCGACCTGCCGGTGAGCCGGTAGTCCAGGCTCGGCACGCCGTGCTCGTCGGCCGTGTACTCGCAGTGCAGCCCCTTGGCGACCGGTACGCAGGCCCAGTCCGAGGTGGCGAGTTCGAAGGAGGCGACGGCGTCGACCTGCGAGAAGTCGATGTCCAGGGTCGTCTTCGGCGGATCCTCCTCACCGGGGCCGTTCACGGCGATCGAGTTGTGCACCGTGTGGCCTGGAGCAACCAGGACATCCCAGGTGAGGATCTCCAGCGGGATGGACGCGTGGGCGGGGGCCGGGGCGGCGGCCACGAGCGCACCCGCGACGCCCAAGCCGGCGAGCCAGCGCTGGGTGGATTGGTGGAACATGACCAGATTCCTCCCGGGGGATGTCCAGTGGAGCCAACGGAGCTTAGGGACCAGACGGCGACCGCGGCTGCCCCGGTCCGGTGTCGGACCGGAAGACGAGCCGAAAGGTTGACCGGCTCCACTGCAACGTTCCGGTCGGCCGTCTCCGTCATCAGAGGCGGGACACCGGGAGGTGCAGTGACGTACGAGGATTTCGCCGACTCGCGGCTGGCCGCGCTGCTGCGGTACGCCGTCATGCTCACCGGCGACCCGCACCAGGCGCAGGATCTGGTGCAGGACACCATGGTCCGGGTCCAACTGAACTGGCGGCGGGTCTCCCGGGCGGACTCCCCGGAGCGGTACGTCCGCCGGATGCTCACCAACCAGTACGTCGACTGGCGGCGCGGCTCCTGGATGCGCCGGGTGCTGCTGCGCGGCGAGCCGGAGGAGTCCGTGCCGGTGTCGGCCGACCATGCCCAGGACACCGTGGAGCGTGACCAGGTCTGGGCCTGGCTGGACCGGCTGCCCCGCCGGCAACGGGCCAGTCTGGTGCTCCGCTACTACGAGGACCTGCCCGACGCGGAGATCGCCGAGATCCTCGGCTGTGCCGTCGGCACCGTCCGCTCGTCCATCTCCCGGGCGCTGGCCACCCTGCGCGCCGAACACGTGGAGGTCTGCTGATGACCGTCGAGAAGGAACTGCGTGACGTCTTCACCCGGCACGAGGCGCTGGCCCCGCCGGTCGGTCCGCTGCGCGCGGCCATCGACCGGATGGTGCTGCGTCGACGGCGTCGGCGGCGTCGACTCAGGGTCGGCGCGACCGCGCTGGCCGTGCTGGGCCTGCTCGGTGTCGCGGCACCCCAGTTGCTGCCCGTCCCGGGGGACCGGGCCGTCACCGGCGCGCTGACCGTCGGCACCCCGGACACCCTGCCGCGCCGGGCGATGAACGTGCTGCTGGTGGGGCTCGACGGTGGTGCCGGCGAGCAGGCCCGGCGGGCCGACTCGGTGCTGCTGGTGCACTTCCCCGCCGACCGCAGCCGGCCGTACCTGGTGTCACTGCCCCGCGACCTGCGGGTGTCGATTCCCGGGTTCGGTGTCGACGAGGCGGACTCCGCCTCCCCGCACGGCACCGGCACCAGCCGCCCCGACCTGGGGCGCGGCTGGGAGCTGACCAGTCGCATCGTCACCGGGCTGACCGGCGTACGCCCGGACGCGGGAGTGGTGCTCGACTACCCGGTGCTGGGCGAGCTGACCGACGCGCTCGACGGGGTGGACGTCTGCCTGCCCGGTGCGGTCCGGTCGGTGCACAGCTCCCGGGTCTTCCCGGCCGGCTGTCAACGCCTCGACGGCACCGCCTCGGTGGAGTTGCTCCGCCAGCGGCGGGGCCTGCCCGACGACAGCCTCGACCAGGAGCGCATCACCCAACTCGTCGTCGCCGGGCTGATCCGTCGGGCCGGCGAACAGGGTGTGCTGACCGATCCGGTGCGGCTGGCCCGGCTGTGGAGCAACATCGGCCCGAGGGTCGCCGTCGCCGGCACATCGCTGTCCACGCTGCTGCGGGTGGTGCCCGAGCTGGGTAGCACCGAACCGGTCGGGATCAGCCTGCCGGTCGGCGTACCCACAGCTGGGGAGCGGTCGGTGCGGACGGACCCGGACATGCTGGCCGCGCTGCGGGAGGACCGGCTGGGTCGCTGGGTGGCGGAGCACCCCGACCAGGTGACCCCGCTGCGGTGACGAGCCGGGGCCAGCCCCCGGCGCGGGCCGTCAGCGGTAGTCGTCCTCGTCGGCGGTGACCACCCGGGCCTGCTCCATCGCGTCCCAGTCGTCGACCTCCAGGCCCCGGTGCGGCTCGGCGTCGGTCTCGTCGGGGCCGATCACGGCCGCCTGCTCGACCGCGTCGGCCGGTTCGGCCTCCGGGTCGCGATCCTCCGGGTCGAGGTGGTCGCTCGGAGTGAAGTCCTCGTCGGGCTGACCCATCGTCCCTCCCTGGTTCCGGCGGCATACCTACCCCACCGTACGGGCTGGTGGGGTAGGTCGCCCGGTGGGCGCGGGAACGCGGGAACGCCCACCGGGGAGGCCGGGCGGTGCCAGGATGGGGGCGTGGGCTTCCTGATCCGATTGCTGATCACGGCGATCGCGCTGTGGGTCACCACGCTGATCGTGCCGGGGGTCGACGTCTCCGGTCGCAACGGCGCGAACACCGCGCTCACCCTGCTCGTGGTGGCGTTGATCTTCGGCGTGGTCAACGCGGTGCTCAAGCCGGTGATCAAGGTGGTGGGCTGCGTGTTCTACCTGCTCACCCTCGGGTTGTTCGCGCTGGTGGTGAACGCGTTGCTGTTCCTGCTGACCGACCGGATCGCGCGCGCGGTCGACCTGCCGTTCCGGGTGGACGGGTTCTGGGCCGCCTTCTGGGGGGCCATCGTGATGGCCGTGGTGACCTGGCTGATCAGCGTCGCCGTGCCGGACCGTCGGGAGACCCGGTGAGGCCGACCGGTGGACGGTCACCGGGGCGGTTGCGCCCGCCGCCGCCTCCTACGGGATACTGCCGACGGTGGACAGCGCGGTCCGGCGCACCCATGGAAGACAGCGGCCAGCGCGGCCGAGAGCGGTAAGTAAGGAGCCTTCACATGCCCATCGCTTCCCCCGAGGCTTACGCGGAGATGCTGGACCGGGCCAAGGCCGGCCGGTACGCGTACCCCGCGATCAACGTGACCTCGTCGCAGACCCTGAACGCGGCGCTGAAGGGCTTCGCCGACGCGGAGAGCGACGGCATCATCCAGGTCTCCACCGGTGGCGCGGAGTACCTGTCCGGGCCGTCCGTCAAGGACATGGTGACCGGCGCGGTGGCGTTCGCCGCGTACGCGCACGAGGTGGCCAAGAAGTACCCGGTCAACGTGGCGCTGCACACCGACCACTGCCCGAAGGACAAGCTGGACGGGTTCGTCCGGCCGCTGATGGCCATCTCCCAGGAGCGGGTCCGCAACGGTCAGGAGCCGCTGTTCCAGTCGCACATGTGGGACGGCTCGGCCGTGCCGGTGGCGGAGAACCTGAAGATCGCCGCCCAGCTGCTCGACGAGGCCGCCAAGGGCAAGATCGTCCTTGAGATCGAGGTCGGCGTCGTCGGCGGCGAGGAGGACGGCGTCGAGAACGCCATCAACGACAAGCTCTACACCACGGTCGAGGACGGCCTGGCCATGGTCGAGGCGCTCGGCCTGGGCGAGAAGGGCCGCTACATGGCGGCGCTGACCTTCGGCAACGTGCACGGCGTCTACAAGCCGGGCAACGTCAAGCTCCGCCCCGAGATCCTCAACCAGATCCAGGAGGCGGTCGGCGCCAAGTACGGCAAGGACAAGCCGCTCAGCCTGGTCTTCCACGGTGGCTCCGGCTCGCTGCTGGAGGAGATCCGGGAGGCGCTCGACTACGGCGTGGTGAAGATGAACATCGACACCGACACCCAGTACGCCTTCACCCGGCCCGTCGTCGACCACATGCTGCGCAACTACGACGGCGTGCTCAAGATCGACGGCGAGGTCGGCAACAAGAAGCAGTACGACCCGCGCGCCTGGGGCAAGCTGGCCGAGGCCGGCCTCGCCGCCCGGGTCGTCGAGGCGTGCGAGCACCTGCGCTCCACCGGCACCCGGATGAAGTGACGCTCCGTACCCCGTCGACGGCCGGCTCCCCAGCGCGGGGGCCGGCCGTCGCCGTTCCGTCCCGACCACGACGGGTGGCCGGGACGGTGTCAGGCGATCGCGGTGAGCACCCGGACGGCCTCGCGGACGTCGTCGGTGAGGTGGATGCTGCCGGACAGGTCACCGAACGGCGACCCGGCGAACAGCGGACGCAGCAGCGACTCGATCGGCAACTCCCGGGTCCAGTACGCCCGGTCCAGGAAGACGTACGCCCCGCTCGCCCCGTCCGTGCCGTAGTACGTCTTCGTCGCCGCCTGGAACACCTCCTGCACGGTGCCGGCCCGGCCGGGCGCGAAGACGATCCCACCCCGGGCCAGCCGCAGAATGGTGTCCTCCCGGATGGCGTTGGAGAAGTACTTGGCGATCCGGCCGGCGAACAGGTTCGCCGGTTCGTGCCCGTACAGCCAGGTGGGGATGGCCAGCCCGCCGGAGCGGGCCCAGTCCAGGCCGGGCGCGCGCTGCTGCGGGACGGCGGCGGCGTAACGCTCCCGGACTGTCAGCGCGGCGGCCGTGTACCGGTCGTGGTCGGTGAAGTCGGGGGCCACGGCCAGCAGGTCGATCGCGGTGTTCAGCTCCTGCGCCGGCCAGGCCGACAGGAACGCGCCCAGGTTGGCCGCCTCCATCACTCCGGGGCCGCCACCGGTCACCACCAGCCGGTCGGCCCGTGCCAGCTCCCAGCCCAGCACCGCCGCCATCCGGTACGGCACGCTGCCGCGCGGCACCGCGTGCCCGCCCATCACCCCCACCACCGACTGCGGCCCGTGGGTGGACAGCCAGGTCCGGACCGCGTCGGCCAGGGCGTTGTCCACACCGTGATCGTGCAGCCGCTGGCCGAGCGCCTCCTTCACGTCGGGCAGCGCGCCACCGTGGGCCCGGAAGTGGTCGTACACCCGGGTGTCGTACATGCCGGCGAAGCCGGTGTCGGCGAACCCGGCGGCGAGGTCCTCCGGGGTGTACAGGTGGGCCGGCTGGGTCGGGTACGGCAGGCCGGAGAAGGGCGGCACCACGTTCGCCCCGCGCCGGACCAGGTCGGCGCCGACCTCCCGGCCGGCGAACCGGCAGCCCACGAAGAGGGTGCCGGCCACCTCGGCGGCGGTCAGGTCGGGAACCGGGTCGAGGTCGAGGCGGAGCCCCTGCACGGTCAGCCCGGCCAGGCTGCCGGCGGCCAGGTGCCGGTCGAACTCGGCCCGGGTCTCGATCTCGTCGTGGCTGGTGTCGTGTGGCGCGATGACGTCTGCGGGAGGTGGGGTCGGCACTCCGCCATCCTGCCCCCACCGCGCCACCGGGCGCACCAGCAGGGGTGGGGACGACAGGAGCCCGGCGACCGAGGCCGCCGGGCTCCTGCGTAACCGGGTCCTGGGGAGGCTCCGGACCAATAGTTGTAGTGGAAAAGATCTCCGGGCGGCATGGGCCGCAGGGTCGGCCGGTGGGGCCGCTGGGGTGGGCCATCCGAGCCGCGAGGTCCGCCGGTGGGGCCGCAGGGTCGGTACGGGCGGCCGAGGGTTCACCCGGTGGGGACCAGGCGTGACGTAGACCTCCACCGTTCAGCCAGCGTACCCACCCGACCCCCTCGCGCCTCGCAGGGCGAAGCGGGTTGAATGGGGCGATGCAGAACCTGTTGCCTGAGCCTCCGGCCACCCTCCTGCCCGCCCACGAAGAGGCGGACGCGGCTCTGGCCGCCGCCGCCGAGCAGGGCACCGACGAGGCGTACGCCGAGGTCGCGGCCCGTTTCCCCACCCACAGCGCGGCCTGGGCGGCGCTGGCCACCCGGGCCTTCGACGCCGGACAGGTCGTCCCCGCGTACGCGTACGCCCGCACCGGCTACCACCGTGGCCTGGACCAGCTGCGGCGCAGCGGCTGGAAGGGGCACGGCCCGGTCCCGTGGTCGCACGCCCCGAACGAGGGCTTCCTCCGGTGCCTCTACATCCTGTCCCGGGCCGCCGGTGAGATCGGCGAGGCCGACGAGGCGGCCCGGTGCGCCCAGTTCCTCCGCGACTGCGACCCGGCGGCCGGGGACGCCCTCGCCAGCGCCTGACCTCGTGCGATGGCCGGCCCGCCACCCGTCGGGCCGGCCATCGGTCGCCTCCACCGACCGGCCCGTCGGCGAAAGCCGCCGGTCGAACCGTCGGTGGCTGGCCGTCCGAGCCGACAGCTGCCGGTCGAACCGTCGGCGGCTGTCCGGCGTCGGAACGGTCAGAGTCCCTCGGCCACCGCTGCGGCGATCTTCAGCCAGGCCTCCCGGCTGGCCGAGGAGAGCCCGCCGTACCGGATCGGCTCGCCGGTGTCGATCAGCCGCTCGTACGGCGCGAGCAGCACCGCCCTGGTCCGGGCGGCGAAGTGTTCCTGGATGGCCGGCAGGTCGATCTCCTTGCGGGACGGCGGCATGGACACCACCGTCACCGCCTGCCGGACGAGCCGCTGCCGACCGCTCTGCTCCAGGTGGTCGAGCATCCGGGCGGCCGTCTCCGCCGAGTCGTTACGGGCCGACATGGTGACCAGCAACTGGTCGGTGGCATCCATCGCGGCCTGCCAGTTCTGTGCCCGGACGTTGTTCCCGGTGTCCACGAAGATCAGCTTGTAGAACCGGCTCACCACCTCGCGGATTTCGGCGAACGCCGCCGCCGTCAGCATCTCGCCCCCGGTGGCCGACTCGTCCGACGCGAGCACGTCGAACATCCCCTCGCCCTGCGAGCGGACGTACTGCGACAGGTCACCGATCCGCCCGTGCGGACCCTGGAACTGCCCGAGGTCACGCAGCATGTCCCGGACCGTACGGGAGTGGAAGTCCTGCTGCGCCCGCATCCCCAGGGTGCCCTGGGTCTCGTTGTTGTCCCAGGCCAGGACGTACCCGCCGCGCTTCTGCCCGAAGGTCATCGCGAGCAGCAGGATGGCCACCGTCTTCCCGGCGCCACCCTTGGGATTGACCACGGTCACCTGGCGCAGCCCGCCGAAGTTGCGGCGGACCATCTCGATGTCCCGCTTGACCTCCTGCTCGTGCTGCCCCGGCGGGAGCTTCACCAGGCCGATCTTGTTGACCACGGCTCGAACGCCCATCGTGGCGATCGGATCGGCCGGCCGGACCTGCCGGCGGCGGGCGAAGTCCTCGGCGGTTGGCGCGTACCCACTCTCCGGCGACCACCCCAGATCCGGGTAGCCGGCCAGGGCCGCCGGATCGGGATAGGCCGGTACGGGCGTCCCGACCGGGGCCGGCTGCTCCGGCCAGGAGGGTCGGTGCCAGCCGCCCGGCGACTGCTGTCCGGGCTGCACTGGTCCGGCCTGCGTTGGTTGAGGCTGCACCGGTCCAGTCGGCACCGGTCCAGGCTGCACTGGTCCAGGCTGCACTGGTCCAGGCTGCACTGGTCCGGGCTGCGCTGGTCCGGGCTGCGCTGGTCCGGTCCGCATCGACCCGGTCGGCGCTGGTCCGGGTGGCACCGGTCCCGGTGTGGTTGGTCCGGGGCCGGTCGGTGCCGGTGTGGTTGGTCCGGGGTCCATCGGGCCGGAGTCCATCGGTCCGTGGTCCATCGGTCCGGGGTGATGTGCTTCGGGGCCGGTAAGTCCGAATCCGGTTGATCCGGTTTCGGTGCGGAGCGGCGGCGAGTTTGACGGGAACGGCGTTCCGCCCATTTCCTCGGCTCCACCCGAGAATCGCTGGGGCGGCAGCGCCCAGGGTGACTCGCCCCGCCCTGTGGGCTGCGCAGGCACCACCACCGCGCCCGGTTCACCCGGGCCAGCCCGCCCCTCCTCACGGGTCCGGTCGTCCGGGCCAGCCTGGTCCTTCCCTCGGGTCCGGTCCTCCGGGCCAGCCTGACCCTTCCCACCGTTCCGGTCTTCCGGGCCAGCCCGGTGGATCTTGGAGTAAGTCGGCCCCTGGAGGGGCGAGAGACCTCCAAGATCCAGATCGGCCGGGTCACTCCCGTCGGCCATGACGTTCCCGTTGCTCGGCTGGGTCGGTGTGGCGGGGTGGGTGGAGCCGTCCGGAGTGGTCGGCGGGTTCGTGTGTGTCGACTGGTCGGGCGCTCGACCGGGTACGGCCGGCTGCGACGTCGGCCCGGCGAGCGACGGGTCCAGGGTGAAGGGCAGATCGAGATCCACTGGGCCGGACTGGCCCCGCCCCGCCCCCTGGCGCTCCGTCGACCCTGGCGACCGGAGACCGTGCGGATCGTCGTAGCCGTGCGGGTCGTCGTAGCCGTGCGGATAACCGTGCGGGTCGTCATAGCCGGATGGGGCGTCGTACCCCTGCGGGTCGTCGTACCCGTGCTGGTAGCCGCGCTGCGGGTAGCTGTGCGGGTCGTCGTAGTTGTGGGCGGCGTACCCGGGTGCGAGGTCGGGGACGGGGGTGGGTGTGGGGTCCGGACGGGTGGGCGTCCAGCCGTCGCCGGGTTGGTCCCAGCCACTGTCGGACGGCGTCGGAGTGACCTCCGCAGCGAGCGACGGGTACGCCGTCGGCGGGTAGACCGGCGTGGGTTGACCGGCCCAGTGCGGCACCGGGTCGGCCGGGTCGGGCGGCCAGAGCGGTTCGATGTCCCGCTCGGGCACCTGCTGCTGGCCGGGCAGTCCTGCCCGGTCGGCGTTGTCGTCCACCACGGCTCCTCCCCATTCCTCCCGCCGAGGATAGGCCGTCCTGTTTCCGTTACGACGGGTGACGGACGCGAGTGGTGGTCAGCCCGTGTAGACCGCCCAGGCCCCGGGCTCGGTCCACCAGGACCGCTTCCGGCTCAGCTCGCCCTCGACACCGTCGTCGAGGAAGGGCACCCGTTCGTCGCGGGGGATCACGGCCATCGCCCGGCCCCGGGCCCGACGTACCTCGTACCGGATCCTCTTCTTCCTACCCAACGTCGAGCGGGTCAGCACGGGAACGGCCACCGCGACCTCCACCAGACCGTCGGTCGGGTCGGGGGCGGTGAGCAGCGGCAACGAGTCGAGGGTCGCGTACCCGCCGGCATTGCCGATCGCGCAGGCCAGGATCGGGTCCGTGCCGTCGGAGAGCACCGCGTCGTCCACCTCGACCCGGCCGCGCCAGTGTAGCGGCCGGCCCGCGTCGTCGGCGGCACCGAGCAGCGCGCCGTCCAGGGTCACCGAGCCACCGTCGTTACGCAGCAGGTCGAGCCGGCGTACACCGCCGTCGAGCACGGCCGCCGCCACCGCCGCCGGGTCACGGGGCAGGCCGAGCTGCGCGGCGAGGTCCCGGTGCGGGCCACCCCGGGTGGGGTCGAGCGGGAGTACGCCGATCGGCGGCAGATCGGGCACCGTACGGTTGCCGGCCAGCTCGGCCGGGCGGCGACTCGGCGGTGGGGCGTACCGGCGGACCAGCCGGCGCACGACGGCGCGCAGCTGGGCGTCGCTGGCGCTGGCGACGACCAGCCGGACCTTCGAGTCCGGGTCGGGCCAGGTGAGGCCGTCGGGGCGGGGCGGGCCGTCCAGCCGGGCCAGCACCTCGTCGACCTCGGCGTCCGAGCGAGCGGTCACGGTCGTCACCCGGGCACCCCGGTCGGTCAACGCATCCGCGCAGGTCAGCACCGGTACGCGCGGCGTCTCGCAATGGTCTGTGGAGGCCGCTGCGGGTGGCTGTCCGGCTGCCTCGGAGGTGCCGCCGCAGCAGGCGTCGCCGCTGCCGCAGCCCCCACCGGGAGCGTCCCGCTCCGAGCCGAGGGTGAGCAGCACCACGTCGTACACTCCGGGCCTCCTGCCTCTCGACGCGAACCCCTGCTGGCCACGCCGTTCCTACTTGTTAGCCTGACACCCCGGGCTCGCCAACCGGTCGCCACCTGGCACCCGAGCCTTCTGGAGGCGGAAAAGATGCCAGCGATCGTGCTCATCGGCGCTCAGTGGGGCGACGAGGGCAAGGGCAAGGTTACCGACCTGCTGGGTGAGCGGGTCGACTACGTCGTGCGCTACTCCGGCGGCAACAACGCCGGCCACACGGTGATCACCCCGGACGGGCAGAAGTACGCGCTGCACCTGATGCCGTCGGGCGCGCTCTCACCGAGCGCCATGATCGTCATCGGCAACGGGGTGGTGGTCGACCCGAAGGTGCTGCTCGCCGAGATCGACGGGCTCGCCGAGCGTGGCGTGGACGTGTCCCGGTTGCGGATCTCCGGTGACGCGCATCTGATCATGCCACACCACCGGGCGCTGGACCGGGTGGTGGAGCGCTACCTCGGGTCGTCCCGGATCGGCACCACCGGGCGCGGCATCGGCCCGGCCTACGGCGACAAGGTCGCCCGGATGGGTATCCGGCTCCAGGACCTGCTCGACCCGGGCATCCTGCGCAAGAAGCTGGAACTCGCGCTGCGCGAGAAGAACCAGCTGCTGTTCAAGGTCTACAACCGCAAGGCGATCGACGTCGACGAGACCGTCGAGGAGTACCTGCGGTACGCGGAGCGGCTGCGGCCGTACATCGCCGAGACCCGGGTGATGCTCTGGGACGCCCTGGACCGGGGCGAGACGGTGCTGCTGGAGGGCGCCCAGGCCACCATGCTCGACATGGACCACGGCACGTACCCCTTCGTGACCTCGTCGAATCCGACGGCGGGTGGGGCATGCGTGGGCGCGGGCATCCCGCCGACCGCGATCACCGGGGTCATCGCGGTGAGCAAGGCGTACACCACCCGGGTGGGGTCCGGCCCGTTCCCGACGGAACTGTTCGACGACAACGGTCAGCACCTGCGCAAGGTCGGCCACGAGTACGGCACCACTACCGGCCGGGAGCGTCGTTGCGGCTGGTTCGACGCCGTCGTCGCCCGGTACTCCTGCCGCCTCAACGGCGTGACCGACCTGGTCATCACCAAGCTGGACGTGCTCACCGGCATGCCCAAGGTGCCGATCTGCATCGGGTACGAGATCAACGGCGAACGCTTCGACGACATGCCGATGACGCAGACCGACTTCCACCATGCCACCCCGATCTACGAGGAGCACGACGGCTGGTGGGAGGACATCAGCAAGGCCCGCACCGAGGACGAGCTCCCCGAGAACGCCCGCCGCTACATCGCCCGCATCGAGGAGCTCACCGGCACCCGCGTCAGCGTCGTAGGCGTAGGCCCCGGCCGCGAAGAAAACGTAGTCCGCCACCCCCTCCTCCCCTAACCCCTCCCTCCCCCGCCCCCGGTCTCCCCGGTCTCCCCGGTGATCAAGAGGTTTACGTCAACGATGAGCAGGCTCGTGACGTAAACCTCTTGATCACCAGCTGATCCCGTGCGGGTTATCCACAGGGTTGTCCACAGGGGTCGAAAGTGGGGTAGGTGGGGGGTGAGGGTGGGGCGGTGATGCCGCTCGAACTCATCCGTCGTGTCGCTGCCTCGCAGGACGGGATGGTCACCACCAGACAGGCGTTGGCGGCCGGGTTGACCCGGGATCAGATTCGGCAGCTCTGGCGCTCCGGCCGGTGGACGAGGCTGGCCCGCGGTTGTTTCGCGCCGGTCGGGGAACTGCACGGCGCGGCCACCGCGCGGGCCCGCATCCGGGCTGCCGTGGCGAGCCTCGGCCCGGGAGCCTTCGCGGTCCTCGACAGCGCACTGGATCTGCATGGCATCGCCGGACTGCGCCGAAGCTCCGCCGTCCACGTCTCGGTGCCGGTGGACCGACCCCGGCCGCAGCGAACCGGCGATCCCTCCCCCGTGATCCACCAACTGACCGTGGCCGCCGGCGACATCGTCGAGGTGGCCGGCATTCCCACCACCTCACCGTTGCGCACCGTGACGGACGTGATTCTCCGGCAGGGCCGGTACCCGGCCGTGTCCGTGCTCGACTCCGCGTTGAACAGCGGACTCGTCACGTGTGAGGACTTGGCGACCGTACCGACGCTCGTCCGGGGCCGACGAGGAGCTCCGGCGGCCAGGAGCCATCTCGGCGAGGCGGACGGGCGGGCCCAGTCACCGCTGGAAACCTGGGCACGGTTGCGATGCGTCGACGGTGGTGTCCCGCCCGACGTGTTGCAGCTGGAGGTCCGCGACCGGGACGGTCATCTGCTCGGCGTCGGGGACCTGGGTTGGCGTGCCGCGCGGCTGATCGCCGAGGCCGACGGCGCTGGCCCGCACAGCACGCCGGATGCCCTCTTCGCCGACCGTCGCCGGCAGAACCGCCTGGTCAACGCGGGCTGGCGAATTCTCCGATTCACCTGGTCCGACGCTCTCCGCCCGGACTACATCCCCCAAACAATCCGCCAAGCCATGCCCCCCACCCCCTGACCCACCCCCCACCCCGCCCCCCACCCCGCCCTCCCCCTCCCTTCCCCCTGATTCCGCGGTGATCAAGAGGTTTGTGTCACCTCAGAGATCAACTTTGACGTAAAGCTCTTGATCACCGCGACTGGGCGGGCGGGGTGAGGGTGGGTGGGGCGGGGGCGTGGGGGGAGGGGATTGGTGGGGGGTGGGTAGAGTTCGTCGCCGTGCGTGTACTTCTTCTGGGTGGTGGCGGGCGGGAGCATGCGCTCGCCCTGGGGCTGGTCGATGATCCGGCTGTCGAGGCCCTGCTCGCGGCACCCGGCAACCCGGGAATCGCGGGGCTGGCGGAGCTGCGACAGGTCGACCCCGTCGATCCCGTCGCGGTGGCCGAGTTGGCCGTGGAGGTCGGTGCCGATCTGGTGGTGATCGGGCCGGAGGCGCCACTGGTCGCCGGGGTCGCCGACGCGGTGCGCGCCAAGGGTGTCCCCGCGTTCGGGCCGTCGGCCGAGGCCGCCCGGTTGGAGGGTTCCAAGACCTTCGCCAAGGAGATCATGACGGCTGCCGGGGTGCCGACCGCCCGCGCGTACACCTGCACGGACGCGGAGAGCGTCGGTCGGGCGCTGGACGAGTTCGGCACGCCGTACGTGGTGAAGAACGACGGGCTGGCCGCTGGTAAGGGAGTGGTGGTCACCGACGACCGGGCCGTCGCGCTGCGGCACGCGCAGGAGTGCGGCCGGGTGGTGGTCGAGGAGTACCTGTCCGGCCCCGAGGTCTCCCTCTTCGTGGTGACCGACGGCGACGCCGCCCTGCCGCTGCTGCCCGCGCAGGACTTCAAACGGGTCGGCGACGGCGACGCCGGCCCGAACACCGGCGGCATGGGGGCGTACGCGCCGCTGCCGTGGGCGCCGTCCGGCCTGGTCGAGGAGGTGATGGCCGACGTGGTCCACCCGACGCTGGCCGAGATGCGCCGCCGGGGCACCCCGTTCTCCGGTCTGCTCTACGTCGGGCTGGCGCTCACCGCCGCCGGCCCCCGGGTGATCGAGTTCAACGCCCGCTTCGGCGATCCGGAGACCCAGGTCGTCCTGGCGCTGCTGGAGACCCCGCTCGCCGGGCTGTTGCACGCCGCCGCGACGGGCACGCTGGCTGCGCACCCGCCGCTGCGGTGGCGTGACGGCGCGGCCGTCACCGTCGTGGTCGCGGCCGAGGGTTATCCGGCCGCGCCGCGCACCGGTGACGTGATCACCGGTGCCGACCACCCGGGGGTCATCCACGCCGGCACCGCCCGGCGGGCCGCCGACGGCGCGCTGCTCTCCGCCGGCGGCCGGGTCCTCTGCGGTACGGCCACCGGCCCGGACCTGACCGCCGCCCGGGACGCCGCCTACGCCCTGGTACGCGGCATCGAGCTGGCCGGTTCGCATCATCGCGGCGACATCGCCGCCACCGCGATCGCCGGCCGGATCACCGTCCCCGACTGACGGTCCACCGACGGGTCAGAGCAGCCCGAGCGTGGCGGTGATGACCCGTTGGGCGGTCAGGCCGAGTTCCTCGCCCTTGGCGTCGGTGCCGGTGATCGAGTACTCCACCCGGAACCGGCCGTCCCGGGTGGAGGCGACTGCGGCGAGGTAGCCGTACCGGGAGCCGGTCTTGATCCACAGGGTCTCGCCGTCGGGCAGCGGGTACGCGGTGAGCCCGGCGCCGTAGCGGGCCGGCCCGCCGTCGACGTCCGGGACGGTCGGCAGGGTGAACATCACGGTCAGCTGCGCCGCGGGCACCACCCGGCCGGCGAAGAGCGCCGTGTAGAAGGTGTCCAGGTCGGTCAGGCTGGAGATGACGTTGCCGGAGGCCGGGGTGAAGGTCTGGCTCCAGTTGGTCACGTCCACCAGCTCGGTCCGGCCGTCCCGGACGACGGTCTGGTAGCCGTGGGCGTGCGGGCCCCGGATGGTCGGGTCGTCGCTCGGGGCGTAGGTGTCGCGCAGGCCGAGCGGCCGGGCGATGCGTCGGTCCAGCTCCGTCGCGTACGAGTGGCCGGTGACCTTCTCGATGAGCAGGCCGGCGACGATGTAGCCCATGTTGGTGTAGTGCTGCTTCTCGCCGGGCTCGAACTCGCGGGGGTTCTCCAGCCCCAGCCGGACCAGTTGTTGCGGGGTCCACCGGTCGTACCGGTGGACGAGCTGCCACTCGATGTCGTGGGGAACGGTGGGGCTGGGCAGCCCGCTGGTGTGGTCGAGCAGCTGGCGGACGGTGACGGTCGGGTAGTCGGCGGGGAGCAGTCCGGGAAGGAGTCGCTGCACGGTTCCGTCCAGGTCGATCCGGCCCTCGGCCGCGAGTTGCAGCACCAGCGCGGCGGTGAAGACCTTGGTGACGCTGCCGACCCGGAACCGGGCGTGCGATGGTACGGGTGCCTGGCTGCGCAGGTCCCGGACGCCGGTGGCACCGGTCCAGCAGCCGTCGGGCGTGGTGATCCGGACCTGGGCGCTGGTGGCGTCGGCGTTGGGTAGTCCGGCGATCGCCTGCTGGATGGGGGTCGGGTCGAGGGTGCCGGGCCGGCAGTCCGTCCCGGCCCGGCGTCCGTCGAGGACGGGCGCGGCGACTTTACCGGGTGCGGCGGCGACTGCGGTGGGGGCCACGACGCTCAGCAGGGTGCCGAGCGTCGTGGCGACGACAAGGCTGCGGCGATTCATGATCTTCATAGCGTTGAGCCTGCCGGCCGGCGGGTTCGCAGGCATCCGGGAGAGGCCCTCGGCGTACCCGGGTCGTCGACTCCGGGGACTCCCCCGGTGGCCCCAGCTCAGCCGTAGTAGCGGCGGAGTTCCCGGGTGAGCACCTTGCCGGTGGCGTTGCGGGGCAGGTACTTCACGAAGACCACATCCCGGGGTACGGAGAACCGGGCCAGGTAGTGCCGGACGTACTCGCGGACCGCCTCGGGGTCGAGGGTCTCGCCGGGGCGCAGCGCGAGGAAGGCGGCGAGCTGCTGCCCGTACTTCGGGTCCGGCACGCCGAGCACGGCGGCCTCGCGGACCTGCGGCAGCCGGGCGAGCAGGTCCTCCACCTCGGACGGGAAGACGTTCTCCCCGCCGGAGACGATCATGTCGTCGGCCCGGCCGTCGACGAAGAGCAGCCCGTCGGCGGTGATCCGGCCGAGGTCGCCGGTGTCGAGCAGCCCGTCATGGGTCTCCCGGCGGGTGCCCGAGGTGTAGCCCTCGAAGAGCATCTCGTTGCCCACGAAGATCCGGCCGACCTGCCCGGTGGGCACCGGGCCGCCGTCGGCGTCGAGGATCTCCAGCCGGGTGCCGTGCGGGGGCCGACCGGCGGTGGTCGGTGCCCGGCGCAGCTCGGCGGGGCCGGCGATGGCGGCCCAGGAGACCTCCGTCGAGCCGTACAGGTTGTAGATGACGTCGCCGTAGGTGTCCATGAACCGGGTGGCCAGGCCGCCGGGCAGCGCCGAGCCGCTGACCGCGACCACCTTCAGCGCCGGCCGTGGCTCCGGTGGCGGCTCGTCGAGCAGGCGTTGCAGCATCACCGGTACGGCGAAGAGCGCCCGACACCGGTGCGCCACGAGCGCGGCCAGCGTGGCGGCCGGGTCGAACCGCCGGTGCAGCACGATGGTGGCGCGCAGCGCGAAGGCGACCTGGAGTGCCGCGTACCCCCAGGTGTGGAAGATCGGGGCGGCGATCAGCACGGTGTCCCGGGCATGCAGCGGGATGCGGTCGATGATGGACACCAGCGGGCCGAAGCCGTTCGGGACGGGCCGGCGGGCGCCCTTGGGCGCACCGGTGGTGCCGGAGGTCAGCACGATGGTCCGGCCGTCGTGGGCGGGTGGTTCGAGCCGGTCGCCGGGGAGCGCGGCGGCGATCAGGTCGGTGAGGCCGCGTTCGTCGATCCGGTGCACCTCGGCGGGGATGCCGAGGACCCGTTCGGCGAACTCGGTGTCGTGCACCAGCACCCTGAGGCGTTGCTCCTCGGCGACGGTGGCGAGCTGAGCGGCGGACAGGCCGGTGTTGACCAGGACCGCGTCGGCACCGAGCAGGGTGGCGGCGACGATGCCCTCGACGAGCCCGTGGTGGTTGCGGCAGAGCAGCCCGACCCGGTCGCCGGCCTGCACGCCGAGGCCGGTACGCATCGAGCGGGCCAACCGCTCGGCCCGGTCGAGCAGTTCCCGGTAGGTGAGTTCGTCGCCGTGTTCGTCGACGACGGCGACCCGGCCCGGGTCTCGGGCGGCGGCCTGCCGCAGCTCCCCGGCCATTCCCCAGCCCCACGTGCGCAGCGCGCCGAGCTGTGCGGCCACCCGGACGGGGTGTCCGGGAGCGAGCAGTCCCCGCTTGGTCAACGTGGCCACGATGAACGGCAGGTCCATCCGGCGATCCTCCTTCGGGGTGCGTCGCGGGGCCGACTCAGGCCCTCACCAGGGGTCCACCTTTCGAGCATGCGCTCTTTCCGGCGGGCGGCCCAGCCGCCGTGAAGCGGGACTGCCGTGGCCCGGCGGTTTCGCCGCTTGGGTGACGGGCAGCCGGGTGTTGCTCATCGGCAGCACCCGGCTACCGCAAGGGCCCGCCACCGCGCCGACGCCATCGTGACCCGAGGCGGAAGGTAGGTGCGGTCAGCGGATCTGGATGCCGGAGATGGCGCGGGAGATGACCAGCCGCTGGATCTCGGAGGTGCCCTCGAAGATGGTGTAGATCTTGGCGTCCCGGTACCAGCGTTCGACCGGGTGGTCGCGGAGGAAGCCCGCGCCGCCGAGCAGCTGCACCGCTTTGTCGGTCACCGAGACGGCCACCTCACCCGCCTTGAGCTTGGACATCGAGCCCTCGCCGGCGGTGAAGGGGCGGTTGTTGCGGCCCATCCAGGCCGCCCGCCAGACCAGCAGCCGGGCGGCGTCGATCTCCATCTTCATGTCGGCCAGGGCGAAGGCGACGGCCTGGTTCTCGATGATCGGCCGACCGAACTGGACCCGGTCCTTCGCGTAGTCGAGGGCGTACTCGTAGGCGGCTCGGGCCACCCCGAGGGCCTGCGCGCCGACGGTCGGCCGGGACAGCTCGAAGGTGCGCATCGCGGCCTGGCCGCTGGCCCGCTGCCCGGAACGGGCCCGCGCCAGGCGCTCGTCCAGCGCCTCCTTGCCGCCGAGCAGGCAGCGCCCCGGCACCCGTACGTCGTCGAGGAAGACGTCGGCGGTGTGCGAGGCGCGCAGCCCCAGCTTCTTGAGCTTGCGGGTCGCGTGCAGCCCAGCCGTCCCCGGCGGTACGACGAACGCGGCCTGCCCGCGCGAGCGCAGCTCGGGCTCGACCGAGGCGGTGACCACGTGCACCCCGGCGATCCCGCCGTTCGTGGCGTACGCCTTCTGCCCGCGTAACACCCACTCGTCGGTGGCCTCGTCGTAGCTGGCCCTGGTCCGCATCGCCGCGACGTCGGAGCCGGCCTCCGGCTCGGTGGTGCAGAACGCGGCGACGGCGGGTTCGTCGACCGTGCCGAAGCACTGCGGCACCCATTCGATCAGCTGGTCCGGGGTGCCGGTGCCGTAGATCGCGGCGATGGCGAGCGAGGTGCCGAAGATGCTCAGGCCGATGCCGGCGTCGCCCCAGAAGAGCTCTTCGCTGGCGATCGGCAGGGAGAGGCCGGTGGGATCGGCCCAGCAGGTGGCGAGGAACTCGAAGCCGTACAGGCCGACCTTCGCCGCCTCCTGGATGATCGGCCAGGGGGTCTCCTCCCGGGCGTCCCATTCGGCCGCGGCCGGGCGCACGACCTCGGCGGCGAAGCCGTGCACCCAGTCGCGCAGATCCCGCTGTTCCTCGTTCAGGTCGAGCGAGAACTCGGCCATCGTCAGGCCTTGGGGATGTCGAACAGGTTGGCGATGTTGGCGGCCAGGCCCAGGTCGCCCTTGGCCTTCAGCTTGCCGGTCATGAACATCATCACCGGGTTCGCGCCACCGGAAATGATCTTCACGAACTCCAGCGGACCCATGGTGAGGCTGAGCTTCGGGTCGTGCTGCGGCGGCTCGTTGACGGTGCAGGCACCGTCGGCGATGGCCACCTCGTAGGTGTCGGTGCCGCCGTCGGGGCGACCGGTGATGTTCCAGTGGATCACGGCGTTGGTGGCGCCGGCGCGGTCGGCCCGGAACAGTTGGGGCATCCGGCTGAAGACCTCGCTGAGCACCTTGCCGCGCAGGTCGCCGGACATCACCTCGACGATCTTGTCGTCCGGGGTGGACTTGACCAGCTGGGCGAACTCCTTGGGGCCGTAGTTGGCAAAGTTGGCCGGGTCGAAGTCAGTCATGGGAAATGCACCTCTCGGGGTGGACCGATTTGGTTACTCTGGCGTAACCTTACGCACGAGTAGGTATGCTCGCAAGAGTGTCCAGCACCCCCAGCTTCAAGCGCCTTCCCCGGGCTGTCCGCGAACAGCAGATGCTCGACGCGGCCGTGAAGGTCTTCTCCCGACGCGGCTTCCACGCCGCCAGCATGGACGAGATCGCCGAGGACGCGGGCATCTCCAAGCCGATGGTCTACGCGTACCTCGGCACCAAGGAGGAGCTCTTCATCGCCTGCCTGCACCGGGAGACCGCCCGGATGGTGCAGGCCATCGCCGGGGCCGCCGCCCCCGACCTCCCGGCCGACCAGCGGCTCTGGCGCGGGCTGCGGGCCTTCTTCGGCTTCGTCGGGGCGCACCGCGACGGCTGGGCGGTGCTCTACCGACAGGCCCGGGGCTCCCAACCGTTCGCCGCCGAACTGGCCGCGATGCGCGCCCGGTTGGTCGACGTGGTCGCCGGGATGTTCGACCACGCGCTGCGCGCCCAGGGCCGGGAGGTCGCCGAGACCGAGCTGGAGGTCGTCGCGTACGCCCTGGTCGGCGCGAGTGAGTCGCTGGCGGACTGGCTGGCCGACCACCCGGACGCCGAGCCGGAGAAGACCGCCACCCGGATGATGAACGTCGCCTGGCTCGGCGCTGCCCAGCTCCTCGACGGCGTCACCTGGCACCCCCCGGCGGACTGACCGCTACCGGTGGCCACCCGGCAGTGGGCCGGCCGGGCCGGCTGCGTCGCCACGTTCGCCGGCCGCTCGGGCCGGCACTGGTCAGGCGGTACCGGTCGGGCCGGCAGTGGTCAGGCGGTACCGGTCGGGCCGGCAGTGGTCAGGCGGCACTGGTCGGGACGGCGGGCAGCACGCCGCCGGACTGTCGGAGCCGACTGCGAGGATCACCGCGTGCTGAACGGTATCGACGAGATCGACTGGTCCCGGTTGTCCCACGCGTACGGTCCGGCGGACGACGTGCCCGCGCAGCTCCGGGCGCTCGCCTCGGCCGACCCGGCCGTCCGGGGCCGGGCCCTGCACGACCTCTACGGCAACATCTTCCACCAGGGCACCCGCTACGAGGCCACCGCCTACGCGGTGCCTTTCCTGTTGGAGCTGCTGGCCGATCCGGTCACTCCGGAGCCGTCCGAAGTGCTCGCCCTGCTCGTCGCGTTGGCCGTCGGTTACGACGAGAGCTGGCTCCCCGACAACCTGCCCGTGGCCGAGCTGCGCCGCGTGGCGGCCGGCGGTGCGGCCCTGCTCGCCGCCGCCCCCCACCCCGGCGACCCGGAGTTCGACGACAACGAGGGCGACTACGTCTATGTCGGCTCGCTCTCCACGGCCGACCAGGAGCGGCTGTACGCCCACATCGAGCTGACCGCATACGACGCGGTGCGCGCGGGCGTACCGCTGTTCCGGGAGCTGTCGACCCGGCCCGACCCGGCGCTGCGGGTGGATGCCGCCCACGCGCTGGCCTGGTTCCCGGAGGACGCGGCGGGCAGCGTGCCGGCGCTGACCGCCCTCATCGACGCCGCCCCCGACGCAGCGCAGACAGCGCAGGAGCAGGCGGTGGTGGCCGGCACCGCCGCAGTCGCGCTCGGGCTGCTCGGCGTCGCTCCCGACCCGGCCCTGCTCACCGACGCCCGACCGGTGGTCCGCTGGGGCGCGGCGGTCGGGCGGGCCCGGGTGCTCGGCCCGGCCGCCGACCGGGCGACGGTCGACGAGCTGATGACCTGGGCCGCCGGTCGGGGGGAAAGGGTCGAGGGGGTGCCGTTCCTCGACGGTGACCTGGCCGGTCACGCCGGCCTGGCGCTGCGGCAGCTCGGCACCGACCACGCCGGGGCGGGCTTCGAGGTGCTGCTGGGCCGGATTCCGTCGGTCTCCGGCACCGAGGCGCTGCCCGTGGTGGCGCAGGCGCTCACCATGGCGTTTCCCGACGGCCCGCTCCCCGCCGCTACGCCCGCGACCGACCTCACCGACCGGCAACGTCGGCTGGCCGAGACGCTGGCCGGGTCGCCCGACAGTTGGCTGATCGGGACGCGCAACTTCGGCAACTTCTCCCAGTTGGTCGCCAGCCGTGGACTGCCCGGTGACCCGGCGACGCTCCGCGCCTACCTGGACGACGGCTCCGCTCCGCCCCGCTGACCCCACCGGCCCGCCGCTCATGCCGGCACGGCGTTACGGGTCGCCGGCCGGGGGCCCGGGACCGGGTCGGCGGCCAGCCAGCCGTACGCCGTCTTGTCGGCGGCGGTGGGGCCGTGCGAGGTGAGCACCACCGGGGCGGCCAGCGCCTCGGCCACCGCCGCCGGCCAGTCGGTCGGCAAGTCGTCGTAGACCGGGCGGGCCCGCAGCAGGCGGGCGGTGAGCGCCGCCTGCCGGTCCAGGTCGCCGGGTGGGCCGGGGCGCAGCCGGTCGACGCCGTCGTAGCGGCGGCAGAACCGCAGCAGCCGGCCGGTCGGGTCGGGGCCGGTCAGGTCGAGGTGGGTGAGGGCGAGCCCGTCCACCCCGCCGGCCACGTCCAGGGCGTACCGGTGGGCGACGGCGTCGAAGTGACCGAACCGGAACCGGCCCTGCCACGGGTTCGTCGGGTTGCGCGGGTCGGTCAGTGGCAGCGCCGGATCCTCGGTGACCAGCGGACCCGGCCCGTGCCGGGTGGTCACCGTCCGCAACACCCCCAGCCGGTACGCCGCCCCGGCCGACCCCGCCTCGGCGAGCAGCGTCTCGGCGTTGGCGAAGGTGGTGGTGCTCCACGTGGTGTACGGATGGAAGCCGTGCCACTCGTCCAGCAGCACCCCCTGCGCCCCCTCGAAGACGCAGGTCCCGGCCCGCAGCGCCCCGGCCAGGTAGGACCGGTCGACGATCGCCACCCGGGCGGCGAAGCCGGTGAACGCCGGCAGGCAGTCCGCCACCGGCGGGGCGTCCAGCGGGCCCAGCTCGGCGGTGAGCCGGTCCCGTAGCGCGGTGAGCCGGCGACGCAGCAGCTCCGGATCGCGGCAGTCGGCCACCCGGGGCGCCTCGTCGGGGTGGGCGAGCCCGTACCGGACGGCCTCACCCACCCCCAGCCCGCAGGAGCCGTGCCGGTCGGCACCCCGGGCGATCTCCCGGGCCCGGTTGGCGGCCCGGTGGTACGGCGTGGCCAGCAGCGCCTCCCCGTCGACGGTGAGCCGGTCCAGGGCGTCGGGCACCCCGACCGAGGCGAGGTGGTCGGCCTCGGCCGCCAGCGCCAGCGGGTCCACCACCTGCTGCCGGGCCAGGTGGGTACGCACTCCCGGGTGGAACGTCCCAGCCCCGAACTGCGCGAAGGTGTGCTGCCGGCCGTCGGGCAGCACGACGTTGTGGGCGGCCTGCGCACCCCCGTTGAACCGCACCACCGTGTGCACGGGACGGGTCGCGCAGAGCCAGTCCACGACGGTGCCCTTGCCGGCGTCGCCGTAACCGAGGTCCACCACGATCACGTGCCGGCCGGGCCCGGGTCGGTCCGGGCCCGGCGGGACCGACCCGGGCCGTCGGGTGGCGGGGCCGGGGGCGTCGTTCACAGCCGGGTCACCCCGCCGGCCGGGCGCGGCGCGGTCGGGGCCGGCAGCGCGGACACCTCGGTGCGCCGGCCGCCGCCCAGCCGGGCCAGCGCCTTCGACACCGTGCCGGTGGCCGTGGAGCCGGCCCGGTCCAGGTCCCGCAGCCCCTCGTCCAGGTCGATGGCCTGTTCGCCGAGTCCGACGGTGAGCGCGATGGTCTCGCAGACCGCGTCCAGGTCGTCCAGGACGACGGCGCGCTGCCCGAGCAGGTCGCGCCAGAAGTCGAGCACCTTGGCCTTGCCGGCGTAGTGGCTGCCGGCGGGGAGCAGGTAGTAGGTGTCCCAGCGGCGGGTCACCTCGTCGACGATCTGCCGCAACGGCACGTCCGCGCCGAGGTCGTCGCCGATCAGCCGGCTCACCTCCCGCCGGTTCACCCGGGGGTACGCCAGCTCGTCGCCGATGATGAACAGGTAACCGCGCCGGCCTCGCTTCTCCCAACTGTCGGTGACCGTGTGCCGGGCCATGAAGTACATCGCCAGCTCGTACGACTCGGTCATCTGACCGCCCCCGCCGCGCTCCAGCACGATCCGGCCGAGGTCGTCGTCCATCCGGTTGTCCGACTCGAACTGCCCCACCTGCAACGGCACCCGGTCACAGGTGGCGTCACCGATCGCACCGAACAGGATCTGCGGGTCGCGGGCGTAGCCCTGGCGCAGCAGCAGCCCGAGCAGCTGCGGCAGCTTGGCCTGGAGGGTGCGCGGCACGTGCCCCATCGAGCCGGTCACGTCGAACAGCACCGCGATGGGTGTCGACTGCGGGTGCTCGGCGTTGTCGCGGCTCTCGCGTACGGCACCGCGCGGGTCGAGTGCGGGGTGCACGGTGCGCGCCCCGCTGTCGCTGTAGGAGAACGCGCTGGTGCCGGTGGTCCGGCGGTAGCGGTCGGCGGCGTCGTACACGTCGGTGGACCAGATTCCGCTGCCCATGGCAGCCTCCCTAGGGGTTGAGGGTGAAGGGTCGGAAGGTGCGTGGCCCGTAGAGCCGGTCCAGCACCTCGTCGAGTTCGCCGAGCAGTCGCCAGGCGTCGTCGGGTCGGGCGGCCAGCGCCGGGCGGCGGCAGCCGTCGGCGAAGGCGCGCAGTTCGTGCGGGGCCCGGTCGCCCATCAGCCAGCTCATGCACCGGGCGGCCATCGCCAGGTCGGTGCCGGGGCCGGCGGGCCGGCGCGCGGCCACCTCCGCCGGGTACCAGTCCTCGTGACCGGGGACCAGTGCCGGGACGGTCCCGCCGTCGACGGCGGAGAAGCACCAGTCGACGAGCACCACGCCGTGCGCGTCCGGCTCGATCAGCACGTGTCGGGGGAGCACCGCGCCGTGCACCACGCCGGCCCGGTGGGCCAGGCCGAGGGCGACCAGCAGCCGCCGCCAGATCCAGGCCGCGTCCCGGGCGTCCAACCCGTCCGGGTACGCCCGGCGCACCGCGTCGAGGTCGTGCAGTCCGGGTACGGCGGCCAGCACGTTGACCCGCCGCTCCGCGCCGCTGGCCGCCTCCCGATGGCGGAAGGTGTCGACCAGCCGGGGCACGTACGGCAGGTGGCGTGGGTCGCCCCGCACCTCGATGGCCCGTAGGGCGTCTGCCTCGCGGACCATCAGGTCGTTGTCGGCCGGATCGCGGGGCAGCTTGAGCAGCCGGTCCGCCCCGACGTCGTAGAGGTCGGCGAGGTCGCCGGTGTGGGCGAGCGCCCCGAGCCGGTACCCACCGAGCACGACCGGCTGCCCGCCGAAGGCCGCCGATCCGGTGGGCGGCGGGGTCCGGGCGGCGTGCCAGCGGGTGGTGACCTGGACGAAGGCGTCGGTGGCTTCGGCGCGTACCCGATCGTCGAGCGCGCCAAGCCGGTCGGGGTGCAGGGCCGCGACCAGCTCGCGGTAGCGGTGCGCCGGGGTGTCGACGCCGAACAGCTCGGCGTCGGTGCGGGCCACCGCGACCAGGCGGATCGCCTCGTCGATCCTCACCGGACGGTCTCCTCCCGGGCGGGGCGCAGCAGCGCCGGGTGCAGCAGGCGGGCGTCGCCGGCCCGGTAGAGCCGGGCCCGGGGGCCGCCCCGGGCACCGCCGCGCTTGGTGCTGGTGCCGGTGCTCTCCACGAACCCGGGGACGGAGAGCACCTTGCGGTGGAAGTTGCCGGCGTGCAGCGGGTGCCCCCAGACCGTCTCGTAGACGCCGCGCAGCTCGCCGATGGTGAACTCGGGGCCGAGGAAGCGGGTGGCCAGCGGGGTGTACTCCAGCTTGGACCGGGCCCGCTCCAGCCCGTCGTCGACGATCCGGGCGTGGTCGAAGGCGAGCTGGCGGCTGGGCAACGCGGTGACCGGCAGCCAGGCGGCCTCGTCGGCGTCGGAGTCGGCGACCGGGTCGGGCAGGTCGGGGGCGAAGGCGAGGTGGGCGACCGAGACGATCCGCATCCGCGGGTCGCGGTCCGGGCTGCCGTAGCTGGCGAGCTGTTCCAGGTGGACCCGGCGCAACCGGTCGCCGCCGAGCCCGGTCTCCTCGGCGAGTTCGCGGCGGGCCCCGGCGGTCAGGTCCTCGTCGGGCTGGACGAAGCCGCCGGGTAGCGCCCAGTGCCCCTGGTACGGCGGTTGGCCGCGCCGGATCAGCAGCAGGTGCAGCGCGTCCTCGCGGATGGTCAGCGCGACCACGTCGACGGTGACCGCGGTCGAGGGGTAGGCGGTGGGGTCGTACGCGGCGAGGAAGTCCTGCTCGTTCACGGCGTCTCTCTCAGTCAGAGAATTACTCGATCTGAGAACAACTTAGCTCATGCTGCGGCCATGGGCAACCGACGCCGCGTGTGGTGGTGGGCGCACGCAGCAGTGGCCGCCCGCCCGCCGCGGGTAGCGGCGGGGGACCACTGTGGCGGTCAGCGGACGGTGCCCACCAGGTGCGGACGGCCGGTCCGCGCGTCGTGCAGGGCGAAGTCCCAACCCGGGACGGCACTGAACGCCACCGTCGACGGCAGCGGCACCGGCAGCTTGAACCCCACCTCCACGGTGTACGCCTCGGGCAGCCGGCTCTCCAGCGCAGCCAGACAGCGGGCCTTGCTCCACATGCCGTGCGCGATCGGTCGGGGGAAACCGAACAGCCGCGCCCCCAGCCGGGAGGTGTGGATCGGGTTGTGGTCACCGGAGACCCGGGCGTATTCCGTACCCACTCGGGGGGTGACCCGCCAGTGCGCGGTGGCGGCCGGCGGTGCGGGCCGCTCACCCGGGGCGCGCCCGGCACCACCGCCGGCCCCCCGCTCCCGGCCCAGGTACGTCGAGACCCCGCGCCACACCTCCTCGCCGCCGACCGAGCCGACCAGGACGACGTCGACCTGCCGCCCGCGCGCATGCGGTCGCAGCTGCTCCGCGTGGACGACGAAGTCCCACGGTTCGCCGGCCGGGACCGGCCGGTGCACGGTGATCCGGTTGCCCACGTGCACCACCCCGGCCAACGGGAACGGGAACTCCGGCAGGGTCATCAACCGCAACGCCAGCGGAAACCCCAGCACGTGCGGGTACGTCGCCGGCAGCGTGTCGGTGAGCCGGAAACCGCAGACCCGGTCGTACTCGGCGAGGTGGCCCCGGTCGACGGCGAGCCCGGTGACGGCCAGCTCGACCGGCGGCGCGGCGTCCGGCCGGCGGGACCGGCCGAGGCCGGGCACCGTGTCGCGCAGCGCCCGCCGGTAGAGCGCGCCCGGCCTCGGCAGCCGGGGCAACTCCACCCGGTCCCGCCCGGTCCGCGCCGCCAGATCCCCGGGCGCGTGGTCCGTCAGGTCCCCGGTGACTGCCGCCGGTGAGATGACCTCGGTCGGTCCCTCGATCAGGTCGTTGACCGACAGCTCTCCGCCGTCGGTCTCCTCGGATCGGTCCCTGCGCCGTGCCATCACGCCCCCAACAGACTCTGGCCGCAGACCCGGACCACGTTGCCGCTGACCGCGCCCGAGGCCGGCCAGGCCAGCCAGCCGATCGTCTCGGCGACGTCCACCGGCAGGCCGCCCTGCGCCATGCTGTTCATCCGGCGACCCGCCTCGCGGATCACCAACGGAACCCGGGCGGTCAGCCGGGTCTCGATGAAGCCGGGGGCCACCGCGTTGACGCTGATTCCCCGCCCGGCCAGCGCCGGGGCGAGCGAGTCGACCAGGCCGATCACCCCGGCCTTGCTGGTCGCGTAGTTGGTCTGGCCCCGGTTGCCGGCGATCCCGGCGATCGACGAGACGGCGACCAGCCGACCCCCCTCGGGGATCAGTCCCCGTTCCAGCAGCACCTCGTTGATCCGTTCCTGGCTGGAGAGGTTGACGTCGATCACCGAGTCCCACCGGTCGGCGTCCATCCGACCCAGCGTCCGGTCCCGGGTGATGCCGGCATTGTGCACCACCACGTCGACCCGGCTGTGCCGGTCGGCCAGGTGGTCGGCGAGCCGGGCGGGGGCGTCCGCGCCGGTGAGATCGAGCTGCACGGCGGTGCCGCCGATCTCGTTGGCGACCGCCGCGAGGGCGTCCCCGGCCGCCGGGACGTCCAGCGCGACGACCCGGGCGCCGTCGCGGGCCAGTACCCGGGCCACCGCCGCGCCGATGCCCCGGGCCGCGCCGGTGACCAGCACGATCTGCCCGGCCAGCGGCAGGTTCCAGTCCGCCGGGGCGGTCGCCCGCCCGGTGCCGACCCGGATCACCTGCCCCGAGACGTACGCGGAGCGGCCGGAGAGCAGGAACCGCAGGGTCGCCGCCAGGCTGGTCGAGGTACCGGCGTCCCCGCCGGTGGTGACGTGGACCAGTTGGGCGGTGACGCCCCGGCCGAACTCCTTGCCGATGCTGCGGGTCAGCCCCTCCAGGGCCCGCTGGGCGGTGGCCTCGCGGGGCGAGCCGCACTCGGCGGGCGGGGTGCCCAACACGATCACCCGACCGCTGGGCAGCACCGACCTGGCCTGCGGGTGGAAGAAGTCGTAGAGCTGACGCAGGCCGGTGGAGTCGGTGATGCCGGTGGCGTCGTACACCAGGGCACCGTTCTTCGGCAGTTGGCCCGTGGTGGGGTCCGGGTCGCCGCTCGCCGGGACGTCCCGCAACTCGACCCCGGCGTCGAGCAGCATCCGGCCCACCTGCACCGCCAGTCTCGGCCCGCCGGCCGCGCTGAGCAGGACCGGGCCGGGCAGCAGCGGGTCGCCGGGGGTGTGCCGGCGCAGTCGCGGCGGGTCGGGCAGCCCGAGGCGCTTGACCAGCGCGCGACCGGCCCCCGATTGGACGAAGCTCGCGTACCTGTCGGTCATAGGCGTAGCCTACTGGCCAGTAGGTTGTGGGCAAGTCCTGAAACGGAGGCGGGATCGTGCAGAGCATCCGGCGGGTCGCGGTCATCGGCGGCAACCGCATCCCCTTCGCCCGGTCCAACTCCCGGTACGCCAGCGCCTCCAACACCGACCTGCTCGGCGCGGCGCTGGACGGGCTGATCGCCCGGTTCGGGCTGGCCGGGCAGCGGGTCGGCGAGGTGGTCGCCGGCGCGGTGCTCAAGCACTCGAAGGACTTCAACCTCACCCGTGAGGTGGTGCTCGGCTCCAAGCTCGACCCGCACACCCCCGCGTACGACATCCAGCAGGCCTGCGGCACCGGCCTGGAGGCGGCCATCCTGGTCGCCAACAAGATCGCCCTCGGGCAGCTCGACGTGGGCATCGCCGGTGGCGTCGACACCACCTCCGACGCGCCGCTGGCGATCAACGAGGAGATGCGCCGCACCCTGCTGAGGCTGAACAGCGCCCGCACCCTCGGTGAGCGGTTGAAGATCGCCGCGAAGCTCCGCCCGCACCAGCCGTTCACACCGGAGTTGCCGCGCAACGCCGAGCCCCGGACCGGGCTGTCGATGGGCGAGCACGCCGCGCGGACCGCGCTGCGCTGGCAGATCGACCGGCGGTCCCAGGACGAGCTGGCGCTCCGCTCGCACCAGCGCCTCGCCGCCGCGTACGACCGGGGTTTCTTCGACGACCTGATGACGCCGTACCTAGGGCTGACCCGGGACCAGAACCTCCGCGCCGACACCAGCCTGGACAAGCTCGGCGCGCTCCGGCCGGTCTTCGGCACCCGGGGTCCGGACGCCGACCAGGCCACCATGACCGCCGGCAACTCGTCCCCGCTGACCGACGGCGCGTCCACCGTGCTGCTCGCCTCCGAGCAGTGGGCGCGCGAACACCAGCTTCCCGTGCTGGCCTGGTTCTCCTGGTCGGAGACGGCGGCGGTGGACTTCGTGCACGGCGACGAGGGGCTGCTGATGGCCCCCGCGTACGCGGTGCCCCGGATGCTGGGTCGGGCCGGACTGACCCTCCAGGACTTCGACTTCTACGAGATCCACGAGGCGTTCGCCTCGCAGGTGCTGGCCACCCTGGCTGCCTGGGAGTCGCCGGAGTTCGGCAAGGAGCGGTTGGGGCTGGACGCCCCGCTCGGTGCGATCGACCGGGACCGGCTCAACGTCAACGGCTCGTCGCTCGCCGCCGGGCACCCGTTCGCCGCTACCGGCGGCCGGATCGTGGCGACGCTGGCCAAGCTGCTCGCCGAGAAGGGCAGCGGCCGAGGGCTGATCTCGATCTGCGCGGCCGGCGGGCAGGGCGTGACCGCCATCCTGGAGCGCTGACACCGCACCGGTCCCGGCGAAACTGATCTACGTGCCTCGGCGAGGCGCGGGCACCGGCCTGCGCGCCACCCGGTGGGCCACGGCACCGGCCTGCGTCACTCGCGGAGGCACGGGCCTCCTTTGAGGGACGAACCACCCGAAGACTCTCATTTACCTTCTGACCTCCGCACGATGAGGGCAACGCTCGTCCCTTGTCAGGAGGTTTGTGGTGATACGCAGAGGCTGGCTCGTCGCCGTACTCTCCGGTGCGGCCCTGGCCGTCTTCCCCGGGGTCGCGCCGTCGGCCGGTGCGCCGATCACCACGGCCGAGGCCGCCGCGCCGATCACCACGGCCGAGGCCGCCGCGCTCCCCGACGACGGCTCCCGGGTACCGGACGGGAGCCGCCCCGGCCACGGTGAACAGCCCGGCGGCCCCACCGCGCCCGGTCGAACCAGGGCTCCGCAGCCGGCGGCCGACAGCCTCTGCCGCCCCGGCCTACCGCCGGACGCGCCGCAGACCACCCAGTTCTACGACGACAACCGGCTGCTCGGGCCGACCACGTTGCCGAGCCCGTCCCCGGTCGGCCCGCTGCTCGCCGGCTACCAGCGGTTCGGCGCGCAGAGCGAGGCCCAGTGGGTACGGAACTACACCGCGAACGGGGCCGGCACCGCACTGGTCTTCCCACCGGAGAACGGCTTCTTCCTCGGTCCGGACGGCAAGCCGGTGAAGCAGCGGCAGACCATGCTGCCCGGGTACCGCCTCGACCGTTTCGGCTTTCCCGGCGGTGCCTTCCTGGCCCCGCTCGGCACCCCGTTCGGCTCCCGCTCCCTCGCCCCGCAGAGCCTGAACACCCCACCCACGCCGCCGGCCACCACGCCACCCGCCCCGCTGGCCAACTACCACACCTACTGCGTGCTCAAGCTGCGGGGCGGGCGTACGGCGGGTTCCACCGGCCGCGGGGGAGTGCGGTGGTGGATGCCGCTGCCGTACGCCCGCCCGATCTCGGCCGGCGCGGAAACCGACGCGACGCGGTCAGACCACTGGAAACCTTACTGCCTTTTCGATAAGGCGACAAGGAGTGGCGGGCGGGGTAGTTTCTTCGAACTACCCTTGACCAGTGCTGGTGTGGAGGAGTCGAAGGTGAGTCGTCCCGAGTGGATCAGCGTCTCGATGCCCTACGTCAGGCCCGGATCGCGAGCAGGCGGGGACGCGTGGGCAGCGGAGGCGGCGCAGCGCGGTGGGCTCGGTACCCAGAGCCTGTTGGAGGTGGTGGAGCTGACACCTGCGGCTGAGGTGACGGAAGCTCTGCAACTGGACGCCGAGACGCCCGTGATCGTTCGACGGCGGCTCATGATGTTCGATGGGCAGCCGGTGGAGTTGACCGACTCGTACTATCCGGCCCCGATCGCTCGCGGCACTGCCCTGAGTAAGCCTGGCAAGATTCGAGGAGGAGCGGTCAGCCTGCTCGCCGAGTTGGGCTATCGTCCCCGGCGGGTCACGGAGGACGTCTACACCCGGCAGCCCACCGAGTCCCAGCGGGGCGCGCTGGGGTTGACGGCTGGGGAATGGGTGCTCGGCCTGACCCGGGTGCTCAGTACCGCCGAGGGCGTGCCGGTCGAGTTGAGCGTGATGACGATGGTGCCCCACGGTCGGCGTCTACGGTACGAACTGACCGTCGAATAGCGGATCGAGGGAGCGGCACATGGCCAGCGAAGGCGACGGTCGTCCTCGGCACGAGCAGATTGCGGCCGACCTTCGAGCCCGCATCATGTGTGGCGACCTGCCCGCCGGTTCGCAGCTACCGTCGATCCCCACCCTGACGACGCGTTATGCCGCTGCCACGGCGACTGTCCAACGGGCGCTTGCCGCCTTGAGGGCGGAGGGAGCGGTGCGCAGCGAGATGGGCAGGGGCGTTTTCGTGCGCGACCGCCAACCTCTCGTCATGGAGGCTTCGGCATACCTCGCGCCGGAGCCGAGCGGGATCAGTTACCGCCTGCTGGCCGTCAACGAGGTGGAGCCGTCCCCGGAGATCGGGCGGCTACTGGCGCTGGACGGCGACGACAAGGCGGTGCTGCGACAGTGGCTGATGCTGCATGGCGGAGAGCCGACGGAGTTGTGCTGGTCGTACTACCCGGCCTCGATCGCGCGGGGCACCGAGCTTGCCGGCCGCCGCAAGATCAGTGGTGGGGCGTCCCGGGTCCTGGCGGATCTCGGCCATCCGCAGCACGAGGTGGTCGATCGGGTGTCGGCCCGAATGCCGACCTCCGAGGAGGTGGAGACCTTGGCGCTGCCGCCGTACGTGCCGGTGTTACGCCAACTGCGGGTGGTCTACACCGCGACGGAGCAGCCCGTCGAGGTGTCGGTTCTGATCAAGGGCAGCCATCTGCACGAGCTTCGTTACGGTTTCCGCACCGGGTAGTCGTTGCCGGAGTGGTGGAGCGCGCTGACGAACTGTCGGACCAGGAGCGGGCCGAACGGGTCGGCTGAGCCTTCACGCAGTTCGGGGCCGTGTTGTCGGGGCTTCCTACCGTGGTGTCAGCCCGCCCCGGACATCATGGTGGCGGCGCCCCGTCAAGGAGTTGTCATGCCTGGTCGTGCTCTGCTCCGTACCACCGCCGTCGCCCTGGCCGCCGTGCTGGCGGCCGGCGGCTGTGCCTCCACCGCGACGAGTTCTGCGGATGCCACGGCGACCGGGGCGACCGGCGGCCCGTCGAACCCGGGCGACGCGACGACCGCCCCCGTCGCCGACGCCGGCACCGGCACCGGCACCGGCACGGTCACCGACGGCGAGACGCCGGACGGCGGCGTCAAGGGCGGCGGCCCCGCCGGCAGTCCCTCGGCCGGCGGTGGCAACGACAGTGGCGACGCCAAGTCCGGTACGAAGGCGAGCGGGCCCGTCATCAGCTTCTTCCGGGTGGCCGACAAACCGCGCTGCCCGGCCGGCACCAGCGCCAACCCGATCGCCGGCGGCGGGGTGCTGGTGGAGTGGCGGGTCAGCAACGTCAAGGCGGTGGCCCTGTCGATCGACGGTCCCGGCATCTATCGCGACGACTATCCGTCGGCGGGTAGCGAGGAGTTCACCTTTCCCTGCTCGGGTCGGGAAGGGGACATCCAGAAGCACACCTACCTGTTGACCGCGAGCAACGCCCACGGCAAGCAGACGAAGACCATCGTGGTGACCGCTCCGGTGCACGACATTCCGACCGTGTGACCGAGCTCTGATCTCCGCGATCTGCCACCCGACCTGAAAGGGCGGTCGGCCTGTCGAAGGGGCGGATCCGGGCCGTGGGGGACGGCCCGGAGCGGACACCGGGAGAACCGTGATCAATGGTAAGGTCCGTTCAGGTAGATCGTCATTTCATTCTGTTCGCGATAGGGAGATGAGATGCGCCGACAGTCCGGAGCAGTAGACGGGACGGTCATGTCGGCTATCTACCTCTGGGCGGCGTTCATCAATGGGCTCCCTCAATATCGGGATCGTTGCGCATGTTGACGCAGGAAAAACGAGCCTGACCGAGCGGCTTCTTCATCACACCGGTGTCATCGACCAGATCGGAAGCGTCGACACCGGCAGTACCCAGACCGACTCCATGGAGATGGAGCGGCGTCGCGGGATCACCATCCGGTCAGCCGTGGTGTCCTTCGCCATTGACGGTCTTCAGGTCAATCTCATCGACACGCCTGGTCACCCGGACTTCATCGCCGAGGTGGAGCGGGCGCTGCGCGTGCTCGACGGCGCCATCCTGGTGGTCTCGTCCGTCGAAGGGGTGCAGGCGCAGACCCGGATTCTCATGCGGACGTTGGATCGCCTGCGGATTCCCGTCCTCATCTTCGCCAACAAGATCGACCGCGTGGGTGCCCGGTACCAGGATCTGCTGGACAGCATCGGGGAGAAACTCACTCCCCGCCGACTCGCGATGAGTGCGGTGACCGATCCCGGCACCGGCAGGGCGCGGTCGCTGCCGCTGCCGCTGTCCGGTGGCGGGCGGGGTGCGTCGGTGGCCGATCTGCTGGCCGAGGAGAGTGACGCCTTTCTCGAGTCCTACCTCGGCGACGCCGGGCACCTCACCGAGCGGGACTACCGCGCGGAGTTGACGCGTCAGGTGCGGCAGGCGCTGGTGGTGCCGGTGTACTTCGGCTCGGCCGTCACCGGCGAGGGCGTGGGCGAGCTGCTCCGGGCCGTCAAGGAGTTCCTTCCGCCGTCGGCCGGCGACCCGTCGGCGCGGCTGCGGGCGAGCGTCTTCAAGATCGACTGGGTGCCCGGTGGTGAGAAGGTCGCCTACGCGCGGGTGCACTCCGGTCGGCTCGCGGCCCGGGAGCCGGTCGGCACGTATCGCCGTGACCGCACCGGCGAGGTGGTCGAGGGCAACGGCAAGGTGACGTCGGTACGGGTCTTCGCGCACGGCACCACGACCCGCGAGACGGTGGCCGGGCCCGGCGACATCGCCAAGGTCCACGGGCTGGCGCAGGTGCAGGTCGGCGACCAGCTCGGTTCGCCCGAGGGGCTGCCGACCGGCGGCTTCTTCGCTCCGCCGAGCCTGGAGACCGTCGTCCGGGCCGCCCGGCCGGAGCAGACCGTACAGCTCTACCAGCGCCTGCAGCGGTTGGCCGAGGAGGACCCGCTGATCGACGTACGCCGCAACGAGGCGGAGCAGAGCATCTCGGTGGCGCTCTACGGCGAGGTGCAACGCGAGGTGATCAGGGACCTGCTGATGGACCGGTACGACATCGAGGTGATCTTCGAGGAGACCACGACGGTGTACGTCGAGAAGGTGGTGGGCATCGGCCGAGGGCTGGACGTGATCGGGCAGAACGAGTTCCCCGCCACCGTCGGCCTGCGGATCGAGCCCGGCCCCTCGGGCACCGGCGTGCGGTACCTCATCGAGGTCGAGCCCGGCGGGCTACCGGCCGCCTTCCACAAGGCGATCGAGGAGACCGTCCGGCAGACGTTGCGGCAGGGGCTGCACGGCTGGGAGGTCGTCGACTGCGTGGTCACGTTGACCGACACCGCGTACTTCAGCCCGGTCACCTCGGCCGGCGACTTCCGTAAGCTCACCCCGCTGGTGCTGATGACCGCGCTGCGCGAGGCGGGGACCACGGTGCACGAGCCGGTGAACCAGTTCGACCTGGAGGTGCCCGACGACACGGTCCGCGCGGTCATGTCCCGGCTGGCCGCTGCGCGGGCGATCGTGGACCAGTGCGAGGCGCGGGGCCCGGTCAGCCGCCTGCACGGCACCATCCCGGCGAGCAGCGTCCACGACATCGAGCGCCAACTACCGGGCCTGTCCCACGGCGAAGGCGTGTTCGTCTCCACGCTGAGCGGTTACCGCAGGACCACCGGCAGCCCGCCGACCCGCCGACGCACCGACGGCAACCCGCTCCACCGCAAGGAGTACCTGACGCACGTGCTCAAGCGGGGGTGACCGATCGCCGGGTCGGCGGTGTCGGCCGCTTCGCGCCGAGGTCGGCGGTGTCGGCGCGGGACAGGGGGCCGGCACGTGGCGCACGGGCTCCCCGGTCATCACCTGGGGGTGGTGGAGGGCATCGCGGCTCGCTTCCTCCGCCCCTCGTCGGCCCGACCAGGTCACCGGTCGTCGGGTAGGCGAGAATGAGGTACGTGACGACGATCCCGAACGTGCTCGCCCACCGGTACGCCTCACCCGAACTGGTCGCCCTCTGGTCCCCGGAGGAGAAGGTCCGGATGGAGCGGCGGCTCTGGCTCGCGGTCCTCCGCGCCCAGCGTGACCTCGGCGTGGCCGTCCCGGACGGGGTGGTCGAGGCGTACGAGCGGGTGGTCGACGACGTCGACCTGGCCTCGATCGCCGAGCGGGAGCGGGTCACCCGGCACGACGTGAAGGCCCGGATCGAGGAGTTCAGCGCGCTCGCCGGGTACGAGCACGTGCACAAGGGGATGACCTCCCGCGACCTCACCGAGAACGTCGAGCAGCTCCAGGTGCGCGCCTCGCTGGAGCTGATCCGGGACCGGGTGGTCGCCGCGCTGGCCCGGCTGGCCCGGCTCGCCCACGAGCACTCCGGCCTGGTGCTGACCGGTCGCTCGCACAACGTCGCCGCGCAGGCCACCACGCTGGGCAAGCGCTTCGCCTCGGCGGCGGAAGAGCTGCTGATCGCGTACGAGCGGCTGGAGGACCTGATCGGCCGCTACCCGCTGCGCGGGATCAAGGGCCCGGTGGGTACCGCCGCCGACCAGCTCGACCTCTTCGACGGGGACGCCGAGAAGGTCGCGGAGCTGGAGCGTCGGGTCGCCGGCCACCTCGGCTTCGCCCGGGTGCTGGACAGCGTCGGGCAGGTCTACCCGCGTTCGCTGGACTTCGACGTGCTCTCCGCGCTCGCGCAGGTGGCCGCCGCGCCGTCCTCGCTGGCCACCACGATCCGGCTGATGGTCGGTCAGGAGCTGGCCACCGAGGGCTTCAAGCCCGGTCAGGTCGGCTCCAGCGCGATGCCGCACAAGATGAACACCCGCTCGTCGGAGCGGGTGAACGGCTTCGCGGTGATCATCCGGGGGTACCTGTCGATGGTCGGCGAACTGGCCGGCGACCAGTGGAACGAGGGGGACGTCTCCTGCTCGGTGGTCCGCCGGGTGGCCCTGCCGGACGCCTTCTTCGCCGCCGACGGGCTGTTCCAGACCTTCCTCACCGTGCTCGACGAGTTCGGCGCGTACCCGGCGGTGATCAGCCGGGAGCTGGAGCGCTTCCTGCCCTTCCTGGCCACCACGAAGATCCTGGTCGCGGCGGTACGCCGGGGCGTCGGCCGGGAAGTCGCCCACGAGGTGATCAAGGAACACGCGGTCGCCGTCGCCCTCGCCATGCGGGAGAAGGGCGCTCCGGAGAACGACCTCTTCGACCGGCTGGCCGCCGACTCCCGCCTCGGTCTCACCCGTGCCGAGATCGACACCCTGGTAGCCGACCCCACCACCTTCACCGGCGCCGCCCAGGCCCAGGTGGACGCCATCACCCGCCGCATCACCAAGGTCGTCACCACCCACCCCCAAGCCGCCACCTACACCCCACCCCCCATCCTCTAACCCCACCCCCACCCCCACCCCCACCCCCACCCCCACCCGCCGCCCCCCTCCCCCTCCCGCCCCCCGCCCCCCGCCCCCCGCCCGCCCCGGTGATCAAGAAGTTTGTGTCACCGTTGATGATCAAATTGACCTAAACCTCTTGATCACCGGGGGCCTGCGGTCCCCTGGGGGTGCGGGGTGTTGGGGGGTGGGTCAGGGGTTGCGGGTGGGGGTTTCGGCGGCGGAGGAAAGGTCGGGGGCGCTCGCCGGTTCGGCGATGCCGCCGGGGGCCTCGGTGAAGCCGGGCTCGTGGGCGGTCTCGGCGGCGACCAGGGGCTGGTCGTGCGGCATGACGTCGGGGACCTTGGGCACCACGATCACCGCCGTGCCGTAGGCGCAGATCTCCATCCACATCTCGCCGCAGTCGCGGCTGTCGAAGCGCATTCCCACCACGGCGTTCGCGCCGATGCGCAGGGCCTCCTCGCCGAGCCGGGCCACCGAGTCGGTACGCCAGCGGGTGAGGTTGTCCGGGGCCATCGGGTCGTACGCCCCGCCGCGCAGGTTCTTGACCCCCTCGCGGTACGGGTTCCGGGTCCGCGCCATCGACGACACCACTTCGCCGAGGATCTGGCGGATCTCGTAGCCGGGCAGTTGATCCGTCGTCACGACCAGCACGGTTCCGATGCTGTCAGTAGCCGCACGGCGTCGACGCGTGCCGTGGTCAGCTGGCCGGATGCTGCAAAACGAGGCGGCGCGGACGGTCGGCGCTCGGCCGACCATCCGTGCCGCATGAGCGGTAACGGGCAGGGCCGGACCTGCACCGACCATTCCTGCCGGGTCGGGCGGTAACAGGCAGGGCCAGACCTGCATCGGCCACTCCGCGCCGGGTCGGGCGGTAACGGGCAGGGCGGACACCGACCATCCGCGTCGGGTCGGGCGGTAACGGGCAGGGCGGTACTGCACAGACGATTCCTGCCGGTCGGGCGGTAACCGGCAGGGCAGGTCAACACCGACCATCCCCGCCCTGCCGGGGTGACTGTCCCGGCCGTCGAGGTGATCCAGACCCGGTTGTACGCGACGCTGCCGTGGTTCTGGATGCCGGACCCGTCGGGCCCGGGTCATCGGGCCGGGTCGGCCGTCGGGGTGGGGGTGGCCCGCCGTGGACGTCGAGCAGGAATCGACACTTGGCGATCGAGGATGGGGGTCCACGGGTTCATTCACAAAAGTGTGGTCATCTCGATCAATGTGACAGAGGCGACTCGCGGCGTGCTCGTCCCTGTTTGTCGGATACCGGTCCCAAATCTGGCGTTGAGTCGCGTATTGCCTGGTCAAAACGGTTGTGTCGAGACGGCGCGTCGACGATCGGCAACAAATCCGCATCAGAGCGGCAACGAACGGATATCGGCCGCCCGTCCCGGTCGCCGGCAATGTTGATCACTGCCTGAACTGGCCCCGGCCGGTGCGTCCGGACCGGTATCTGCCAGGTAGGCTGGCTGCGCTCGCCCCTAGTGGGCCGGCACCCAACTGCGTACACAGTCAGGAGTGCCCAGTGCCTCGCGTCGTCGTCGACGTCATGCTCAAGCCCGAGATCCTCGATCCTCAGGGCCAGGCCGTCGCAAACGCGCTGCCGCGGCTCGGCGTCAGTGACGTCGCCTCCGTCCGGATCGGCAGGCGGATCGAGATCGAGTTCACCGGCGAACCGGACCTGGACCGGGCCCGGGAGATCGCCGACAAACTGCTCGCCAACCCCGTCATCGAGGACTTCACGGTCCGGGTCGAGGCCGACGAGACCGTGGACGCGCACTCGTGACCGCCCGCGTCGGAGTGGTGACCTTCCCCGGCTCGCTGGACGACGGGGACGCCGCCCGTGCCGTCCGGATCGCCGGTGCGGAGCCCGTCCGGCTCTGGCACGGCGACCCGGAGCTGCACGGGGTGGACGCCGTCGTCCTCCCGGGTGGCTTCTCCTACGGCGACTACCTGCGCTGCGGGGCCATCGCCCGGTTCGCCCCGGTGATGGAGACCCTGGTCGACGCCGCCCGGGGTGGCCTGCCGGTGCTCGGCATCTGCAACGGCTTCCAGATCCTCTGCGAGGCCCACCTGCTCCCCGGCGCGCTCACCCGCAACCAGCACCTGCACTTCCGTAACCGGGACCAGGTCCTGCGCGTCGAGTCGGCCGGCACCGCCTGGACGAACACCTTCCAGCCCGGCCAGGAGATCCTCATCCCGGTCAAGAACGGCGAGGGCTGCTACGTCGCGGACACCGCCACCCTCGACGAGCTGGAGGCCGAGGGGCGGGTCGTCGCCCGCTACGTCCGCGGCAACCCGAACGGCTCGCAGCGGGACATCGCCGCGATCACCAACGCCGCCGGCAACGTGGTCGGCATCATGCCCCACCCGGAGCACGCCGTGGAGGCGCTCACCGGCCCCTCCCTGGACGGCCTCGGCTTCTTCACCTCGGTGCTCAAGCATCTGGTGGGGACGCCGGCGTGACGGTGCCCGGCAGGATCATCGGTCGGCTCGACCGCCCCACGGGCGGCTCCGAGCGCAGCGAGGAGAGGTCATGACCACCCACCAGGACCCGGCCGTGCGGGAGACCCCGGGCCACTTCCCGGCGGACCCGACGGAGCCGCGTGCGGCCGTCGTGCCGCCGGGCGGTCCGGCCGATGCCGGCCGGCACGGCGGTCCGACGCCGGTCTCCGACTGGGCCGACGGCGTGGACACCGTGCAGCGGGCCGCCGGCACCGGCGACGAACTTCAGCCGTACGCCGAGCTGGGCCTGCGCGACGACGAGTACGACCGGATCCGGCACATCCTCGGCCGCCGCCCCACCCAGGCCGAGCTGGCCATGTACTCGATCATGTGGAGCGAGCACTGCTCCTACAAGTCGAGCAAGGTGCACCTGCGCCAGTTCGGCGAGAAGGCCCCGCCGAGCGACCGGCTGCTCGCCGGCATCGGTGAGAACGCGGGCGTCGTCCGGGTCTCCGACACGCTGGCCGTCACCTTCAAGGTCGAGTCGCACAACCACCCGAGCTTCGTCGAGCCCTACCAGGGCGCGGCTACCGGCGTCGGCGGCATCGTCCGGGACATCCTGGCGATGGGCGCGCGCCCGGTCGCGGTGATGGACCCGCTGCGGTTCGGCGCGGCCGACCACCCGGACACCGCCCGGGTGCTGCCCGGCGTGGTCGCCGGCGTCGGCGGCTACGGCAACTGCCTCGGCCTGCCCAACATCGGCGGTGAGCTGGTCTTCGACCCCTGCTACCAGGGCAACCCGCTGCTCAACGCGCTCTGCCTCGGCGTGCTGCCGGTCGACCGGTTGCAGAAGAAGGACGCTGCCGGCCCCGGCAACGTCGTGGTGCTGCTCGGCGCAAAGACCGGTCGGGACGGCATCGGCGGCGTGTCGGTGCTGGCCAGCGCCACCTTCGACGAGGGCAGCGAACAGCGCCGTCCGTCGGTGCAGGTCGGCGACCCGTTCATCGAGAAGCTGCTGATCGAGGCGTGCCTGGAGCTGTACGACGCCGAGCTGGTCGTCGGTATCCAGGACCTAGGCGGCGCGGGCCTGACCTGCGCGCTCACCGAGACCGCCGCGTCGGCCGGCACCGGCATGCGGGTCTGGCTGGAGCGGGTTCCGCTGCGCGAGCCGTCGATGGAGCCGCACGAGATCCTGGCCAGCGAGTCCCAGGAGCGGATGCTGCTGGTGGTGACCCCGGAGAAGCTGGAGGCGGTGCTCAAGACCGCCGAGAAGTGGGGGGTGCTGGCCACCGCGATCGGTGAGGTCACCGCGCCCTCGCCCGACGGCCGGCCGGGCCGGCTGCTGGTCACCTGGAACGACCACGTGGTGGTCGACGTGCCGCCGGGCTCGCTGGTCGACGACGGCCCGGTCTACGCCCGCCCGATGCGCGAGCCGGCCGACCTGATCCTGCTCCAGGCTGACCGGGCCGAGACGCTGCCCCGGCCGAGCAACCCGGAGGCGCTGCGGGAGACCCTGCTGCGCATGATCGCCTCGCCGAACCTGGCCGACAAGACCTGGGTCACCGAGCAGTACGACCGGTACGTGCTGGGCAACACCGTGCTGGCCCAGCCGGAGGACTCCGGGGTGATCCGGATCGACGAGCAGAGCGGCCTGGGGGTCGCCCTCTCCGTCGACGGCAACGGCCGGTACGCCCGCCTCGACCCGTACCAGGGGACGAAGCTGGCGCTCGCCGAGGCGTACCGGAACGTGGCGGTGACCGGCGCGAAGCCGATCGCGGTGACCAACTGCCTCAACTTCGGCTCGCCGGAGGACCCGGGCGTGATGTGGCAGTTCGCCGAGGCCGTGCGCGGCCTGGCGGACGGCTGCCTGGAGCTGGGCATCCCGGTCACCGGCGGCAACGTCAGCTTCTACAACCAGACCGGTGCCGCCGCCATCCACCCGACCCCGGTGGTCGGCGTGCTGGGCGTGCTGGACGACGTGGCCGACCGGGTGCCGATGGGCTTCGTGCCGCGCACCGGCGGCGACCACGACCAGCTCTTCCTGCTCGGCGACACGCACGTGGAACTGTCCGGCTCCGAGTGGGCCTGGGTGACGCACGAGCACCTGGGCGGTATGCCGCCGCAGGTCGACCTGGGCCGGGAGCGCCAGCTCGCCGAGCTGATGGCCGAGGCGGCCCGGGTGGGCCACCTCAGCTCCGCGCACGATCTGTCCGACGGTGGTCTGGCCCAGAGCCTGGTGGAGTCCAGCCTGCGCAGGGGCGTCGGTGCCCGGGTCGGTCTGCCGGAGCGGTTCGCCGACGGTTCGCTGCCGTTCGTCTTCCTGTTCAGCGAGTCGGCCGGTCGGGTGTTGGTGACCGTTCCGCGCGGGCACGAGAAGGCGTTCACCGCGCTCTGCGACGAGCGCGGCGTGCCGTGGGAGCTGATCGGCGTCACCGACCCGGCGAGCGGCGCCCTGGAGGTGCACGGCCAGTTCCGGATCGGTCTGGACGAGCTGCGGGCCGCGCACACCGCGACCCTGCCCCGGCTCTTCGGCGGGTCGGAGGCGGCCCAGGTGCAGGTCGAGGCGGTTCGGACCGGCACCACCACGATCGCCCCGGCCACCGCCGCCCAACCGGTGGACGTACCGGAGCGGGAGCAGCCGGCGGACGCGGACGACCCGGCCGGCGAGGTCGTGGCCGCCCCGGCGACCGCTGCCCCGACGCCCGCCGCGCCGGCGGCCACCGCGTCGGAGTCGAGCGTCCCGCCCGAGGTGGCCACGCCCGAGACGGCCACGCCCGAGGCCGCAGCGGCGGCCGAGGGGCGCGGTGCCGACGTACCGGCTGCCGAGTCGGCACCGACCACGGAGGCCGGCGCGGAGGCACCGACTCCCGACGCACCAACGGCCGAGGCCGACGGCGGCGTAGCGCAGCGCCCCGCGCCCGATCAGCTCTGAGGCGGTGGCCCCGGCCGTCCACGCCCAACCCGGTTCGGGTGCCCGGTTCGACTGGGGGCTGACCGGGGCGGCGGAACTCGGCCGGGTCTGCGCCGTCCTGGTGGTGGTGGACGTCCTCTCGTTCACCACCACCGTGGAGGTGGCGGTCGCCCGGGGCATGCGGGTCCACCCGTTCCCCTGGGGAGAGCAGGCGGCCGAGTACGCGGTGCGGGTCGGCGCGGTTGCCGCAGTGGGTCGCCGGCAGACGACCACGGCACACCCGTGGTCGCTCTCTCCGGCAGCCCTGAGTAGCGCGCCGGTCGTCGCCGACCTGGTGCTGCCGTCGCCGAACGGCTCCGCGATCAGCGCCGCGGCCAGCGCCACCGGCCGGCCGGTGGTCGCGGCCTGCCTGCGCAACGCCCGCGCCGTCGGGCGATGGCTGCGCCGCCACGGGTACGGCTCGATTGACACCCCGGTGGGGGTGGTGGCCGCCGGCGAGCGTTGGCCGGACGGCACCCTACGCCCCTCGGTGGAGGACCAGTTGGGCGCGGCCAGCGTGCTGGACGCGATCTCCGGGGTGCCCGGTGGGCTGTCGGTGGAGGCGGCGATGGCGCTGGCGGCGCTGGCCAGCACTCCCGACGTGCCGGCGGCGGTACGTGGGTGTGTCTCCGGCCGGGAGCTGATCGAGGGTGGCTTCGCCGGGGACGTCGAGGTCGCCGTCCAACTGGATGTCTCGGACGTGGTGCCGGTGCTCCGCCGGGGCGTCTTCTCGGCCGGCTGACACCGCTCCGCGAGGGCGTCTTCTCGCCGGCTGAAACCGCTCCGCGAGGGGTCTGCTCGGCCGGCTGACACCGTTCTGCCAGGGGTGGCTGACACCGTAGCGACGACGGGCCGCCCGGTGAGTCCGGGCGGCCCGTCGTCGTCGCTGTTGCCGGTGGGTCAGTCGTCCAACCAGTCGAGGCGGCGTCCGCCGCGCTCCGGGGGCGGACCGTCCGGCCGGGCCCGCCCGGACGGCGTCTGGTCGCGGCCGGCCTGGGCCGGGTCGCCGTAGTAGCCACCCGGCTGCTGGTCGTAGCCCTGCTGGTCGTACCCACCGCTGCGCTGCTGTGGCGGTTCCTGGCCGTAGCCGCCCGGCGGCTGATCAGCAGGGTAGCCGCCCGGCTGGCCGTACCCGCCCTGCGGAGAGGCGTAACCGGTCTGCTGGTCGTAGCCCGCGCCTGGCTGGTCGTAACCGCCCTGGTGGGCACCGCGTTGGTCGTAGCCCCCCTGGTGGGCACCGCCCGGCTGGGCATAACCGGCTGGCTGGTCGTAGCCGGCTGGCTGGTCGTAACCGCCCTGGTGGGTTCCGGCCGGCTGGTCGTAGCCGCCCTGGTGGGCACCGGCCGGCTGGTCGTAACCGCCGTGCTGGCCGCCGTAACCCTGTGCGGGGCCGGCGTCGTAACCCGCCTGCTGACCGTAGCCGCCGCCACCGGCATAGCCACCGGTCGGCTCCGCGCCACGGCTGTAGCCGCCCTGCTCGGGCTGGCCGTAGCCGGCCGCGCCGGGCTGGCCGTACGCGTCCTGCGCCGGTTGGTAGGTGCTGGTCGGGTAGGGGTCGGCGGCCGGCGCGTACGAGGTGCTGTCGCCGGTGTACCGGCCGGTGGGCTCGTCGTAGCGTTCGCCGCCGTAGCCGCCGGCCTGCTCCTGCGCCGGGTAGCCGGCCCCGGCCGTCGCGCCGTAGTCCCGGCTGCCGTAGCCGCCGCCGGAGGCCGGGGCGTTGCCGTAGCCGCTTCCCGAGGACGGGGCGTTGCCGTAGCCACCGGCCGGGGAGGCCGCCGCGCCGTAGCCGCCAGCGGCACCTGCCGCCCCCGCCGCACCGTAACCGCCGCCGGACGAGGGAACGGCACCGTAGCCGCCCGGCTGGCCGTAGCCGCCCTGGCCAGCGGGCTCGTCGCCGTAACCGCCGCCGGCGGCCCAGTTGTCCTGCGGTGCGCCGTAGGGCTGTGGCGGAGCGGCGTACGGGTCCGGTGGGACGTCGTCGACGACCGGCCGGTGCATCATCGTCGGCGCGTCGCTCAGCGAGGAGTTGCCGACCATCGTCGGGTCGGGCCCGGCACCGACCCGGTTGACCACCCGGGTCTGGTCGTCGGTGCCACGCGGGCCCCGGGGGCCGGGGACGCCTCCCGCGGCGGCGGCACCGTCCGGTCCGTCCCCGTCCCCGTCGGCGTCCGCGTCGGCGTTCTTGCGCCGGATCCAGAGCAGCACGATGGTGCCGACGCCGGCCGCCACCAGCAGGCCGCCGAGCAGGATGATCAGGAAGGAGCCGAAACCGCTGTCGTCGTCCTGGGACGCGGCCTGCTGCTGCCCGGAGCTCGGTTCGGTGCTCTCCTCGTCGGTGGTCTCCTCGGTCGTCTCCTCCGTCGGAGTCGCCTCCACGGAGGTCGACGGGGTGGCGCTCGGGCTGACCTCGACCTTCAGCGCCAGGCTGATCCGCTGGTTGGACAGGCTCTGCCCGGCACCTGCGGTGATCGGCTTGGTCGCGACGATGCCGTCCTTGCTGGCACCGAGCACCAGTGCTCCGGGCGCGATCGGGTTCGCGCTGGACCCGGTGATCCGGAAGTTGCCGCTGCCGTCGCTGGTGGTGTTGAACTGCCGACCGGTCGGGTCCTCCAGCCCCACCACCGCGTTGGGCACCGGGTCGCCGGTGGCCGCCACGACCACCTTGCCGGAGATCGACTTGACCGTCGGCTTGTCCTGCGGCGCGGTGGTCTGTGGGGCTGCCTTGGCGATCAGGGTCACGGTCGTGCTGGCCGAGTTCTCGGCGCCGTTGGCGTCGACGGCCTTCACGGTGATCGTGGCGGAGCCGTTCGACGCGTCGTCGGCAAGGGAGAAGCTGGCGCTGGAGTTGCCGCTCTCGTTGACCTTGTTGCGACTGCAACCGTCCACGCAGCGCAGCTTGCCGTTGCTGGACGTGACCGAGACGTCGACCGGGGAACCGTCACCCACGGTGAGCGAGTAGCTTACCCGGGTAGTCTTCCCAGCTTCGACGGAACTCGGAGACGCCGACACGTTGTTGACGCTCGGCGCGGCGAAGGCGGGTGTGGCGGGGGTGATGAGCAGGGCCCCGGCCACCAGCGCTACGACCACACCGGCCCGCTGCGTCCAGGCACGTCGGTGTGTTGACACGTCCACCGCCTTCCGGTCTGACTTCCCCGGCGAAGGGCCGGGGATCATCACGGTATGAATACGCCGTCGGCAACTATGCCTTGTCTGACCGGATCGGCGCGACCCAGGGGCCAGCGTGGCACCCGGCAGACTCGGGTCGTATCGTCCCGTCGTGTCCTCTCCGCACATTAAGTCCGCCGTGGTGCTGGCGGCGCTGACGGCGCTCGATGAGGGGCGTACGCCCGATCGGCCGGTGTACCGGGAGGCGGTCCGTACCCTTCTGACCGTCCTCGCGGAGCGTGCCCCCGGCCGATCGGTGGAGGTGCGTGTCCCACCTTACGGTGCAGTTCAGTGCGTTCCGGGGCCCCGACACACCCGGGGCACCCCGCCGAACGTGGTGGAGATGGCGCCGGCCACCTGGCTGGAACTCGCCACCGGGCGGCTGTCCTGGGCGCAGGCGGTCACGGACGGTCGCGTACAGGTGAGTGGAAACCGGGCGGACCTCTCCGACCATCTGCCCCTCTAGCTGCGCCGTTCCGCCGGCAACGGTGACTGGATGGAGGTGGATCGTGACTTTCTGTATCGACTCGGATTCGCGTACACTGTCATTCGACGACAGTGGTCCAGGGCCGAAAGGCGCGGAGCAGCCCCCCGGTTCCGCCAGGCCAGTCCAGACCAGCATGAGGGAGCGGCAGTGCCCCGAGGCGATGGCCGGCTGAGCCACGACCTTGACCCCCAGCGACCCGGCCCCCAGGACGCCTGTGGCGTCTTCGGCGTCTGGGCCCCGGGTGAAGAGGTCGCCAACCTCACCTATTTCGGTCTCTACGCACTCCAGCACCGCGGCCAGGAGGCTGCCGGCATCGCGGTGAGCGACGGGTCCGGGGTGGTGGTCTACAAGGATCTGGGCCTGGTGGCCCAGGTGTTCGACGAGCCGACGCTGAAGAGCCTGCGGGGTCACCTGGCGATCGGGCACGCGCGTTACTCCACCACCGGCGGGTCGACCTGGGAGAATGCCCAGCCGACCATCCGTTCGACCACCTCCGGCACCACCATCGCCCTGGCGCACAACGGCAACCTGGTCAACACCGCCGAGCTGCAGAAGGAGGTCGCCGAGCGCGGCCTGCTCGACGACGGGGCCACCAACGACACCTCACTGGTGACCATGCTGCTGGCCAGCCGCCCCGACCTGTCGGTGGAGGCCGCCGCGCTGGAGGTGCTGCCGCAGCTGCGGGGCGCGTTCAGCTTCGTCTTCATGGACGAGTCGACCCTCTACGCCGCGCGGGACCCGCACGGCGTCCGCCCGCTGGTGCTCGGTCGGCTGGAGCGCGGCTGGGTGGTGGCCAGCGAGACCGCCGCGTTGGACATCGTCGGCGCGAGCGTGGTGCGTGAGGTCGAGCCGGGCGAGTTGATCGCGATCGACGAGAACGGCCTGCGGTCCAACCGGTTCGCCGCGCCGGAACCGAAGGGTTGCCTCTTCGAGTACGTCTACATCGCCCGCCCGGACGCCACCATCGCCGGCCGCAACGTGCACGCCGCCCGGGTGCAGATCGGCCGGCAACTCGCCAAGGAGCACCCGGTCGAGGCCGACCTGGTGATCCCGGTGCCCGAGTCGGGCACCCCGGCCGCCATCGGTTTCGCCGAGGCGTCCGGCATCACCTACGGCGCCGGCCTGATGAAGAACCCGTACGTCGGGCGCACCTTCATCCAGCCGTCGCAGACCCTGCGTCAGCTCGGCGTACGGCTCAAGCTGAACCCGCTGCGGGAGAACGTGCGGGGTAAGCGGCTGGTCGTGGTCGACGACTCGATCGTGCGCGGCAACACCCAGCGGGCGATCGTCCGGATGCTCCGCGAGGCGGGCGCGCTGGAGGTCCACGTCCGGATCTCCTCCCCGCCGGTCAACTGGCCGTGTTTCTACGGCATCGACTTCGCCACCCGGGCCGAACTCCTGGCCAACGGGCTGGACAACGAGGGCATCCGGCGGTCGATCGGTGCCGACACCCTCGGTTACGTCTCGCTGCCCGGTCTCATCGCCGCGACCGAGCAGCCCAGGAGCCGGCTCTGCCGGGCCTGCTTTGACGGGGAGTACCCGATCGACCTGCCGGCCGGGAACCTGATCGGCAAACACGTGCTCGAAGGGGTGGGCCGGCGGGTCGCCGACGCCCCGGACGCTCCGGAGCACCACACACCGCTCGTCGCCACTCCGGGCGGCGCGACCGCCCACCGCCCGTAGTACACCGGCGTCGTCCGGCCACCGTCGGCACGGCACCGAGAACCACAAAGGGGAGAACCGTGACGTACGTGTCCGAGCGCAGTGGCGCAGGAAGCAGCCCGAGCGGCGCCAATGGCGACCGCCAGCCCTGGACGGCGGGCACCGGCCGCACCACCCGCAAGCGCTCGGTCTCGTACGCCGACGCCGGGGTGTCGATCGAGGCGGGTGACCGGGCGGTCGAGCTGCTCAAGTCGAAGGTGAAGGAGACCCGGCGTCCCGAGGTCATGGGCGACCTGGGCGGCTTCGCCGGCCTGTTCCGGCTGGACACCAAGAAGTACAAGAACCCGATCCTGGCCTCCTCCACCGACGGGGTGGGCACCAAGCTGGTCATCGCCCAGCAGCTCGACATCCACGACACGATCGGCATCGACCTGGTCGCGATGGTCGTCGACGACCTGGTGGCCTGCGGCGCCGAGCCGCTGTTCCTGCTCGACTACATCGCCACCGGCGAGGTCGTGCCGGACCGGGTCGCCGAGATCGGGGCCGGCATCGCCGACGGCTGCCGGTACGCCGGCTGCGCGCTGCTCGGCGGCGAGACCGCCGAGCACCCGGGAGTGCTGCGCCCCGACGAGTACGACGTCTCCGCCACCGGGGTCGGCGTGGTCGAGGAGAGCGAGATCCTTAGCCCGGACCGGGTCGAGGTGGGCGACGTGGTGATCGCGATGCGCTCGTCCGGCCTGCACTCCAACGGCTACTCCCTGGTCCGGCACGTGCTGCTGGGGGCCGGTCGGATGCGGTTGGACGTGGTGATCGACGACTTCGGCCGGCAGCGCACCCTCGGTGAGGAGCTGCTCACCCCGACCAAGATCTACGCACAGGACTGCCTGAAGCTGATCACCGAGGCGGAGGTGCGCTCGATCGCCCACGTCACCGGCGGCGGCATCCCGGGCAACCTGGTCCGGGTGCTGCCCGAGCACGTCGACGCGGTGGTCAACCGGGCCACCTGGAAGCCGCAGCCGATCTTCGACCTGATCCAGTCCAAGGGTCGGATCGAGGACCCGGAGATGGAGTCGACGTTCAACATGGGCGTCGGCATGTTCGCCATCGTCTCCGCCGAGGACGCCGACCGCGCGCTGGCCACCCTGGCCGGCCGCGGCGTGGACGCCTGGCAGGCCGGCGAGATCATCGAGGGCACCGGCAACGTCCAGATGATCGGCCAGCACACCCGGGGCTGATCACCTCGGGGCGATCGGCCGGGCACCTGGTCGGGGTTCACCCGAGTGGCTGTCGCCGCCTAGCCTGAAGGACACTTCGGGCACGGGGGAGGAGGGTCGATGGCTGCTCGGGCACGGTCCGTGACGGGTATGCGGGGCATCGCGGCGATTCCGTCGTACGTGGTGATGCAGCCGACGACGCTGTGCAACCTGGACTGCGCGTACTGCTATCTGCCGCACCGGTCGGCCGATCGGCGGATGCCGGTGGCCGTCGCCGCCGCGGTCGCCGCCGCGGTGGCACCGTGGGCGGCGCGGGGCCGGTTCTCGGTGGTCTGGCACGGCGGGGAGCCGCTCGCCGCCGGGCGGGAGCACCTGGCGAAGCTGATCGCCCCGTTCCCTGCCGGGGTGGAGCACCACGTGCAGACCAACGCCACGTTGATCGATGACGCCTGGTGCGCGTTCTTCGTCGAGCACGGGATGCGGGTGAGCGTGAGCGTGGACGGCCCGCGCACGCGCAACGACGATCGGGTGACCCGGGCCGGCCGGCCGGCGTACGACCGGATCGTCCGGGGGATCGCGGCGTTGCGCCGGCACGGCCTGCCGTTCTCGGCGCTGGCGGTGGTGAGCCGACCGGCGCCGGGCCTCGCCACCGAGCTGTACGACTACTTCCTCGATCTCGGCTGTGACGTGCTCGGTGTGAACATCGAGGAGACCGAGGGGGTCAACACCCGGAGCAACGCGCACGACGCGGCGGCGGTGACCGCGTTCTGGGCCGAGCTGGTGGCGGCCTGGCGGCGGACCCCCCGGGTGCATCTGCGCGAGGTGGAGTGGTCGCTGCGGTACGCCGCGGCGGTGCTGGCCGGAGCGGATGACGACCTGCTGCCCCGACAGCTCGACCCGATCCCGACGATCGGACACGACGGCTCGGTGACCGTGCTCTCCCCGGAGCTGGCCGGCTTCACCGACGCCCGGTACGGCGATTTCAGCAGCGGTAACGTGCTGGCCACCCCGCTGGCCGAGATCCTGGCCGGCGCGACGGGCACGGACTGGGTGGGGGAGTTCCTCACCGGGGTCGAGGCGTGTCGTTCGTCCTGCGCGTACTTCGGTTTCTGCGGTGGTGGCCACGCGGCGAACCGCTACTTCGAGCAGGGACGGTTCGACGGTACGGAGACCGAGCACTGTCGCAACAGCAAGATCCGCCTACTGGAGGGAGTGTTGGACCATGCCCGAGACCACGAGTCACCGGCAGCCTGAGCGCGTCGGGGGAGGCGCGGACCAGGTCGCCGACCGGGTGCGGGAGGCCGCTCCGGAACTTGCCGCCCTGCTCCACGAGGCCGAGGCCGCGCGTCGTTTCCGGGCGGAGGTGCCGGGCGGGGAGGGTGCCGGCGCGGTCTGCGCCTGGAACCACTTCGAGAACATCCCGACCTTCTACAACTGGAACAACCGACCGCGCTGAGTGAGGCGTGCCCGTCGAGATCAGGGACCGCGCCGGCCGCCGGAGTGTGCTCCGGGATGGCGAGGTCCCTGATCGTCGATCGTAGTGCCGCTCTGGTCGGGCACATGCGTGAGCACGCGGAGAGTTGCCGCGTGCTCGATGTGACCGGAGGTCAGCGGGTCGGAGGAGCCCAGGGGTCCGGGTCGTCGTCCGCGTGATCCTCGTCGTCGTCGTCGACATACTCTTTGTAGTCGTCGTCGAAGTGCTGCTCAGACTTCCCACCAGCACTCGCCAGTTCGCGCTGCAAGGCGGTGAGGTCGGTGTTCGGGGAGTGGTACTTCAACTCCCGGGCCACCTTTGTCTGCTTGGCCTTAGCACGGCCGCGCCCCATGGCTCGACCCCCTCGCACAGAATGCGGGGCAGCCCGAAGGCGGGCCCCGATGACGTCAGGCATCTCTCGTGGCTCTTACGGTACATGGGGATGCCACCCTTCGGCACCTCGGGTTACCGTCTGCCGGCCCTGCGCGTCGCAGTCACCCGGTCGTCACCGAGTGTACCCGGTAAGGGGTAACCGCCGGAGCTGCCCATGACACCGGTCAAACCGTCTGAAAAGCCGCGTATCCCCATGCTGGCGCGCGGGGCCCGGCTGCGGAGAACCGCCGTGCCCGGGTCGGTCGATCAACGTGCGGCGTCCCGGATGCGGACCACCGCCGCACCCGGGACGCCCCGCTCAACGCAGGTGGATGGTGCGCAGCCGGCCCACATCGGCCATCCGCCGTTCGGCCAGCCGGTCCGCGGCCACCGCCGGGGGCACTCCCTCGTCGTCGGCCAGCCGGAGGATCTGCCGGGTGGTGTCGTAGATCCGGGTGGCCCGCAGCTTGGCCCGGTCGAAGTTGAAGCCCTCGATCTCGTCCGCGACCTGGATCACGCCCCCGGCGTTCACCACGTAGTCAGGGGCGTACAGGATGCCCCGGTCGGCGAGGAGCTTCTCGATGCCCGGGTGGGCGAGCTGGTTGTTCGCCGCGCCGGCGACCACCCTGGCCCGCAGCGCCGGCACGGTGTCGTCGTTCAGGGCGCCACCCAGGGCGCACGGGGCGTACACGTCGATGTCGGCGGCGACCAGCGCGGAGGCGTCGGTGACCAGCTCGACCCGGGGGTGGGTGGCCCGTACCCACTCCAGCGCCCTGGGGTCGACGTCGGTCGCCACCACCTCGGCCCCGTCGTCGACCAGGTGGCCGGTCAGGTGCTTGCCGACCTTGCCGAGGCCGGCCACGCCGACCCGACGTCCGCGCAGCGTCGGGACGCCCCAGACGTGCTCGGCGGCGGCCCGCATGCCCTGGAAGACGCCCCAGGCGGTGAGGACCGAGGAGTCGCCCGCCCCGCCGTGCTCCACGCTGCGGCCGGTGACGTAGCGGGTCTCCCGGGCGATCACGTCCATGTCGGCCACGTAGGTGCCCACGTCGCAGGCGGTGTAGTAGCGCCCGGCCAGGGACTGCACGAACCGGCCGTACGCGCGCAGCAGCGCCTCGCTCTTGACCCGCTCCGGATCACCCCAGATGACCGCCTTGCCGCCACCCAGGTCCAGCCCGGCCAGGGCGTTCTTGTACGCCATGCCACGGGACAGGTCCAGCACGTCGGCCAGCGCCGCCTCCTCGCTGGCGTACGGGTAGAACCGGGTGCCGCCGAGCGCGGGGCCCAGCGCGGTCGAGTAGATGCCGATGATCGCCTTGAGGCCGCTCTGCTTGTCCTGACAGAAGACGACCTGTTCGTGACCGGCTGATCCCGGGTCGTCGGTGCTCGCGAATACGCCCATGGCTTGCTCCTGTTCGGTGTGCGTCCTCGTGGGGCGCGGACCTGGTCGGATGCCGGCGGGGATGGTGCCGACCCTGGTGAGCCTAATCCCGGCCCGGAACCGTGCCGTCGTCCACGTCACGGCAGCGCACGACGGCAGCGGCGCTGGTACGGGGTTTCGTGGGAGGATCGCGCGGTGCCGTCGCTCTTCGCTTCTTACCTGCGCGTGTACGAGCCGCTGACCGCCTTCGACCGGGACCGCCAGTCGTACTGGCGGCGCTATGTGCGGGAGGGGCGGGCGGTGGCCCCGTCGGAGGGGCCGGGCCGGCAACGGACCTCGGTCATCGAGGCGCTCGGTGCCGGCTGGACCCGGCTGCCCGATCTGCCCGACGAAGCGTACGTGCTGGAGGTCGACGACGCGCTGCTGGTCTGCCCGTGGAACCTGCGGGTCCGGGTGGCCGAGGCGGCACTGAGCGCCCGGGAAGGGGTGCCCTCGGTGATCGCCGACGCGTTCGTCCCGCCGGTCCTGGCCGGGCAGGCCAAGACGGTGGTGGAGGACTGGCGCAGCGGCGCCCGGGTGCTGGAGCACGGGGTGCCCCGGCTGCACGAGCAGATCGCCACCTGGGGCGTACCGCTGCGGTGGTTCGTGCTCTTCGAGGCGGGCGAGCGGGACCTGGTCACCCAGCCGAAGCGGCGGGCGCTGCGCTACCGGACGGAGATCTCCAAGGCCCGCCGGCGGGCCTCCCGGGCGCTGTCGGTGCTGAAGAAGTCGATAGGTGAGGCACCGATCACCGAGGCGGTCGAGGAGGCCGCCCGGTGGCTGGAGGAGTTCCACCCGCGCTCGGTGGTCGAGTTGGACTACGGCGGCCTGGTGCAGTTGCTCTCCGACGAGACCCTGGCGGCGGACGACTCGCCGGAACTGGTGGCGACCGGCCTGGCCGGGCTCTCCCGGGGCGAGGCGGAGGAGGCGTCGGCGGCGTACGACCGGTTGGTCGCCCGGTGGCGGGCGATCCAGCTGCTGGAGCGGTGCAATTGACCATGAAACGCCCAGCGGTGGTGTCAAATGCGAAGGTGTCTCGTAGTTGACGCATCACGAACCGTGATCATGAGTCCGAATAAGGTACTTTCTGCCGTGTAAAAGTCAGATAAATCGGGCATGGTTCATCCGTCCGTCTAGGGACCTTCGGCCGTTCGGCCCATGTCGGACATCGGGGACTAGCCGGACCATGGGAGACGCGTCGGCCGGCGGGACCCCGGCCGATGTCTATCCATGTGGAGGAGTGACCGATGGCATCGCGAACGCACGAACCAGAGCCGCTACTCACACCGGCCGAGGTGGCGTCGATGTTCCGTGTCGACCCGAAGACGGTGACCCGGTGGGCCAAGGCGGGGAAGCTCAGCGCGATCCGCACCTTGGGCGGACACCGTCGGTATCGTGAGTCGGAGGTGCGGGCGTTGCTACAAGGGCAGATCCCCCAACAGCGCCAGGGGGACTGACCCGGTCAGAAGGTTTCGGCCTCAGGGGCGGGCGGACGTCGCAGCAAGCGGCGTTCCACCGCCCCTGAGGCTTGTCCGGGCCGACCCCGGCGATCACTCCTGCACGGTGACCCGGATGCCGATCGTGCCCGACTCGCCCCGGCGCAGCCGGCTGCCCATGAGGGTCAGCCGGCCCAGCAGCCAGTACTTCCGCTTGAGCAGGTCGCGCACCCGGCGACTCTCCTCGGGCCCGCAGAGCACCGCGTGACCGGGCACCGCCTCGCCGTGCGAACGGCCGCGCACGTCACAGGGGGCCACGGTCACCGTGCCGTCCCGCCTGATCCGCTTGACCTTCCCCGACTCGGCCACCGTCCAGACCGCCAGGGCGTCGCCGTCCCGGACCGCCCAGACCGGGGTAGACACCGCCCGACCGTCCTTGCGGAACGTCGTCAGCAGGACGTACTTCTCCGCCGACAGGCGGTCCAGATCGGTCACGCCGCCCAGGATACGGCGACCGCCTCCCGATAGCGTGCACGGTGTGACCGGAGAACCTCGGCTCGGCGACGTGTTCGGAGAACTGCTGCGTGACGCGTACGCGGTGCACACCGGGATCGGCCCCCGGCCGCTGGCCGGCGGGCGGCTGCCCCGGCCGGTCATCGAGATCATCGAGCGGGACGACGGGCTGATCAACGGGGCGCCCGCCGCGCACTACCTGGACGGGCCGGAGCACTGGCAGCCGTACGACCACCGGGCCGTGGACCGGACCCGGGGCGCCACCCTGGACATCGGCGTCGGCGGCGGCCGGATCGCGTTGGTGCTCCAGGAGCGTGGCGTGCCGGTGACCGGGCTGGACACCTCACCGGGCGCCCTGCGGGTCAGCCGGCACCGGGGGGTGCGGGACCTCGTCCTCGGCACCGTCGACGAGCACGTGGCCGGCGGCCGGCGCTACGACACCTTCCTGCTGCTCGGCAACAACCTGGGGCTCATCGAGGGGCGGGAGCGGGCCCCGGCGTTCCTCGCCGCGCTCGCCGCCCTCGCCCGGCCCGGCGCGCAGGTCATCGCGCACGGCACCGACCCGTACGGCACCACGGACCCGTTACACACCGGCTACCACGAGCTGAACCGGCGGCGGGGTCGGCTCGGCGGGCAACTGCGGCTCCGGCTGCGCTACCGCGAACTCGGTACCGACTGGTTCGACTACCTGGTCTGCTCCGCCGACGAGCTGGCCGAACTGGTCCGGGGCACCCCGTGGCGGTTGACCGACATCGACGACCGGGACGCCCCGTACTACCTGGCCACCCTGCGCCTCGCCGCCCCAACCCAGGGGTAGGGACGGTGGGCCCCTCCGGTGGCGATCGAGGGCTACGGTCGCGGTCAGCGAGGTGCTGCGTCGGAACGGCTCGTTCAAGGCAGGAAGGGCCCCGTGTGGTACGGAGAGTGACGGGGCCCCTCCCTGCCGCTCACACCTGGACGGTCGGGGGGAGCTGTTCCGGGGGGAGGCCGCCGTCGCCGTCGACCACCTCGTCCGGGGTGCCGTCCTCGTCGATGTCGACCATGGTGATGTCGACCTTGCCGTCGCCGTCGGTGTCGAACTGGAACAGGTCCGCCCGGCCGTCGCCGTCGGTGTCCACCACCCACACGTCGGTCTTGCCGTCGTTGTTGGTGTCGGCGCGGAGCAGGTCGACGCGCTCGTCGCCGCGCGTCTCCACGATCGCCGTGCCGTCGGTGGTGCCGCTGCCGTCCACGGTCTCCGGTGCCTGGCTCATGTCGACTGGTTCCTTCCCTTGACGTTGGGCCGTCTGTACCCGGTGCGGCGGTCCCCCACGCATGCCGTCGGGATCGGTGCTGCATAGGGTCGCACCATGAGCCAGCGAAGCGAGCGGCAGGGCGTGCCGGAGACCCCGTACGCCGCCGCGCGCAGTGAGGGAGCGTCCATGAGTCGTCTTGTCGTCGTCGGGGCCGGCACGATGGGGCTCGGCATCGCCTACGTGGCGGCCGGCGCGGGCTACGCCGTCGAACTGGTGGAGGTGGACCGGGAGCGGGCCGAGGCCGCCGCCGTCCGCCTCGACGAGCTGTGCGAACGGGCGGTGCGGCGCGGCAAGCTCGGTGCCGACGAGGCCGGCGCGCAGCGGGCCCGGATCACCCTGCGTGGCGCGCTCGCCGAGGTCGCCCCGGAGCCGGAGGTGATCGTCGAGGCGGTGCCGGAGCGGGCGGAGCTGAAGCGTTCGGTGCTCGCCGAGGCGGAGCGGCTGCGCCCGGCCCTGCTGGGCAGCAACACCTCCAGCATCCCCATCGGCGAGCTGGCCGAGGGGTTGACCCGCCCGGAGTCCTTCCTCGGGTTGCACTTCTTCAACCCGGTCTGGGCGATGGCCCTGCTGGAGGTCGTGGTCGGCGCGGCCACCGCACCGGAGACGACCGCGGCGGCCGTCGCGCTCGCCGGCCGGCTGGGCAAGGACCCCGTCGTGGTACGCGACCTGCCCGGCTTCGCCACCTCCCGCCTCGGCGTGACCCTCGGCCTGGAGGCGATCCGGATGGTGGCCGACGGGGTGGCCGAGCCGGCCGATGTCGACAAGGCGATGGTGCTCGGCTACCGGCACCCGGTCGGCCCGTTGGAGCTGACCGACCTGGTCGGACTGGACGTGCGGCTGGACATCGCCCGCACCCTTCAGGCTGCGTACGGGGACCGGTTCGCACCGCCGCCACTGCTGGTCGAGATGGTCGCCGCCGGAAAGCTCGGCAAGAAGTCCGGCCAGGGCTTCTACTCGTGGAAGGACGGTCGGCGGCAATGAGCGGGCTGCGGGTGGAGGAACTGCCCGACCGGCTGGTGGTGACGTTGGACCGGCCGGAGAAGCGCAACGCCATCGACGCCGACCTGATCGGTGAGCTGCACGACGTCTGCGCCGAACTGGAGGCCCGTCCCCGGCTGCTGCTGCTCACCGGGGGCGCGGACGGCCTCTTCGCCGGCGGTGCGGACATCGGCCAGCTGCGCGAGCGGGGTCGGTTGGACGCCCTCGCCGCGATCAACTCGGCGGCCTTCGCCCGGCTCCGGGCGCTGCCGATGCCGAGCGTGGCCGCTGTGGACGGTCCCGCGTTGGGCGGCGGCGCGGAACTGGCGTACGCCTGCGACCTGCGGGTGTGTACGGCACGGGCGGTCTTCGGTCAGCCCGAGGTGCGGTTGGGCATCCTGGCCGGCGCCGGGGCGACCCACCGGTTGCCGGCACTGGTCGGCGAGGGCCGGGCCAAGGAGTTGCTCTTCACCGGCCGGCGGGTCGACGCCGACGAGGCGCTGCGGATCGGCTTGGTGAACCGGGTGGTGGCCGAGCCGGCGGAGCTGCTGCCCACCGCGCACGGGCTGCTCGACGAGATGGCCAAGGGCTCCGCGTTGGCGCTGCGGCTGACCAAGCTGGCGGTGGACGCGCCGCCCGCCGCCCACCCGCAGCTGGACCTGGTCAGCCAGGCGGTGCTCTTCGAGGACGAGGAGAAGCACCGACGGATGACCGATTTCCTGGAACGTCGTCGGCCCCGCTGAGCCGGGCCGGCCGTGGTTGGTCCCGGCACCTGCGAGCGGCGCGGCCGGGACCGGTCCGGAGGTCGGCTGCGCGCCGGCCCGGACATCGACGTGGCCCGCACCGAATCCGGTGCGGGCCACGTCGTCGTCGGCGTCAGTGCCGGATCGGTACGCCCGCGTCCGCCAGTGCCTTGATCAGCCCGGCGGACTCGCCGAAGCCGATGACCAGTACGGCCTCCGGGCGGTAGCCCTTGATCTCGCCGGCCAGCTTGCCGAAGTCGACCGGTGGGGCCTTGGCGTCGGGCGGGGGCTCGTAGGTGAACAGCTTCACCCGGTCGCTGCCGAAGCCGGCCCGCTCCAGCTCGGCGCGGACGGTCTCCTGAAGACCCTCGCCGTACGAGTCCTTGCGGGCCACCACCACGATCCTGTGTGGCCCGTCGCGGAGGATCACGTCGGCCAGGGCCCGGCCCTGCAGGCTGTCCGGCGGGGCGGTACGGAAGTACAGGCCCTTGTCGTCGGCCTGGCTCAACCCCGAGTCGGTGTTGGACGGCGAGAAGAGGATCTTCCCCGCCGCCACCACGTCCGGTAGCACCGCGCTGGAGATGCCGGACGCGCCGGCCCCGATGATGACCTGGACCTTGTTCCTGACGTGCGAGGCCACGGTCGCCTTGGCGACGCTCGGGTTGGTGCCGTCGTCACCGTCGAACCAGACCACCGGCTCGCCGAGCACCCCGCCGGCGGCGTTGATCTCCTTGACCGCCAGTGCCGCGCCGGCGGCCAGCGGTGGATTCGCCAGGGCCAGGTCGCCGGTCTTGGGCAGCAGCCCGCCGAGGATCAGCGGGGAGCCGTCGCTGTGGTCGTTGCGCCCGCCCCGCTGCTTCTTCGGCTTCGGCGCGGCCCTCGTGCTCGCCCCGGACTCGTCACCGGCCCCGACGAACTCGGTCTTCGCGTCGTTGATCTTCTGGTTGTCGAAGTGCATGGTGGCGTAGCTGGCGGTGGCCGGCTCCCCGATGTCGGTGAAGCCGGCGCGGCTCAGCGACGGGCCGCGGTACTCGATGTCCTGGCCGTCCCGGGCCAGCCTCAGGCAGCTCGCCGCGTCGGTGCAGCGCTGACCGTTGGTGGTCACCCCGACGATCTGCTTGGCGATGTCGGCCGGATCGGTGCTGCCGGCGAGCTGGGCAGCCAGCGAGCTGATCATGACCGCGTCGTACGATTCCGCCGCGTAGAGATAGTCCGTCAGCTTCGAATTGACGGCGCGTAGCCGCTGCTTGAAGTCGTCGGAGAGCGGCGTGAGCGGGGTGGTGCCCTTCATGCCGTCGACGAGGTCGGCCCGGTCCTTCAGCTCGGCGGCGAAGGAGTTGAGCATGTTGCCGTCGGTGCCGTACAGGCGCACCTGCGGGGCCGCTGCCTCCTCGGGCTTGTCGGTCGTCCCGCATGCGCTGACGGCGAGCAGGAACGACGCGCAGGCCGCCAGGATGGCCGCGCGCGGGCCGCGTGTAACGAGCATGGTCGTCCTTCCTCCGGCGCAGGTCCGGTGCGCACCATAGCGTGCCGGCGCGGGCCGTGGGACCAGGGAGGCGGCCCTCGTCGTCGCCCCGACAGTCGACCGCACGCTCTGTCACACCGTCCCAGCAGGTGGTCATCATTGTGGCACTCTGTCGCTTGACCTGCCGTCCTACTGTGCCGCAGGTGACCGACGTACCGGATCAGACGCTGGCCGACGCTACCGCCGTGCTCCATTCGGCGCTGTCCGGAGACGGAGCCGCAGTGGTGGGCACCTTCGACGCCGTGGTGGACCGGTCCGGTCTCGCCGGGGCGTACACGGTCGCCTGGACCCTGGCCGCCACCATGGTCGGCGACCCGCCACCGCCGGGCACCTGCGCGCTGGACTTCCCGGGCATCGACGAGGCGGGGTACGACACCCGCTGGGTGGCCCGCTTTGTCAGCGCGTACGCCAACCACGACGCCGACACCGGCGAGGCGCTGTTCGGGGCGGCGGTCGCCGACGGGCAGCTACCGGACTGCCTGCTCACCCTCGCCGGCTCGACCGTGGCCACCCTGCGGAGCCGGGCCGGCTGACGCCGAGACGGCCCGGTGCGCCCGCCGAGACGGCCCGGTGCGCCCGCCGCGCCGATCGGGCTCAGTAGGCGTGGTACGCCACCAGCGGCTCGTACTCGTAGCGCAGGTTGGAGAAGCGGACCTTGAAGTTCGCGCCGTCGCGCACGTTGGTGGCGACGGTGATCCAGTCCGACTTCGCCGGCAGGTAGGTCAGGTAGTTGCACTTGTTGGTCTTGTCGATGAAGACCACGCACGCCTCGGTGCCGAACTCGCTGCTGTTCTTGACGTTGACGTCCTTGCACCGGGTGCTGGCCTTGTACGGGCCGGCGTCACCACCCCAGCCGCCGACCTGGAAGTACGAGCGGACCGACCCGCCGTAGCAGGTGGCGGTCGAGGCGTACAGGTTTGTCTCCGGGGCGGCCTGCGCGGGTGCGCCGTACCAGAGCAGGGGCAGGGTGGCGGCGATTGCGGTCAGGCGGGCGGGCCGGGATGCCATTGCGGTGCCTCCAGGGAAGGGGACGGACCCTGAGTCGCGGACAGGGCGCAGTGAGTGGCGATGATATCTGTCGATCTCCGATTCTGCTGGGACGGACCCGTGAACCTTCTGTGGTACCTGTGACGTATGTCGGAGGCGATGCTCAGCAAGGTGCGCAAGCTGCTGGCCCAGGCCGAGGATGCGGCCTGCACACCCGCCGAGTCGGCCGCCTTCACCGCCAAGGCCACCGAGTTGATCGCCCGGTACGGCGTGGACCGGGCCCTGCTGGCCGCCCGCGACCCCACCACCGACCCGGTCGGCGACCGGGTGGTCGACGTCGTCGCCCCGTACGCCAGGGACAAGGCCGGGCTGCTCGCGGCGGTGGCCGACCCCCTGCGCTGCCGCTGCGTACGACGACAGGACGGCAGTGGTTTCGCGCTGCACCTGTTCGGCTTCGCCAGCGACCTGGAGCGCGTCGACCTGCTCTTCACCTCGCTGCTGGTGCAGGCCGCGCACGGGCTCGCCGGCACCGTCGTCCCGCCCGGCGAGCACCCGGCGGCGTTCCGCCGGTCCTGGCTGGCCGGCTTCGCCCGGGTGATCTCCGAGCGGCTGCGGGCCGCCGAGGCGGGCGCGGCGGCGGAGCGGGGCACGCCGTCGGTAGCGCTGGTGCTGGCCGACCGCTCGGACCGGGTGGCCCGCCGGGTCACCGAGGTCTATCCCCGGCTGAGGAACGCGCCGACCCGCCGGCTCGCCGGCACCGGCTTCGGCGCGGGAGCCGCGGCCGGACACCGGGCGAACCTCGGCGGTCCCGGCGCGGTGACCCGTACCACCGGAGCAGACCAGGCACTCCCGCCCTGCTGAGCCGCGCCACCACCAGCCCACCCGGACGGTTCCGTTCGCCCACCGAACAGAAGCCGCGCAAGATCCTGCCGGGTTCGAGCTGTTTTCCGCTGGTGGGCGCTCTCCGGCCGAATCAGCGGGGGCCGGGGGCGGTACGGGTGAGGGTGGCGAGATAGCGGCCGAGCAGTTCGTGCCAGCCGGCGGTCAACGCTTCGCGGTAGCCCTCGGCGGCGGCACCGTGCCGGTCGAAGTGCCGGTGCTCCAGCTCGATGCGGGTCTGCCCCGATTCGTCCGGCAGGAACAGCACCTCCACCTCGCTGGCTCGGGCCGGATCGGGCACCGGCACCCGGTCGGGGCCGAGCTGCCAGGTGAAGACGAGCCGGCGCGGCGGGTCCCAGGTGAGCACCCGGCCCCAGTCGCCCCGGAAGCCGTACGGGCCGATCTCGTAGAGCATGCCGCCGGCCCTGGGTTCCATCCCCAGCTCGGCCAGCGCCGCCGGCCCGGACCAGGTGTACTCGCGTACCCACCAGTCGGTCAACGAGCCGGTGAAGACCGCGAATGCCTGTTCCGCGGTTGCGGGGACGAGGAGCTCGGAGCGCAGCGAGTACCGGTCGACGTCCTGACGGACGTCCTCCGGGTTCGCATTCTCCGGTCCCATAGGCCCGGACCATACCGGCTGATGATGCGCTGTGCAGCTTCGTGTACTGGCTCCTTCCGGACAACAGAGCCCACTCCACGAGCGCCGGGACGGGCACACCGCAGGGGCCAGGGCGGCGAGCGGGGCCATCGTGACGGCCGGTGCCCCGGTGCTGGTGGTGATCGGCCCGACCATCGGGTGAACGCCCCTGGGGGAGCCGGATACACGAAAACGGTGACCGCGTTTCCGCAGGTCACCGCTTTCTGTAGCCCGGCGAAAGGCTATGTGGCCAGGGGCGGGGTCGAACCGCCGACCTTCCGATTTTCAGTCGGACGCTCGTACCAACTGAGCTACCTGGCCTGGTGCTTCGGGACATGTTACCCGGAGGGCGAGGTCTCCGCCGACAGGGTGACGCGTCCCGATACGCAGAACGCCGCGCAATGGTGCACGCGGCGTCGGCGCTGGCGGTCCTGACGGGACTTGAACCCGCGACCTCCGCCTTGACAGGGCGGCGAGCACTCCAACTGCTCCACAGGACCTTGCTGATGTTGCCTCCGGCTGGGCCGGACCGTGCCCCCAACGGGATTCGAACCCGTGCTACCGCCTTGAAAGGGCGGCGTCCTGGGCCGCTAGACGATGAGGGCGGCCCCGCCATCATTGCACACTCGCAACTTCAAGCGGACTTGCTCCCATCCGGCCCCGCCGGAGGCATGAGAAGCATATGTCATGCCCCGCCAGTCGGCCAAACCGGTATGCCCGGCCGGATGCGGCCGGGCATAGCCGCAGGTCAGCGAGGTGGCGCGATGCCGAATCGGCGCTTCAGGTCGGGAATGACGTGCGGTACGGCACCGAGTGTGCGGCTCCGGTCACCCCCGCCGTCGTGCATCAGCACCACCGCGCCGGGGCGCGCGGCGCCCTCGACCCGCCTGGTGATGACCTGCGCCTGGGGTTTCGCCCAGTCCTGTGGGTCGACGGTCCAGTGCAGCGACCGCATGCCGAGCTGCTTGGCCACCTCCACCACCTCCGGCGTCCACCGGCCGCCGGGCTGGCGGTAGAACGGCACCTTCGCGCCCGGGACGGCCTTGGTGATGGCCTGGTTGGTGCGGCCCAGGTCGGCCCGGATCTCGGCGACCGGCCGGCGGCCCAGGTCGACGTCGTGCCGCCAGCTGTGGTTGCAGAGCTGGTGCCCCTCCCGGACGATCCGGGCCACCAGCTCCGGGTGCTTACGGACCTGGGTGCCGACCACGCAGAACGTGGCCTTCACCTTGTTCGCCCGGAGCTGGTCGAGGACCTTCGGTGTCCAGGTCGGGTCGGGGCCGTCGTCGAAGGTCAACGCCACCGCGCGTACCCCGGTCGCCCGGCGCAGGCCGGCGGGAAGCGTCTTCGGCTTCGGTCGCAGCCGGGGTTTCGGTTTGCTGGTGGGCGACGGCGACGGCGACGGCGTCGGGGTGTGGGCCGGTTCGGGTGCGGCGGTGGTCGGGGTGGGCGCTGCGGCCGGCCGGACGTTCCGATGCTGGTCTCCACAGCCGGCGACCAGCAGGAGCAGGCCCAGGGCGACCGCCAGGACGGGGCGTGAACGCATCGTCACTCCGGGGGGTGGGGGTACGTGGACCGCCCCGACGGTAGTTCACGATGTCCCGTTTCGTCAGGCCCGGTCGACCCCCGTCGACTGGTCCAACGAATCCCGGACGGCCAGCGCGAGCGAGACCGCCTCGGCCAGGTCGACCGGACGGACCACCCCGGCGGGCAGCGTGTCGGCCCGCCAGCCCGGCCCGGCGGCGAGCACCAACAGCGGTCTGCGGGGCACCGCGAGCACGGCGGCGAGCTGCCCCGGGTCGGCGGTCGGGCGGGTCTGCGACCAGACCACCACGGCAGCCGGTCCGGTCCGGTTGACCGCCTCGACCAGCGCCGCCACCGGCATCCGGGCGCCGAGTGTCCGGTACGCCACCCCCGCCTCGGCCAGCGCCGCAGCCAACGCCTCCAGTGGCAGGGTGTGCTGCTCCTCGTCGGCGCAGGAGAGCAGGATCCGGGCCGGCGCGCCGGCCCGGCCGGACCGGGCGACGGCGGCGAAGGCCTCGGAGACGCACCGGGACATCAGGTGTTCCACCTCGATCAGGCCTGCGGTGGCGACGTGCCGCTCACCGATGCCGGCCAGCACCGGCCGGATCAGCCCGTCCCAGGTGGCGATGACCCCGTCGGTGGCCAGGGCGTGCGAGATCGTGTCGCCGATCGTCGCCGCGTCCAACCGCATGGCGGCTCGGGCCAGTCCTCGGGCAGCCGGACCGGCCCGGCCGACCGGGATGGTCTGCCCACCGCCGTCCCGGCCGGCTCCGGCCCGCAGCCGCAGTTCGACGCCGGGGCCCTGTTTCGCCCAGCGGGCTGCGTCCGCCGGGGTGACCCCCTCGGCGGTGAGTTTCCGCATGATCTCCAGGCGCGCCAGGTCGGCCGGCGTGTACCGCCGGTGGTGACCCGGGACGTGCTGGCTGGGGCCGAGGCCGTATCGCTGGTGCCAGGTACGCAGGGTGGTGACCGCCACACCCAGGCGGCGTGCCACGGCTCCCGCGCTCAGCGGCTCATCGGCCACCCGACCGCTCCGACGCGTCGTCCACCCGGCGGCCGGACGGGGTGGCGGTGCCAGCGGTGGGGGTGTCGGCCGGGGTCGGGCGGAGCAGCCGGCTCACCACCCCGCCGAGCCAGGGCGCGTACGTGCGCGGGTCGGCGGCGATCTCGCGCACCAACCAGGCCGGGTCGACCCAGCGCAGCTCGGACACCTCGTCGGGGTCGGGCCGCAGGGTGAGGTCGGCCGGCACGTCGGCCCGCAGCACGTGGTCGTACTCGAACTCGACCCGGCCGGTGCTCGGGTCCTCGGCGTAGTAGAGGTAGACGCCGACCTCGGTCAGCGACGCCGGCTCGGCGCCCAACTCCTCGGCGAGCCGTCGGTTGGCGGCCTCCGGCAGCGGCTCACCGGGCTGGGGGTGCCCGCAGCAGGAGTTGGCCCAGCGCTGCGGGAACCGGGTCTTGACCTCGGCCCGCCGTTGCAGCAGGACCCGGCCGTCCGGGTCGACCAGCAGCACCGAGAAGGCCCGGTGCAGCCGCCCCGGCGCCTGGTGGGCGGCGGCGACGGTGGCTTCGCCGAGCGCCCGACCGGTGTCGTCGACCAGTTCGACGAGGTGACTCTCCCTGGACTTCACGCCGTCACCGACCCGCGCCGGTGATGCGGTTGGCGGCGAGCTTGCCGGAGATCAGCACCATCGGCACGCCCACCCCGGGCTGGGTGCCGGAGCCGGTGAAGACCACGTTGGGCAGGCTCCGGTGCAGGTTCGACGGGCGGAACGGCCCGGTCTGGAAGAGGCTGTGTGCGGCGGCGAACGGCGTACCGGCGGCCATTCCCTGCTCCTCCCACTCGGCGGGGGTGATCGTACGCAACACCTCGATGCCGGCGCCGAAGCCCACGTACCCGCGCTCCTCCAGCGTAGCGACGAGCTGGTCGGCGTAGCGACGGCTCAGGTCGCCCCGCCAGTCGAACGGGGCCCGGTCGAGGTTGGGCACCGGGGCCAGCACGTAGTAGGTGTGCCGACCGGCCGGAGCGACCGACGGGTCGGTCCGGCTCGGGTTGGTGACCAGCAGCGACGGATCGGTCATCAGCTCACCGCGCCTGATCACCTCATCGAAGGTGCCCTTCCAGGATCGTCCGAAGTGGATGTTGTGATGGGCTATCTTCCCATACCCCTGCGTCGATCCGACGTGCAGAACGACGCAGGACGGCGAGTAGGTCAGCTTCCGCTGCCGGCCCTCGGGCAGCAGATCGCGGTAGGCGACCGGCAGGTCCGGGTTGAGCACCACCACGTCGGCCGGGACCAGCTCACCGTCGGTGGTGACCACCCCGACGGCCCGACCGTTGGCGGTCTCCACCCGGGCGACCGTGGTGTCGTACCGGAGCTGCACGCCATGCTTCTCGGCGGCGCCGGCCATCCCCTTGGCGACCGCGTGGATGCCACCGCGCGGGAAGTAGACCCCGGCCACCGAGTCGAGGTACGCGATGACGCTGTAGATGGCCAGCGCGTCGTGCGGCGCGAGCCCGGCGTACATCGCCTGGAAGGAGAAGATCCGCTGGGTACGCGGGTCGGCGAAGAACTGGTTGATCTTCGTCTGGAGGCGTCGGAAGGCCCCGTTGGCCAGCAGCTTCAGCAGGTTGGCGGTGAGCAGGTCCGTCGGGGCGTCCAGGTTGCGGTCGATGAAGTCGGCCCGCTCCCAGTTCCACAGGTTGCGGGCGTAGTCGACGAACCGCAGGTAGCCGTCGGCCTCCCGGGGGCCACAGACCCGGGAGATCTCGGCCGCCATCCGGGTGGTGTCGGTGATCACGTCCAGCGTGGAACCGTCCGGGTAGTAGGCCCGGTAGGCGGGATCGAGCGGGGTCAGGTCGAGCCAGTCGCCCAACTCCTCGCCGACCGCGCCGAGCGCCTCGGCGATCAGGTCGGGCATGGTGAGCACGGTGGGGCCGGTGTCGAACTCGTACCCGTCGACGGCGAGCCGCCCGGCCCGGCCGCCCGGCGCCGGTTCGCGCTCCAGCACGGTCACCTGCCGGCCGCTGCCGGCCAGGTGCAGCGCGCACGCCAGCCCGCCCAGTCCCGCGCCCACGACCACCACCCGGTCCGTACGTCCCTTCACGGTGCGCACGCGACCACCTCCTTCACGAAGTTGCCCATCATGCCCGCCGCGCGGTGGCGGCGGTGGCGAGGCCGGTCAGCGCGGTGCGCGCCGTCTCGTCGATCGACGCGGTCTCCAGCGCGGCCAGCGCGTCGGTGACCCGGTCGGAGATCATGCGTTCGACCCGGGCGACCGCCCCGGTGTCGGCGACGAGTTCGGCCAGCCGGGCCAACTCGCGGACGCCGGTGGCGCTGCCGGCCCGCTCCAACGCCCGCCGCTGGCCGCCGGTGGCGAGTTGGCGGGCGAGCATCAGCAGGGCGGTCGGCTTGCCGGTACGCAGGTCGTCACCGGCCGGCTTGCCGGTGGTCGCCGGGTCGCCGTAGACGCCGAGCAGGTCGTCGCGGAGCTGGAACGCCTCGCCGACGGCCAGCCCGTAGCGGGTGTACGCGGCGGTCAGCGGCGCGTCGGCGTCGGCCCCGGCCAGGCAGGCGCCGAACAGCAGCGGACGCTGCACGGTGTAGCTGGCCGTCTTGTAGCGGGCCACCCGCAGCGCCCGGTCCACCGTCCAGTTGGCCGCGTCGTTCTCGCCGAGCACGTCGAGATACTGCCCGGCGATGGTCTCGACGCGCATCTGGTCGTAGCAGCGCCGTACGTCCAGCAGCCGGGCCGGCGGCACCGTGGCGTGGCCGAGCAGCCGGTCCGCCCAGACCAGGCAGAGGTCGCCGACGAGGACGGCGACCGACTCACCGAACCGGTCCGGGTCGCCGGTGTGCCCGGCGGTGACGTGCCGGGCGGCGGCGGCCCGGTGCACGGTGGGCCGGCCGCGTCGGGTGTCGGAGGCGTCCATCACGTCGTCGTGCACCAGGGCGAAGGTGTGCAGCAGTTCCAGGGCGGCGAGCGCAGGCAGCACCGAGGGCAGCGGTTCGTCGCCGCCCGCCACGCCCCGCCAGCCCCAGTACGCAAAGGTGGGGCGGACCCGCTTGCCGCTGGCCAGCACGCAGTCGCGCGCCGTCGCGGCGAATCCGCCCATCGCTGCGTCGATCTCGGTCAGCGAGTCGACCTCGTTGGCGAGGAACGCCACCAGGGTGTCGTCGACGCCGTTGACCAGGTCTCTGGCGAACGCGGCCAGTACGCCGCGGACCGGATCGTCCGTCGCTCCCGGCTGTGCCGGCGCGACGCGGAGCGCATTACCCGCAACTGCGTCGTTGGCCATGTGGGCGAGCGTACCCTAGGGTTACGAATTGAGTCGATTGCTGCGTCGAATCTCGAGGAGGCCCGGTGGACACCGATCTCACCGCTGCCTATGTCCGCTGCCAGGAGCTGCACAGACACCACGGGCGTACCTACTATCTCGCCACCCGGCTGCTCCCCGCATGGAAACGGCGGCACGTGCACGCCCTGTACGGGTTCACCCGCTACGCCGACGAGATCGTCGACCGCACCGAGGACCTGCCCCCCGCCGAGCGGGCCGCCAAGCTGGACGCCTGGGCCGCCCGCTTCGTCGCCGGCCTGCACGGCGAGCCGGTCGACGACCCGCTGCTGCCGGCGGTGCTGCACACCATCGCGGTGTTCGACCTGGACCGTGCCGACTTCGCGTCGTTCCTGCGCAGCATGGCGATGGACCTGACGGTCATGTCGTACCCCACCTATGACGACCTGCTCGACTACATGGAGGGCTCGGCGGCGGTCATCGGCACGATGATGCTGCCCATCCTCGGCAGCTCCGACCCGGTCGCCGCCCGCGAACCGGCCCGCCAGCTCGGGTTCGCCTTCCAGCTCACCAACTTCATCCGGGACGTCGCCGAGGACCTCGACCGGGGCCGCACCTACCTGCCCGACGAGGACCTGGCCAAGTTCAACGTCAGCCGCGACGACCTGCGCGCCGCGCAGGCCGCCGGCCGCAGCACCGACAGGATCCGCGAGCTGATCGAGTACGAGGTGACCCGCGCCCAGGCCCACTACGCCGCCGCCGCGCCGGGCATCACCCTGCTCGCCCCCGCCTCCCAGGCGTGCATGCGCACCGCGTACGCCCTCTACGGCGGGATCCTCGACGAGGTCGCCGCCCAGGATCACGACGTCTTCGCCCGGCGGGCCCTGGTGCCGCAGCGGCGGCGGCTGTCGGTGGCGGCGAGGGCGCTGCTGACCCGTACCGGCACCCCGGTCGTGGTGCCCGGCCCGGCCCTGTCGTGAGTGGCCGTACGGCGGTCGTGTTGTTCACCCGCGACCTGCGGGTGCACGACCACCCGGCGTTGGCGACGGCCTGCGCCGCCTTCGACCGGGTGGTGCCGCTGTACGTCCTCGACCCGGCGCTGGGGGACCGCTCGCCCAACCGGACCCGGTTCCTGCACCAGTGCCTGGCCGAGCTGCGCGACACCCTGCGCGGCCTCGGCGGTGACCTGGTGATCCGCCGGGGCGACCCGGTGACCGAGACGATCCGGGTGGCCCGCGAGGTGGCCGCCGAGGGGATCGGCCTCTCGGCCGACGTCAGCCGGTACGCCCGCCGTCGGGAACGCCGGCTCCGCGCCGAGTGCGACCGGCACCGGCTCTTCCTGCGGCTCTTCCCCGGTGTCACCGTCGTCGAGCCGGGGGCGCTGCGGCCCGGCGGTGGTGACCACTACCGGGTGTTCACCCCGTACCACCGGGTCTGGTCGGGGGTCGAGCGGCGGGCGGAGCTGGCCGCGCCCCGACGGGTCACCCTGCCCGACGGGATCCAGGTCGGCCGGCTGCCCGCGCTGCCGAAGGGAGAATCGCCGGACGCCGCGGTGGGCGGCGAGACCGTCGGGCAGCGCCGGCTGAAGCAGTGGTTGCCGACCCTCGACTGGTACGACGACATCCACGACGACCTGGCCGGCGACGACACCTCCCGACTCAGCCCGTACCTGCGGTTCGGCTGCCTCTCCCCGCTGGCGGTGGCGAACCGGGCAGGTGACCGGGGTAGCCCGTTCGTCCGGCAACTCTGCTGGCGGGACTTCTACTACCAGGTCACCGCCGCCTTCCCGGAGATCTCCGGCAAGGCGTACCGGCGCGGGGCCACCGAGGACTGGCGGTACGACGCGGCGGCCCTGGCCGCCTGGACCGACGGGCGGACCGGCATGCCGATCGTGGACGCCGGCATGCGCCAACTGCACGCCGAGGGCTGGATGCACAACCGGGCCCGCCTGATCACCGCCGGCTACCTGACCAAGGTGCTCGGCCTGGACTGGCGATCCGGCCTTCAGGTCTTCGCCCGCTGGCTGCTCGACGGGGACGTGGCCAACAACTCCGGCAACTGGCAGTGGGTGGCCGGCACCGGCAACGACAGCCGCCCGTACCGGGGACTCAACCCGGTACGCCAGGCCGAACGCTACGACCCCGACGGCGGCTACGTCCGCCGCTGGGTGCCCGAGCTGGCGGCGGTGGCCGGCAAGGCGGTGCACCAGCCGTGGCGGCTGCCGCCCGAGGTGCGCCGTACGCTCGACTACCCGCCGCCGCTGGAGGTGCCCGGGGCCGACCCGGTCTGGCTGCGCTGACCCCGGCTGGGTGCGGACGGTCACCGGTGCGGGAATCCGGCGCGGAGCGGTGGCCGGGCCACGGGTGGTGCGGAATGCTGACGGGATGGCAGAGCCGGAGCTGGTGGACGTGGTCGTGGTCGGGCTCGGCGTGGGGGGCGAGGAGGTGGCCGGGCGGCTCGCCGAGGCCGGCCTCACCGTCGTCGGCGTCGAACGGGACCTGGTCGGCGGGGAGTGCCCGTACTGGGGCTGCATCCCCAGCAAGATGATGATCAGGGCGGGGAACACCCTGGCCGAGGCCCGGCGGGTCAACGGGTTGGCCGGGTCGGCGCAGGTCCGACCGGACTGGGCGTTGGTGGCGAAGCGGATCCGGGAGGAGGCCACCGACACCTGGAACGACCGGGCCGCGGTGGACCGGTTCACCGGTAAGGGCGGCCGGTTCCTGCGCGGCAGCGGCCGGCTGGACGGCCCCGGTCGAGTCCGCGTCGGTGAGCAGGTCTTCCAGGCCCGGCGTGGCATCGTCCTGGGCACCGGCACCCGTCCGTCGATCCCGCCGATCGACGGGCTGGCCGACACCCCGTACTGGACCAACCACCAGGCCATCGAGGTGGCGGAGCTGCCGACGAGCCTGCTGGTCCTCGGCGGTGGGGCGATCGGGGTGGAGTTGGCGCAGGTCTTCGCCCGGTTCGGGGTCCGGGTGACCGTGCTGGAGGCGTCCGGCCGGGTGCTCGCCCTCGAAGAGCCGGAGTCGTCCGGGGTGGTCGCCGCCGCGTTGCGCGCCGACGGGGTGGAGATCGCCACCGACGTCAAGGCCGAACGGGTCGACCACGACGGGGACACGTTCACCGTGCACGCCGGCGAACGCTCGTTCAATGCCGAGCAGCTGCTGGTGGTCACCGGCCGCCGGGCCCACCTGGACGAACTGGGGCTGGACACCATCGGGGTGGACGCCACCCAGCGCTATCTGCCGGTGGACGACCGGATGCACGTCACCGACGAGGTATGGGCGGTCGGTGACGTGACCGGCGAGGGGGCGTTCACCCACATCGCCATGTACCAGGCGTCGATCGTGGTCGCCGAGGTGCTCGACCACGCCCGGCGGGCCGAGGGCGGCCCCGATGCCAGCGGCACCGCCAGCGTGGTGGGCGGCGCGATGGGCGCGGCCAGCGCGGTCGGCGGCGCGCTGGGCGCGGTCGGCCCGAGCGCCGCCGGCACCGTCCCCCGCGCCGACTACCGGGCGCTGCCCCGGGTCACCTTCACCGACCCGGAGGTGGGCGCGGTCGGGCTCACCGAGCGGCAGGCCCGCGAGCGGGGCATCAACATGCAGGTCGGGTTCACCGAGCTGTCGTCGTCCACCCGGGGCTGGATCCACCGGACGGAGCCCGGCGGCTTCATCAAGCTGATCGCCGACGCCGACCAGGGTGTGCTGATCGGTGCGACCTCGGTCGGTCCGGCCGGTGGCGAGGTGCTCTCGGCGCTGGTCGTGGCGGTGCACGCGGCCGTCCCGGTCAGCCAGCTCCGGCACATGATCTACGCGTACCCGACGTTCCACCGGGCCATCGAGAGCGCCCTGGCCGACCTGAGCTGATCCGTCGCGCGGGCCGGCCCCATCCCCGGGCCGGCCCGGTTCACCTGCCGTGCCGGCCGGCGCCGGCGGCGAAGCGGGCCGCACCGGCCAGCGCGTCCGCCGCGAGCGAATCCATTCCGTAGGCGAGTTCGATGGCGAGCGCCTCCGGCTCGGGCCGGCCGCCGCCGGCTAGCACCGACGCGCGGTCGTTGCGCAGGCAGGTCTGCGGGTGGCCGGCGATCTCGGCGGCCAGCCGCTCGGCCTCCGTGCGCGCCTCACCCGGCGCGACCACCCGATTGACCAACCCCATCGTGTACGCCTCGTCGGCGGGCACCGGTCGGCCGGTGAGGATCAGGTCCATCGCCCGGCTCTGGCCGATCAGCCGGGGCAGCCGTACCGTGCCACCGTCGATCAGTGGTACCCCCCAGCGTCGGCAGAACACCCCGAGCACCGCGTCGGACTCGGCGACCCGCAGATCGCACCAGAGGGCCAGCTCCAGGCCACCGGCCACCGCGTACCCGGAGATCGCGGCGATGACCGGCTTGGACAGTGACATCCGGGTGGGGCCCATCGGGCCGTCGCCGTCGGGCTCCACCCGGTTGCCGCTGGGCGTACCGATGGCCTTGAGATCGGCACCCGCGCAGAACGTGCCGCCGGCCCCCCAGAGCACCGCCACCCGGGCGTCCGGATCGGCCTCGAAGGCGCGGAACGCGTCGGCGAGGGCCCGCGCGGTCGGCCCGTCGACGGCGTTGCGCGACGCCGCCCGGTCGAGGATCACCGTGGTCACCGGTCCGTCGCGCGTGACGTGTACGGCCATCCGGACAGCATGCCCCGGCCGGTCCGGCCGCCGCCAGTGCCACCGTCAGTGGCGGCGATGATCACGAGGGGTCCGCCCGTCCGGGGCGGCCGAGCGCAGCGGGAGCGTGTCGTGGACCTGTACACCGCCATTCACCGTCGCCGGGACGTCCGGGCCGAGTTCACCGGGGAGCCGGTGCCGGACGCGACCCTGCGCCGAATCCTCGACGCGGCGCACGCCGCACCCAGCGTCGGCTACACCCAACCGTGGGACTTCGTCCTGGTGCGGGATGCCGACCTGCGGCACCGCTTCCACCAGCACGTCCAGCGGGAACGGGACGTCTTTGCCGCCGGCCTGACCGGGGAGGCCGCCGAACGGTTCGCCCGTATCAAGATCGACGGAGTGTTGGAGTCGTCGCTGTCGATCGTGGTCAGCTACGACGGATCGCGGGGCGGCCCGGCAGTGCTCGGTCGGCACGCCATCGCCGATGCCGGCCTCTACTCGGTGTGCCTGGCCATCCAGAACCTGTGGCTGGCGGCCACCGCCGAGGGGCTCGGTGTCGGCTGGGTCTCCTTCTACCGGGAGCCGTTCCTGGCCGATCTGCTCGGCATCCCCGCCGGCATCCGGCCGGTCGCCTGGCTCTGCGTCGGCCCCGTGACACACCTGGAACCCGTGCCCGACCTGGCCCGGCACGGCTGGCGGCAGAAGCGCCCGTTGGCCGAAGCCCTGCACACCGACCGCTGGACACCCACCCAGTGACCCGCCTGTCCGCCCGCCCGCGCTGGAACTGTTCCTGGCCCGCTGGTCCGCCTGCATGCCTGCTCGCTGGCTCGCTCGCTTGCCTGCTCGTTGGCTTGCTGGTCCCGCTTGCTCGCTGGTCCGCCCGCTCGCGCTGGCCCGCCCGTCACGGTCCCGCCGGTTGCTGTGGCGGCCGACGTCGGTCCGGTGGGCCGGTGCCGGCGTGCGACTGGATCCGGGGAGGTGCGCCCGCCCTCGGGGCGAGGGCGGGCGCTGCGGGTGGGGCTCAGGGCTGGTCGGTGACCTGGGTGAGGAAGGTGCGCCAGGCGGTGGGGGTGAAGGTCAGGGCGGGCCCGTGGGGGTTCTTGGAGTCGCGGACGGCGACCACTTCGGGCAGGTTGTCGGCGACCTCGACGCAGTTTCCGCCGTTGCCGCTGCTGCGGGTGCTCTTGCGCCAGCGCGCGTCCTTCAGTTCCATGTCTGGGCCACCTTTGTGATCAGGTCGACTGACTGCCAGTGGGACAGCGCCTCGCCGCGCACGTTCTCCCACGCTCCCATCATGGCGGCGAGGTCGTCGACATCGCTAACTACTTGTCCCTGGAGTTGATTGTCGAGATAGCCGGCCACCCGGTGATCGGGGCTGGTGGCGATCACGAAGGGGCCGTTCAATCCGGCGTACTCGCCCACGGTGGCCGGCACGACGTGCACCCTGACGTGCGGTTGGACGCATGCCTCGGTCAGGCTGAGCAGTTGTTGGTGCATGGTCTGCCGGCCGCCGACCGGTCGTCGTAGGACCGTCTCGTCGAGGACGACCGTGAACTGGGGAGGATCGTCCCGCTTCAGGATGGACTGACGGGCGAGCCGGGCCGCGAGGTGTCGATCGACGTCCCCCCGGGGCAGGGTGCCGGCGCCGGTGAGGACGGCTCGGGCATACGACTCTGTCTGAAGCAGACCGGGGATCACTACGGACTCGAATGAGCGCAGTGACACCGCCTCGCGTTCGATCTCCTGCCAGGGGCGGAACCACACCGGCTCGCGACGTCTTGAAGTGTCCGGCCAGATGTCCACGATGTCCCGCCGAAGCGCCTCCGCTGCGGCCACCCGGTGTCGGGCGTGCGGAATCCGCCCCTCGCTCAGCCAGCGCCCTACCGTCTTCGGATCGACGCCGACCCGCTCGGCGAGGGACTCGGTGGTGTATCCGGTCTCGTTCAGCGCCGAGCGCAGCGCATCGTTCACGACCGCCTCCATTGGACGTCTCGAATTCCCGCTTACCATACGCTTACGCGGTGTATCTGTCTGACCACAAAGAGGGAGGCTTCGGTGTGGGGCGGCGCGACCGGTGGAGGTGAGAGAGCCCGGCGGTCGGCGTCCAGCACGGGGTCGTCCCGCCGAGGGCGGTGGGACGAACCCGATCCACCACGACCGATCCACAGTGAAGAGGAGACTCGCCGTGCGAAACCGCAACCTGCGCCGCAGGTCGGAGCTGACCCACCCACCGCACCGCCCGCACCGGCGTGCCCGGGTGCTGACATGAGCCGGCCGGCCCGACCGCACCTGCCGATGCGTCCGCTGTGGCGGTGCCGGGGTTGCGGCGCGGAGTGGCCGTGCCAACCGGCCCGGCTCGCCCTGCTGGTCGACTACCGCGAGGACCGAACCGCCCTGCTGATCTACCTGGGCACCCTGATGGTGGAGGCCGGCACGCAACTGTCCCAGCTCAACGGGCACGTCGTACCCGAGGACCTGGCCGGGCGCTTCCTCACCTGGGCCCGCGCGCGAGGGTCGGACGGCAGTTCGTGACGCCTTGCTCGACCAGGGTCGACCAGACATCAGGTCGAAGCCGGCGAACGGCCGAGCCGCCATCAGGTCGAGGTTGGCCCGGCCGAGCAGCACGTCAGGCCGAGGTTGGCCCGGCTGAGCTGCATGTCAGGCCGAACCTGGCCCGGCTGAGCAGCATGTCAGGTCGGACCTGGCCCGGCCGGGACTGCGGAGGCGGGCGGCCTGGCCGGAGGGCAGATTCGTCCCGGCCGCCCGGTTTGCCGCCGCTTCAACCGGGAAGTCGGGGAACGTGCGAGCGTTGATGACGAAAATCGAACAAACCGCCGCGTTGGACCGGGTCGGCGACCGGTTGCAGCGCGCCGTCCAGGCGACCCTGCGCCCGCAGCGGGTCCGTGACCTGCTGCACGGCGTCTTCCTGGGCCACCCGCTGCACCCGGCCATGGTGCAGGTGCCGGTGGGTGCCTGGATCAGCGCGGCGGTGGTCGACCTGCTTCCCGGCCAGCGTCGCGCGGCCACCACGCTTGTCGCGTTGGGCACCGTGAGCGCGGTGCCCGCCGCCGTGGCCGGGCTCAACGACTGGGCGGAACTCTCCCGGGACCAGCGTCGGGTGGGGCTGGTCCACGCCGCCGCCAACACCGTCGGCCTGACCCTCTACGCCGCTTCCCTCGCGGCCCGGCTGAACGGCCGGCACGGCGTCGGCCGGGCGCTGGCGTACCTGGGGCTGGGTGCGGCGAGTGCCGGGGCGTACCTCGGTGGGCACCTGGCGTACAAGCAGGGGGCGCAGGTCAGCCAGAGCGTGTCCGAGCTGCACCGGATGAGCGACGGGTGGCAGTCGGTGGCCGACCTGGCCGGACTGCCGCAGCGGAAGTTGGTGACCCGCGAGGTGGACGACGTCTCGGTCATCCTCTACCGGCACGGCGACGAGGTCACGGTGATGTTGGAGCGCTGCCCGCACCAGAGCGGCCCGCTCGGCGAGGGTGAGGTGCAGGAGATCGACGGACATGCCTGCGTGGTCTGCCCCTGGCACGGCTCGGCGTTCCGGCTCAACGGTGGCGAGGTCGTCCACGGCCCCGCCGCCACCGACCAGCAGATCCTCCCCACCCGAGTAGTGGACGGCACTCTCCAAACCCGCCTCCCCTAACCCACCTCCCCCACCCACCCACCCACCTCCCCCACCCACCCACCCCGCCTCCCACCCCTCGCTTCGCCCGGTGATCAAGAGGTTTACGTCAAATTCGATCTTCAGGCTGACGCAAACCTCTTGATCACCAGGCGGGGGCGGGGGCGCGGGCGGGGGCGCGGGCGGGGGGAGGGGAGGGAGGGGGTTAGTCGCGGCGGTGGCGGCCGGTTACCAGGTCTCGGGCGGCGGATGCGCGGCTGCCCATGGTGCGGCCCGAGGTGCGGCCGGGGGTGGTCCGGTTGGTGGACATGCGGGCGGCGGAGATCCTCGCGGCCGACGTGCGGCCGGCCACCACGCGGACGGGTCGGCGGCGCAGGCCGAGCACGGCACCGATCTGCGCGCCGACGATGCTCGCCACCGCCAGTACCGCCGACACGGCCAGCGGTCGGTTGATCACGTCGTCCTGGTTGACCCGGGAGGCCCCGGCGGCCATCGCCGGCGGCACCCCGACCGGCCGCTCGGCCGGCGGATGCGCGGGCGGTTGGGCGGTCTGTGGGGTGGCGGTCTGCGGGGTGGCCGGCCCGACCTTCCCGGTCGGCTTCGGAGTGGCGGGCCTAGCCGGATCGGCCGGCTTACCCGGGGTGGTCGGCGAGCCCGGGTGCGGGTCGGCCTGGCCGCCCGGCGTGGTGACCGGCGGGTGCGGGGACGGCTTGCGGGGCGTGGCGGGGACCAGGTGACCGCTGGCGTGCCGGCGGGCGCCGGCGTCGTCGGCCTCGGCGGGCAGCTTGATGAGCTGACCCGGCCGGATGCGGTCGGCGTCGCGCAGGTGGTTGAGCCGAGCCACCTCCGGATAGCGGTCGAAGTCGTCCAGGTAGCGCTCCGCCACCTCACCCAGGTAGTCGCCCCGGGCCACCCGGTACACCGGCTTCGCCGCCGGCTGCTCAGCACCGGGGGCGGCACCGAGGGCGGCGCCACCGAGACCAGCACTGGGGGTAGCGCCCAGGGTGGTACCGGAGGTGTGCGGCGCGGTCAGCGTGGTCGCCACACCGGTACCGGCGGCGGCCGGCAACGGCTGGGTCAGCGTCACCGCCGCACTGGCCGCCGGACTGGCCGCGATGATCAGTGCGACCGAGCCCACCAGGGCCGCCGCCGCCCGCTGCTGCCGGCTCATCCCGGGCAGCCGGGGCGTCTGTCGGCGGGTCGCCTGGGCAGCCAGCTCCACCAGCACCGAGAAGGCGAACGTCGCCCAACCGAACCAGCCGACCAGCGCCAGCGCCCGGAGGAAGAGCTGGCCGTCGTCCCGACTGGTCAGCACGGTGCCGACCTCGGTGAGGGTGGGCAGGTGGTCCGGCAGCGGGTTGCCGGCGAAGGCGAGCAGCGCCACCGGTGCGCCGACCAGTAACGCCACCAGGACGACCAGCGACCCGAAGCCGGTGAACAACTGCCCGGTACGTCGGGCCGCGGAACCACGCGGTGCGGTCATGACGCCCTCCTTCCTACGGTCTGTCGGTGAGTGGGCTAACGGGTTCTGCCGGGTGAGCGGGCTTACGGTCTGTCGGGTGAGCGGGTCTACCAGGTCTCAGGTGAGCGGGGTCTACGGTCTGTCGGTGAGTGTCCGGGCGGTCGCCTCGGCCGAGACGGTGACGGTGCGGTCCATGCCGATCAGACCGAGCATGTGCCGGCGGTAGACGACGGTGACCCGTACCCGGATCTGCTTCTCTCCGGCCACCACCGGGAAGCTCACCTGCTGGCCGGTCACGTCGGAGTTGCCCCTCAGGTACTGGGCGACGGCGGTACGGGCACCCTGCTCGTCGATCACCTTGGGCCGCCCCTCGATCGCGGCGGCCCGGTCGATCACCTGCCCGCCACTGCGAGCCGCCTCGGCGGCCAGGTCGTCGGCGCGTTGCAGGCTGCGCAGCTGACCCGCCCCGTCGTACGCGGCGCCGATGATCGCCAGTACGCCGAGCATGGTGACGGCGAGGAAGAGGCTGATCCGGCCCTCGTCGCCGACCGGGCGCGGGGTCATCGCCGGCTCCGGTAACGGTCCAGCGGGGAGGCGAAGGTCGCCTCGACCCGCTTGTCGCCCATCGGCAGCCCGGGGAAGCGCATGCCGGCGAAGGAGACCGTGCAGCTCACCCGTACCCAGATGCTCACCGGCTCGCCCAACGGGCGGTTGAACGCCGTGCTCAGCGACGTGTGGTCGGAGTTGCGCGTCGAGCCCCAGACCGTCACCTGGGGTGCGGTGGCGCAGTTGAGGCCCCGCCAGTCGAGCTGCCGCCGGGCGGCCGACCGGGCGGCGCTCTCCGCCGTGCCGGCGCTGCGGGCGATCGAGGCGGCCCGCGCGGCGTCGTGGGCCGCCGCCTCCACCGCCTCGTCGGCCACCGCGACCCGGCCGGCCACCCCGGCCAGCATCAGCAGCGCCAGGAACGCCGGGGCCAGCACCGCCACCTCCACCGACACCGACCCCCGGGTACGCCCTCCGGCACCGCCGGTCAGGGCGTCCAGCCGGTCAGCACGGTCACCGCGACCGCTCGACACGTCGTGCCAGATGCGCCGTGCGGTGTGGACGGTCAGCGCGTCCCGCCAGGGACTCCGGGGCGGACGGGCGGTCACGGGTTCGTCCACCGCTCGACCGTGCCGTGGGCGGTCTGCCGTACCTCGAACCGGACGGCCGGGATGACGCTCAGGGACTTCCCGGTGACCGTGCAGCTGACCTCCGTGGCGGTGGTGGCGCAGGTGGTCTTCGCCCCGACCAGCCAGTCTCCGGCGGCGCTCAGGAAACGCCCGGCCCTGGCCTCGCCCGCCCCGGCCGGCGCCTGGAGGACCCGCTGCGCGTTCACCCCGCTCTGGGCGGCGTGCATCGCCGTCGACCGGGCCACGAACCAGGTGGCGATCTGGACGGAGCCGAAGAGCAGCAGCAGCACCGCCGGCATCACCACGGCCAGCTCGACGGGGTTGGCCCCCCGGTCCGTACCCCCGACGGTGAGCCTGCGGTGGACGGCCCGGCCGGCGGCGCGGAGCCGGGCCGGTCCGGTCCGCTCGGCATCGGGCGCGCGTGAGGGCTCACACCGAGACCGGACGGCGGGGGCCGTCAGATCCCGGCGTGGACTGGCCGGGGGGATGTGGATCACTTGCTCGGGATGGCGTTGATCCAGCCCTCGGCCTTCTCCTTGACCAGAAGGGTGACTGCGATGCCGGCCGTGACCAGGCCGGCGATGATCACGGCGGTGGGGACCGGGCTGTCGCCCCGCTCCGCCTCGCGGCGTAGCTCGGACAGCCGGGTCACCGTGGCGACGTACAGGAAGTTGACGAGTTGCATGGCGGGCTCCTTCTCGGGTTCGGTCTACTCAGAGGCGGGCGATGAACGGATAGAGGACGAACGCCAGCAGCACGAAGACCAGCAGCGAGCCGGGAATGTCCAGCCGGCTGGTGATGCCCTCGGCGCGGGCCAGGTTGTCGGTGCGGATCTGGTCCCGGAGCGACTCGGCGCGGCTGCGCAGCGTCTCGTGCACCTGGGCGCCCTCGCTGCCGGAGGACCGCATGATCGCCCCGACGTCACCCAGCTCCGGAATGCCGATCTTCTCGGCCAGCTCCTGAAGCTCGTCCCAGGGCGAGTGCATCTGCATCTGGGCGATCCGCAGCGACTCGCGGATGCGGGCGAAGACCCAGCCGTCGCAGACCGTCGCCGCGCGTTCCAGCGACTGCACCGGTCCGTGCGCCGCCGACAGTTGCAACGCCACCAGGTCCAGGTAGGTGCAGACCGCCGCCCGGAACTCCTCCCGAGCGGCGTCCGCCTTGGTCAGCACCGCGCGATGCGCGAGCAGCGCGCAGATCAGCGCCAACCCGAGACTGCCCAGCACCGGTACGACCACCGGTATGCCCACCCCCGCCAGGAAGAGCAGCGCCCCCGCGACCGTCGGGGTGGCCAACCCGACCAGGGCGGAGAGCAGGATCGACATGGTGTACTGCTCGGGGGTCTGGTCGAGCAGGGCGAGCTGGCGGTGCGGCGGGCTGAGCCAGCGGGAGAAGCCGCCCAGCCAGTCCGGTCCCCGTCCGGTGGCGACTGTGGTGCCGGGCGGTTGGTGCAGCCGGCGCAGCGCGGGGCCGAGTGCCGGGGAGGCCGGCAATGCCTCCCGGACCAGCAGGAACAGGCCGAGCCCGATGGCCGCCCCGCCGAGCACTGCGATGGCGAGTTGCCAGTTGAGGATCACGGGACCACCTCCGCCGGGTCGGGCGTCGGCAGGAACCGGGGCGGCGGTGGGGGCTGGCTCATCGACCGCACCCAGACCAGCAGGGCGATGAACGCCGCCCCGAGCATCGCCATCAGCACCTGACCGAAGAACGTCCCGTACGGCCGGACGTACTCGGTGTTGACCAGCCCGTACGCCAGCACGGCCAGGGTCATTCCGGTGAGGAAGCGGACCGCGAACCGGGGCTGGGTGCGTTTGGCCTCCACCTCGCGCCGGGTGGCCACCTCGGCGGAGGCGGCCGAGGCGATCGAGCCGAGCACGTCACCGAGGCGCTCACCCCGGTCGGTCAGGTGCAGGATCAACGCGGCGACCACCTGGTCGCAGACCGGGTCACCGATCTCGTCGGCGAACGCCAGCAACGCGGACCGGGCCGTCCAGCCGGCCTGGAGCCGGGCGGCGAGCACCCGTACCTCCTCCTGGATCTCGTCCGGGACGGTGGCGATGGTCGCGATGATCGCCTGCTGGAGGCCCTGCCCGGTGTTGGAGACGTCCTTGAGTCGGCGGGTCCACTCGCCGACCGCCTCGATCCGGGCGATGGCCCGCTCCTCGGCCCGGCCCACCGCGAACAGCCAGGGCACACCCGGCACCGCCACCGCCACGATCAGCCCCACCACCGGCAGCCCGGTCAGCAGGAACGCCAGCGCGCCCGCCACCGCTGCCACGCCCAGCGTGACCTGGTGGGACCGCTGGTCCCGGCGGCTCGTCCCCGAGCCGAGCCAGAGCCGGCGCAGCCCGTTGCCGGCGGCGGGGGCCGGGCGGGTGGGCTTGGTGGTGCCGAACAGCGCCACCACGGCCAGCACCAGCCCGCCGACGCAGGCCGCCCCGGAGACCACCGCGAGCAGTTCGATGGTGCTCATCGGCGCACCACCGGAGCGAGCCGGCTGTGCCGGGGACGACGCCACGCGCCCGCGCCGGCCTCGATGAAGCGGGACAGCAGCCGGGCGTCGTAGCCGACCCGCAACAGTTGACCGCGTACCCGTTCCGGCAGGTGGCGGGGGATGGCCCGGCCGTCCGGGCCGGGCCCGAAGACAGTGGTGGTGGTGATCCGGTTGGCGTCGCCGACCCCGATCACCTCCTCCACGTGGGAGACGAACCGGTGCTTGCGGCCGCCGATCGCGGTCTCGTCCTCGACCGTCACGTAGACGATCAGGTCGAGGGCGTTGCCGGCCATCCGGCGGGCCTGGTCGACGGTCATCTCCCGGCCGTGGGCCAACGCCAGCTCGATGATCCGCTCGCTCACCCCGGCCGGGGTACGGGCGTGGATGGTGCACATCGACCCACGGCTGGTCGTCATCGCCTGGAGCATCGGCACGATCTCCCGGGACCGGACCTCACCGACGATGATCCGCAGCACGCCCATCCGCAGCGACACCGGGATCAGGTCGGCGATGCTCACCTCACCGGCCGGTCGGCCGTCCATCCCGCGTTCGCCGTGCCCCTCCCGGGACTCGAAGCTCATCACCGCCCGGTGCTTGTCCCCGCGCCGGGCCGGCAGCAGCTCCCGGCTCTCCTCCAGCAGCACGTACGGCTCGTCGGGCGGGATCTCGTCCATCAGCGCCCGGATGACAGTGGTCTTCCCGGCCCCGGCCAGCCCGGCGACCATGATGTTCAACCCGGCCCGCATGGACGCCCGGAGGAAGTCACGCAGCAACGGGTCGATCATCTCGTCCAGGTCCGGGCGGCTGCCGGCCAGGTCGTCGAGGCTGACGTCCAGCGTGTTGTGCTTCCTGATCACCGCGTACGGGCGGTGGCTGACCAGGAACACCGCCGCCAACCGGCTGCCGTCGGGCAGTTGCAGGTCCAGCGTCGGCTTGGAGGTGGACAGCGACCGCTCGGTGGCCCCGGCCCGGCGGGCCGCCGCCTGGAGGATCTCCACCAGCTCGTCGTCGCTGTCGGCGATCGGCTCACCCCAGTCGACGCCGCCGCCGTGCCGGGTGATCCGCACCTGGTCGCAGCCGAGGATGTGCACCTCTTCGATGGTCTCGTCGACCAGCAGGGTCTGGAGTCGACCCAGCCCGACCAGTTCGGCGGTCACCTGGTCGAGCAGCAGCCGTTCCTCGTCGGCGCTGAGCGGGGTACCGGCCCGGCGTACCGCGTCGGCGTACCCGGAGACCACGGCGACGGCGAGCCGGGCGCGCTCGACCTCCTCGGCGTCGGCGTCGAACTCCCGGCCGCGCTGCCACTGGGTGAGCCGTTCGCTCAGCTCCCGGCGCAGCTCGCGGACCACCGCGAAGTCCACCTTCGGCCGGGGCGTCGGGGCCGGCGCGGGTGGGGCGGCGGCCGGCGGCAGGGCGGGGGCGTGAAGTCGGCCGTTCGCCAGTGGCATCGGCGGTATCGTGGAGGTGGCCCCCGGCGGCGGGGTGCGCGGGTCGTGGGAGACCGGCTCAAACCGCATCCGGCACCCCCTGGGCCGGCGTCGGCCAGGCCAACCGGGCCCGCCGCTGCTCCAGCAACGCCCGGACCGGCGTCTCCAACGCCGCCGCCGCGCGCATCAGCGGCCGTCCGGCGCGTACCGTGCCGCCGAAGCTGAGCACCTGCGCGGTACGCCGGTCCTCCGGCAGCCGGGCGATCACCGGCACGCCCAACGCCTTGCTGATCTCGCCCTTGCCGTGACCGTCGCCGACGACCACCAGCTGCAGCGTGCCCGGTGGCACCCGGTGGTTGGTGAAGTCCCGCTCGATCGCCCGGATCATCGACCGGGTGCCGGACAGGTCGGGCAGCTGAGCCCGGGTCACCAGCAACACCACGTCGGCGGCGCGCAGCAGCGGCCACGGTGGGCCGAAGACCTGGATGCGTCCACAGTCGACTATTACGTCGTAGCCGGGCCGGCCCTTCTCCAGGTTGCCGAAGAAGTCGGCGAACCGTTGCCACAGCGGGACGACGCTGCCGGCCTGCGCCGGGTCGACCACGCCGGGCAGCAGCAGCCGCTCCCGCCTCGGTGCGTCCAGGTCGACCAGCTGGGACCAGAACGTCGCCTCCAGGCTGCCGTCGCGCAGCTCACCCACGGCCAGCTCGCCAATGCCGCGTGGCCCGTCGAGCGCACCGCCCAGGTAGCCGGCGAGGACCGAGCCGCCGGCAGGGTCGCACTCGGCGAGCACCAGCCGCCGGTGCCAGCTCAGGGTGCAGGCCAGCGCCGTGGTGGTGACGCCGGGTGAACCCTTCGCCGAGACCAGCGCGATGATGGCCATGGTCAGGCCGCCTCGGTCAGCACGAGGGCGATCCGGTCCTGAGCGGCCAGCACCACCACCGCCGGGACGTCCCGTACGGCGAGCGCCAGGTAGACCACCACGTCGTCGTTCTCCGGGGCGACCGCGTCGATCACCGTGGCGGTGAACCGGGTGCCCGGCGGCTGGTTGTCGGCGTCCTCGTCCGGGGTGCTGACCAACAGCACCTTGTCGCCCGGGTGCAGCTTGCGGGCCGGCACCTTGCTGGGCTCCAGGCCCAGCGCGATCTGCTGCTGCCCCTGGCCGAGCAGCGGGGCGTCGGTGAGCTGCGCCATGGTGAGCAGCGAACCGGGGACCAGCGACACGGCGGCCCGCTTGCCGACCACCTCGTCCCGCTTCTTCGCCGGCACCGGGGACAGCCCCGCGCCGCCGGAGACCTGCACGCTGACCAGGTCGTCGGCGGTCAGGATGCGGCCCACCTCGACCTCACGGGCGACCGCCAGATAGCTGCCGGTGGCGCGGACCGAGGTGACCGCGAAGGCCGCGCCGAGGCCACCCAGCGCGATCAGCAGTACGGCGAGGCCGAGCAGGCCGGGCCGGGTACGACGCTGCCGGACCACCCTGGGCGGGGTGACCGGCGCGTCCGCCGGGATTCCGTTACGGGTAGCCAGACTCATCGGGACATCTCCGTTCGCGACTGCGGGGCTCGCAAACCCGGCTCACTCCTCGCGCTCACGGGGTGATCTCCGTTCGCGACTGCGGGGCTCGCAACACCGGCTCACTCCTCGCGCTCACGGGGTGATCTCCGTTCGCGACTGCGGGGCTCGCAAACCCGGCTCACTCCTCGCGCTCACCGGGTCACCACCTGGAGTTCCTTGATCTGGATGTCGATGACTCCGCTGGTCCGGGTCTGCGGGATGTTGCCGCTGCGGTTACCACCGACCCAGCGCACGTTCCAGAAGGTGGTGGCGGTGACCCGGTAGTTGCCGGCCTTGGCGTAGCCGTTCTCGTAGCCACAGGTCGGCGACTTCTTGCCGGCATTGGGACCGGTTGCGGAGTACGGCGTGCCGGGGCCGGTGCAGCGGACCTTATGGCCGTCGCCCATCGTCCACACGGTCCGGGCGACCGTCGCGGTGATGGTGACGGTCAGGCCCCGGTCGCTGGCCGAGGCGGTCAGCGGGCCGAAGTAGTTCCGTCCCGGGCTGGCCCACATCCAGACCGGTAGGCCGACCAGTCCGGGGCCCTTGCTGCGGCGGGGTGCGACCGACGCCCGGGGCGGCAGCAGGCTGATCGAGGCGAGCGCCCGGCGGGCCAACTCCTCCGGGTCGGGCGGGGTGCCGAACCCGGGCGGCGGCCCGTCGAGCAGCACAGTCGTCTGAGCACCCAGGTCGCCGCCGTTGCAGGTCTGGACGTACCACACCTTGCCTTCCGGGGCCTCCTGCTGGGGCTCGGCCACCTTGTAGTAGCAGCCGCTGGAGTTGTCGAACCAGCCGAGGTCCTCGCTGTAGCAGGGCAGCGGCTTGCCGTTCCACTGGCACTTGGGGGTGGCACCGGGGCCGTTGGGGCCGCCGGGGCCGGTGCCGCCGCCCGGATTGCCGGGAGTGCCCGGGTCGTCGTCCCAGACGCTGCAGTCGTTCTGCCCCGGCGGGCACTCCACCCCCGGGCCGGCCGCCTGCGCGGGCGGGGGCGTGACCACGGCGACCAGCAGGGCCAGCACCGCCCCGGCGAGCACCCGCCGGGTCAGGCCGGTGACCCGCCGCCGGGTCGCACCGGCGGGTGTCAGGCGGGCCGCATCGGCCAGCGACATCCGGGTCGCACCGGCGGGCGTCGCGCGGGCCGGGCCGGCCGGCGACATGCGGGCCGGGCCGGCGGGCGGCTCGATGAACAGCTCGGTGGGCAGCACGTGGGGTGGGTCGGCGGGGGTGGAGTGGGTCGGCACGGGCGTTCCTTCCCGGGTCAGCACGGCTGGTCCTCGTGGGCGGCACCGGAGTCGATCAGCCAGCGGCCGTCCGGGTACCGGCTCGCGGTGGCGGTCGCCAGGTGCCGGGTGCCGCCGGAACCGGGCACCACCCGCTTGTCCTTGCGGTAGACGAGCCGATAGTCGGTGGCGTCCAGGCAGTCCTGGATCTCCACGGTCGGCGGCGTGGAGTCCAGGCTGATCGAGGTGACGGTGGGGTCGGAGCGCAGCGTCCCGGTGCGTACCGCCCCGTGTCGGCGGGCGTCGCCGATGGCCACCCGGACCCGGGTGAGCAGCGGATCGCCCAGGAACTTCGTCAGCTTGGGGTGTCGGGGGTCGCTCACCTGGCTCGCCTCGCGAGAGGCGTCCAGATAGCCGGCGTACGCCGCCAGGGCGGCCCGCTCGGCGGCCCGTTCCGCCTCGGTCGGCTGCCGGGTGTCGCTCGCCGGCCGTTGGGCGGGCGCGGTGCTCGTCTCCGGCGGGTCGCCGCAGCCGGCGGTGACGCCGACCATCGCGGCGATGACCAGGCAGGTGGTCCAGCGGCGGGATGGCCCTGTACGCATTGCCGTGCCCCTCCTCGGTACCACCCGGCGGCTGCGGTCCCAGCGGCCTCCGGGTGGCGTGCGTCAGTAGGCCCGGAGGTTGCCGTTCCGGGGGCTGTCGCAGCTACCTCTGTGGATCTTAAGCACATTGTGGAGCGTGTTGTCCTGTGTGGCCTCCGACGCGGCTGCTCGGGGTTGCGTCGTCCCCAAGGGGCGAGCATAGGCTGACGTGCGCCGATACAACAGAGGCAATTCGACCGAACACTGTGAGTGATGATCGGGGGTGTCCGAAGGTGGGCGACGCGCAGGGGGGCCGGCAGGTGCCACCAGGGGCAGCCGATCGTGGGCGGGGGATCGCCGATCGGATCGGCCCGGCCGTCGAACCGGCCGCCCCACCCGAGGATATGGGACGGGTCGATCGGGCTCGCCCGATCCGTTCCCCGGGTGTCGAGGCCACCAGCCGGGAACCGTCCGGGGCGGTGACGGTCCGACCTGTGTCCACTTCGGACACCTCTCCGAGATCGGACCGTTATGGTCGCTCCGCCGGGCAGTCACCCTCCGTGTCCATCGTTCGGCGGCTGTCGGCGATGCTGCCCGTCGTACCGGCGCTCCGGCTCGCGGTCGCCCGGTACGCCGTACCCCCGGGATCGGTGAACCGGGCCGGGTGTGACGGCTGCGGCGCTCCGATCGGGCTGGACCGCCCACTGCCGGCGCTCGGCCCGACGGCCCGCTGCCCGGACTGCCGGGCCCGGGTCGGCGCGGCGCCGTTCGCGGTCGAGGCGCTGCTGGTGGTGGCGGTGGCGGTGCTCATGCTGGTGGACGGGGCGGTGGCCGAGCGGGCCGCGCTGGCCTGGTGGCTCGGCTGCGCGATCCCGCTGGTCCTGGTGGACCTGGCGGTGCACCGGCTGCCGGACCGGCTCACCTGGCCCGCCGCCGCCGGCACCTGGGCGTTGCTCGGGATCGCCGCGCTCGCCGGGGCGGGGGCCGGGCCGTGGCTGCGCGCGGTGGCGGTCGGGTCGGCGCTGGGCCTGGCCTTCGCCACCACCACGCTGCTGTTCGGCCGGCGGGGCTTCGGCCTCGGCGACGCCAAACTGGCGCTCGGGGTGGGGGCGCTGCTCGGCTGGCAGGGCTGGGGCGTGGCGGCCACCGGCCTGGTGCTGACCTTCCTGCTGTCGGCGCTGGTCAGCGTGGCCCTACTGGCGAGCCGCCGGGTCGGCTGGTCCAGCCACCTGCCCTTCGGCCCGTTCCTGGTCGCCGGCACCTGCCTCGCCCTGCTCCTGTCGCCCTGACCCCGAGCCTGCGCAGCCCGAGCCTGCCGCCCGGCGAGCCGTTGCGGCTTCCGGCCGGGGGTGAGGGCCGGGTCGGATGCTCAGTGGCGGGGGCGGGGGCCGGTGCTGACCGGTTCGCGTTCGGCCGGGGTGGCGCGGCGGCGCAGCGCCTCACCGAGGGGCCGGGCCACCAGCGGGGTGACCAGCAGGGTCACCGCCACGCCGAGGAGCAGGCCGGCGAGGACGTCGTGCGGGTAGTGCACCCCGACGAAGACCCGGGAGAACGCGGCGAGCAGGGCCAGTGGGGCGGCGAGCAGGCCCCACCGGGGGGACAGCAGCAGGATGGCGGTGGCCAGCGCGCCGGTGATGGTGGCGTGGTTGCTCGGGAAGGACCAGTCGCCGGTCGGCGGGCACTGGTCGGCCAGGATGGCGACCGCCCTGCGGCAGGGCCGGTCCTCGTCCACCACCGACTTGAGCGCCTCGCTGCACCCGTACGCCAGGACGACGGTGGCCGGAGCGACCAGGGCGAGGGCCCGGCCCCACGGGTCGGCGCGGAGCAGCCGGGGCACGGCGACGGCCACCAGCAGCAGGCCGAGCAGCAGGACCACCCCCTCGGTGAAGTGCACCGCGAACCACTGCACCGGGGCCGGGGCGGAGTCGGCCACCTCGACGACGTCGTGGTACCACTCCACGCTGATGTCGGGAATATCTGTCGTGCCGGTCTGGGTCATGACTCACCTCACCAAGAGTTCATACCGTGTTTGTCTCCGCCGGAACGTAGAAAACACCTGGACCGGCCACATCGTGCAACAGTGCAGGGTTGTCCCTGACCTTCGTCACAGCGAGTTCACAGCGGCCCCCGCGGTTGACCGTCGAGGGTCGGCTCGCGCCGGGCGAGCTGTGGGACACCGAGAGCTACGTGCTGCCGGTCCTGACGTACCTGCTGCCCGAGGTGACCCGGGGCGCGCTGCGCCGGCGCGTTCCACGTCACCGGCATCACCGGCCCCGACGAGTACGCCGCCCTGGTCGACGACGACGTCTTCACCAACCTGATGGTCCGGCGCAACCTGCGCGGCGCCGCCGACGCCGCCGAACGGCACCCGGCACGGGCGGCCACGCTGGGCGTGGACGCCGGGGAGACCGCCCGCTGGCGGGCCGCCGCCGACGCGGTGCACCTGCCCTACGACCGCAAGCGCGGGGTGCACCAGCAGGCGGCCGGCTTCACCGAGCAGCCCGAGTGGGACTTCGCGGCGATGACCGACGACGATTATCCGCTGCTGCTGCACTTCCCCTATCTGGAGTTGTACCGCAGGCAGGTGGTCAAGCAGGCCGACCTGGTGCTCGCCATGCAGCGCTGCCCGGGGGAGTTCACCGCCGAGGCCAAGGCCCGCAACTTCGCCTACTACCAGGCCCGCACCGTCCGCGACTCGTCGCTCTCCGCCGGCTCCCAGGCCGTGCTGGCCGCCGAGCTGGGCCACCTGGACCTGGCATACGACCTGTTCGCCGAGGCGGCGCTGCACGACCTCGCCGACCTCGGCGACAAGACCGGCGACGGGCTGCACCTGGCCGTGCTGGCCGGGGCGTGGACGGCGGCGGTGGAGGGCTTCGGCGGGCTGCGCGACGACACCGGCGGGCTGTCGTTCACCCCCCGACTGCCGGCCCGGATCGACCGGCTCGCCTTCCACCTGCGCTGGCACGGGCACCGGCTGCGGGTCACCCTGACCCGGGACGAGGCCCGCTACGAACTGCCCGACGCCGACCCGGCGACGGCGGTCGAGCTGCGGCACGCCGGGGAGCCGGTCACCGTCACCGGCGGGACGGCGGTGACCCGGCCGATGCCGCCGGTGCCCGACCCGGGGCCGGAACCACCGTCACCCGCCGGCCGGCGGCCGGCCCGTCGGGCCTGACCCGCCCCGCATCCGCTCCCGCACCGCCGCCAGCTCCTCGAAGGCGTACGCCCAGTTGTGGCACTTGAAGCTGCGCAGCCCGGTGATCGGGGTGTGGCAGTCGAGGCAGTGCACCCCGGCGATCGCGTCCGGGACCTCGGTGTTGACGTACCGGCGATCGCCGAGGATGACCGTGGCGATCATCGTCGGGTCGTGCACCCCCTTCAGGGCCGACGCGACGATGTCCAGCCAGGTGGCCCGGCGTCCGCACTTGGGGCAGTCCGGCTCGTCGCCGCTGACCCACAACGGTGCGCCGATGCTCTGCGCCGGCATCCCGAGCAGCTTCTCCAGCCGGCGTACGTCGTGCTCCGGGGTGGTCCAACGGTGCCGCCCCGGAAGCGAGGCGGGTGAGTCGTACACGGCCCGGAACAGGGCCGGGTCCACCTCCACGGTCTCCCGGGCAGTGTTCATCGGGTGCCTCCTCGCCGACAGTCGGTGTCACCGTCATACCGGGACGTACCGGCTCGGCGCAGCCGGATCGCCGACACGGCGGGTCAGCGGGTCATCGCCCCGGGTGCTAGACATCAGGGCGCGACGTGCTCGCCGCGCGGCGGTGGGCCGTGCCTGCGCACCGACGACCGCGAGCGGAAGGGAGGGCCGATGACCGAGCCGATCGACGCCGAGCAGGGGCCGAACGTGGCCCGGATGTACGACTACTTCCTCGGCGGGTGCCACAACTTCGCCGCCGACCGGGCCGCCGCCGAGCAGGTCCTGCGGATCTTTCCGGACACCGGCATCTCCGCCCAGGCCAACCGGCACTTCCTGCGCCGGGCCGTGCGGCACGCCGCCGAGCTGGGGGTACGCCAGTTCCTCGACATCGGCGCCGGGCTGCCCACCCAGGGCAACGTGCACGAGATCGTCCGCCGGGTCACCCCCGACTCGACAGTGGTCTACGTCGACTACGACCAGGTCGCCGTCGCGTACGCCCGGCGGCTGTTGCCGGTCGACCACCGCACCGCCGTCGTCCGGGGCGACCTGCGCCACCCGGACGAGCTGCTGACCCACCCCGACGTGCGGGCCGTGATCGACTTCGACCGGCCGGTCGCCGTGCTGCTGGTGGCGGTGCTGCACTTCGTCGCCGACGCCGAGCAGCCGTACGCCGCCGTCACCCGGCTGCGGGAGGCGACCGTGCCCGGCAGCCCGCTGATCCTCTCCCACCTCACCCTGGACGACGCCCCGCCGCTGCCCGCCCAGCAGGGCCAGGCGGTCTACCAGCGCAGCAGCGCCCCGCTGGTGCCCCGCACGTACGCCGACGTCCTGCGCTTCTTCGACGGCTACGACCTGCTCGATCCGGGACTGGTGCGGTCGGCCGAGTGGCGTCCCGACGGGGAGCCGCAGGAGCGGGTCTCCCACAGCTACGCCGGGATGGGCCTGCGCCGCTGACCGTCTGCCGCAGGCGGCACGGGTCCTGCATGACGCTCCGGCCGGGCGGGTCATGGATCTTGCATGGCGCTCCGGCCGGGCGGGGCACGGGTCCTGCGGTGCCGCTCCGGCCGGGCCGGGTGCAGCGGTCACGGTGCCACCGCCTCGGCCCGGCGGATGATCCGCCGTCCGAGCTGGAGCACCAGCAGCGCGACCAGGGCCCCGACCGTGCCGAGGGCGTACATGGCCGGCACTCCGGCGGTCAGCGCCGCCGCACCGGCCGTGGTGCCCAGGCCGATGCCGAGGTAGATGGCGGACGAGTTCAGCGACACCACCAGCGGGGCCTGCTGCGGCGCGGCGGCGATCAACCGGTGCTGCTGTGCCGGGGTCTGGCACCAGCTCGCCGCGCCCCACGCGCAGACCAGCAGTCCGACCAGAGGTGTCGGGGCGGACCCGGCGGTGCTGAGCGCGCCGAGCACACCCAGCGCGACGGCCAGCGCGGCGTACCCGACGACCAGCACCGGGACCGCGCCCCACCGGTCGGTGGCGTACCCGGAGGCGAGGTTGCCGGCGATCGCACCCACCCCGTAGAGCAGCAACATCAGGTTGACCTGGTACGCGCTGACGCCGAGCGCGCCGAGGGTCGGCACCGCGAAGGCGTACACGGTGTAGCAGGCGGTCATCCCGATCACGGTGAGCGGCAGCACGGCGAGCACGGCCGGGCGGCGCAGCGTGGTCAGCCGGGTGCGCAACGGCACCGCCGGGCCGCCGGGCAGCGCGGGCATGGCCAGCCGGACGGCCACCGCGACGGCGAGCGCCAGCAGGGCCACCGCGGTGAGCGCGGCCCGCCAGCCCAGCCACCGGCCGGTCAGCCCACCGAGCGGGACGCCGAGCGCGGTGGCGACGGTCAGCCCGCCGATCACCACCGCCAGGGCCCGCCCCCGCAGCGCGGGCGGCACCAGCGAGGTGCCGACGGCACCCGCGTTGGGGGTGTACGCGGCGGCACCGGCGGCGGCGACGACCCGGCCGACGATCAGCACCGGGAGCGTGCCGGCACCCGCCGAGACCAGGTTCCCGGCGGCGAGCACCAGCAGTGCGGCGACGAGCAGGGTACGGCGCGGCAGCCGGGCGGTCAGGGTGGACAGCACCGGGGCGAGGATCGCGTACGAGATCGCGAACACCGTCACCGACTGCCCGGCGGCGGCGGTGGAGACCCGCAGGGCGGCGGCCATGTCGGGCAGCAGGCCGGCGACCACGAACGCGTCGGTGCCGACGGCGAAGGTGCCGGCTGCGAGGATCAACGTGAACCGTAGGCCCCGGCTGGGCGGGGCCGTGGTGGCCGGCCCCGGGCCGGTGCGGGTGTGCAGGTGGGACATGAGGTCTCCGGTGTGCGGGGCAGTGTGCGGTGGTGCGGCGAACCGCGCCGGGCACGGGAGTTCGGATGCGGACAGGCCGGGCCGGGCGGCAGGGAACGCCCGACCCGCCGGCCGGACCCGCCGGCCGGTGGTTCAGCGGCGGTGGGTCGGCAGTCGCGGGGGTGGGTGCGGGTGGGGCGTCAGCCGCGCAGCAGCGCGTAGCGGCGACGGGTGCGTTCGGCCGCTTCCGGCGGAGCCGATTCGAGCAGGTCGGCCAGGGTGTGACCGGCCAACTCGCGCCGCCAGGCCAGGTCGGCACGGTGCATGACGGTGCTGATGGCACACGGCGTGCGGAATTCCGGCGCGGAGGGGTCGACCCCTGCGCCACGCTGGCGGATCTCGGTGCAGCGGAACGGGTTGTCGGCCCCGTCGATCGCCACCACCACGTCCATCACGGTCACCTCCGCCGGTTGGCGGGCGAGTCGGAACCCACCGCGCGCACCGGGCACCGACTGGAGGATGCCGGCCCTGGTCAGGGCCTGGAGGCACTTGGTGAGGTACGCCGGAGGCAGCTCGAACCACTCGGCGAGCCGGGCGGCGGGCATCGGGTGTTCGCCGCCGATCCAGGCGAGGGTGAGGCAGCAGTGCAGCCCCCACTCGACCTGCTCGCTCATCCGCATAATCAGGATAGTACACATCCTGGTTCGATCTGGTGGGTCGGCGCTGCCGGCCCGGAAACGGCGGATGCCCATCCTGGTTCTTCGGTGGGTCGGCGCTGCCGGGCCGGAAACGCGGGTGCCCATCCGACCCGTCGGTGTGCGGCGGCGTGCGTACCAGGGATGATCGCCCGGTCGCGGCACGCGGCCCCCGCCCCGGTCGCGGCTGTCGCCCGATCCACCCTCGCCGGATCGACCCGCCGTGCCGCCGGGGTGGACCCGCGCCGAGGCGGGTGGCCGTCGGTCCCGCGCCGCCAGCGGCCGTGGCGTGCCCATATGCGCACCGCATAATGGGTGTACGGCCTCCGCCCGGACCGACGGAGGCGAGGAGCAGCGACGGCCGCCGGTCGGGGGTCGAGGCGACGAGCGGAGACGGCGGTACGGTGACCCAGGCGATGCCGAACGTGACCCGGAACACGCGTCAGCGCGGTGAGGTGCTGGCGTTGCTGCGCGAGGTCGACGGTTTCCACACCGCGCAGCAACTGCACCAGATGCTGGTGGCCCGCAAGGCCCGGGTCGGGCTGACCACGGTCTACCGCACCCTGCAACTGCTCGTCGACGCCCGGGAGATCGACTCCACCCGGCTACCCGGCGGCGAGCAGTTGTTCCGCCGGTGCAGCCAGAGCCGGCACCATCACCACCTGGTCTGCCGGCAGTGCGGCAGCACGGTGGAGGTGGCCGGGCCGGCGGTCGAGCGGTGGGCCGACCAGGTCGCCGCCCAGCACGGCTTCACCGAGGTCGGGCACACCTTCGAGATCTTCGGCACCTGCGCGGAGTGCGCCCGCTGACCGGCGACGCTGCGCGTTGACGACAAGCGTTTCCATGTGCTGCGGCCTGGTGTCCGGCGGGCGGGGCGGTGTGTGACCGCACGCCGACCCGCCCACCGGAATCAGATGCGCGTCAGCAGTTCCGCAGCTCGGGGGACTGGTTCAGGAGCTGGCCACGGGTGGAGACGAAGCGTCGGTAGGGCTCCGAGTCGACCGCCGACGGGCGGAACGCGGCAACCCGATGGCAGTTCTGGAATGCCAGCTTCACCCCGAAGTGGCGCTCCAGGCTGCCTCGGATGGCGTCGCTGGCCAGTGCACGCAGCAACTGCCCGCGCTCCGCCTCGCCGGGCGGGGGCACGACGTTGTCGGCCCGGTCCGACCCGGACGACTCCAGGTCGGCGACGACCCGGCTCACGGTCTGCCAGGCGTACGGCAGGGAATCCTGTACGCAGGCGATGAAGTCCTGGTCGGTCACGGGGCCCGCTTCGGCGGCTTCCAGCAGGGTGGGCGGCACGGTGAGAGACATGATCCTCCTCAGGTGATAATGATTATGGATGTCGTTAGCGCCAACGCTGCGAGCACACCACGTCACCCCGTCGGCGTCAACGCCGACACTCCGGTCGCCCGTACGTCCCGCTCGCCGAACACGTTGTGCCCTGCCGCGTGGCGCGAGAACGGGGCACGTGGATTCCCCGCCGTCGACATCTCACGCCGGGTGCCGGGAAATGGGCAGCAGGCATGGACGTTGCCACCGGTGTCGGACGGACTGGCGCTTCTGCAACAGCTGCTTCAGCCTGGTGCGAAACCAACCCGTACACCGCCACCAGGTGCCCAGCCGGGAAGGGCCGTCAGGTGGCCACCACGGCAGCCGTCAGGGCGATGACCGGCGGAGCCTGTTCCCGGGTCGCCGGGCTACTCACCGGGGGGTGACCTCCTGCTGGAGTACGCCGAGGTAGCCGTGGGCGGCGATCCGCTTCGCCCGGTCGGTGTAGAAGTCGGGGTCGTCCGGGAGCACGGTGGCCAACCCGTCGACGTACCGGTTGAACATGCAGAACGCGGCGGCGATCAGCACCGTGTCATGGATCTCCACATCGGTGGCGCCCTCGGTCCGGGCGGCGGTCACCAGATCCTCGGTGACCTCCTTGCCACCGCGTTGGACCGCGCCGGCGACGTCGAGCAGTGCACGCATCTTGGCCGACAGCGGTGCGCCGTCCACATCGTCATGTACCTGCTCGACCAGGGCCATGCCCTCGGGAAGCTGCGCTGCCGCGTACGCCGCGTGGGCGGAGTAGCAGTACCGGCACTCGTTGAGCCCCGACACATAGGCCGCGATAAGTTCGCGTTCGCCACGGGTCAACGTGCCGGGGGCGCACAGCAACGCCTCGACCAGCCCGTTGAGCGGCAGCGCTGTCTCCGGCCTGAACCGGAACAGACCGCGAATCCCGGGTTCGTTGGTGTGGAGAGTGATGTGTGGCATGCGCACTCCTTCGCCGAACCGGTCGACACCCGGGGCTTCGTGAGACGGGCTGGCGTCCAGCCTGAGCCACGTCCATCGATCTCGTCAACGTCTCGGGTACGTCTGCCGCCGGTCTGCCCTACCTCGGCATCCGGCCCGGCGTCGATGGCGGTGCTCCCGCCGAACAGATCCGCTCCACCGACCAGAGAGATCACCGAAATCCGGCACTCGATGGTCTGCCGCGTACCCGGCGAGGGGTACGGGAACGCCCCGGGTGGCTGCCCGGGGCGTTCCGCAGTCTGCGGTCGTCAGGCTCATGCCAGCGGCAGTGCCCCCGCCTCATGTGCGTTTGCGGATCTCCTCGGTGGCTTGGGGGACGATCTTGAATAGGTCGCCGACCACGCCGTAGTCGGCCAGTTCGAAGATCGGGGCCTCGTCGTCCTTGTTCACCGCGACGATCGTCTTCGAGGTCTGCATACCGGCCCGGTGCTGGATCGCCCCGGAGATACCCAACGCGACGTACAGCTGCGGGGACACGGTCCTGCCGGTCTGCCCGACCTGGAACTGATGCGGATAGTAACCGGAATCGACAGCCGCCCGCGACGCCCCGACCGCCCCACCGAGCAGATCCGCCAACTCCTCGACCAACGCGAAGTTATCGGCGTTGCCGACACCACGACCACCCGAAACCACCACCGACGCCTCGGTCAACTCCGGACGGGAACCCTTCTGCTCGACGACCCGCTCCACGACCCGGGCCAACTTGTCGACATCCCCCACCGACACGATGAGCTGCTCCACCACCGGGCTGACCGCCGCCGGAACCGGGGTCACCGAGTTCGGCCGCACCGTCACCAACGGCAACCCCCTGGTCACCTTCGACCTGACGACGGTCGACCCGGCGAACACGACCTGCGTGGCAATACCATCAGCGTCCAAGCCGACCACATCGGTCAGGACGCCGTTGTCCAGCCTGACCGCCAACCGGGCCGCGATCTCCTTACCCTCCTGAACCGACGCCAACAACACCGCCGCCGGCCGCACCCGGCCGACCAGCTCAGCCAGCACAGCCGCCTTCGGAGCCACCAGGTACCCGTCGATCTCCTCACTCTCCGCCGCGTAGACCTTCTCCGCCCCGTACTCACCAAGCTTCGCGCTCAACGCCCCGCCGGCACCGACACCACCGAGCACCACCGCACTCGGGGTACCCAACCCACGGGCAAGGGTGAGCATCTCCAGGGTGACCTTCTTAACGCCGAACTCCCGGGTGGCTTCAACGACAACAAGAACCTCAGCCATGTTCACACCCCTCACACGAACTTCTCAGTAGCGAGGAACTCGACCAACCGCACACCGCCGGACCCCTCATCGATGACCTTCACACCACCCGAACGCGGCGGACGCCTGGAATGCCCGACCACCACACTGGTCGCACCCTCCACACCCACCTCAACCGACGCCACACCCAGATCAGCCAGGGAAAGCGTCCGCACCGGCTTCTTCTTCGCCGCCATGATCCCCTTGAACGACGGATAACGCGGCTCATTGATCGTGTCCCACACCGACACCACCGCCGGAATCGACGCGGTGACCACCTCGTAACCCTCCTCCGTCTGCCGCTCCACCGTCAGCATCCCCCCGTCGACGGTGAGCTTGCGCGCACCCGTCAACGCCGCGACCCCCCACCGCTCGGCGATCATGTGCGGCATCACCTGCACCCGACCATCAGTCGACTCCGCACCACAGATCACCAGATCAGCATCCAACTGCCCCAAAGCAGCAGCAAGCACCCTCGAGGTAGCCACCGCACAGGACCCGCGCAGAGCATCATCGAGGATGTGCACCGCAGCGTCCGGACCCATCGACAGCGCCTTACGGACCGACTCGACCGCCCGATCCGGACCCATCGTCAGGACCGTGACCTCACCACCATGCGCCTCCCTGACCTTCAACGCCTCCTCGATCGCGTACTCATCCATCTCATTGATCACATTGCTCGCCGAACCGCGATCGACAGTATGGTCGTCACCACGCAGGCTACGGTCCGCACCCGAATCAGGCACCTGCTTGACCAGTACGACGATGTTCATCGCGCTTCGATATCCCTTCTACGTTGTTCGTCGGGCCGGGCCGCGACGTATGGCTCACAGTGTGCTGAGACCTCTTCGGCCCGGACACCCGACATGGTCAGGCCAGCGCCGGACGATAGCTGGCCGCCCCGCCGACCGCCGGAACACGGTCCAGGGCTCGGACGATGTCCTCGACCCGCTCCTTGGCGTCGCCGAAGAGCATCTGGCTGTTGTCGCGGAAGAACAGCGGGTTCTGCACGCCGGCGTAGCCCGTGGCCATCGACCGTTTGAAGACGATCACGTCGTGGGCGTTCCAGACCTTCAGCACCGGCATGCCGGCGATCGGCGAGGACGGGTCCTCCGACGCGGCCGGGTTGACCGTGTCGTTGGCACCGATGACCAGAACCACGTCGGTGGTGTCGAAGTCGTCGTTGATCTCGTCCATCTCGAACACGATGTCGTAGGGCACCTTGGCCTCGGCCAGCAGCACGTTCATGTGGCCGGGCAGGCGACCCGCCACGGGGTGGATGCCGAACCGCACGTCGACGCCCCTGGCCCGGAGCTTCGCGGTCAGGTCGGCGACGGGGTACTGCGCCTGTGCCACCGCCATGCCGTAGCCGGGGGTGATGACCACCGAGGACGCGCCGGCCAGCAGTTCGGCGACGGCGTCGGCCTGGATCTCGCGGTGCTCGCCGTAGTCTTTCTCACCTCCGGGACCGGCCGCGACGCCGAAGCCACCGGCGATGACGGAGATGAAGGAACGGTTCATCGCCTTGCACATGATGTAGGACAGGTAGGCGCCGGATGAGCCGACCAACGCGCCGGTCACGATCAGCAGGTCGTTGCCGAGCAGGAACCCCGAGGCGGCTGCGGCCCAACCCGAGTAGCTGTTGAGCATCGAGACCACGACCGGCATGTCGCCGCCACCGATGGAGGCGACCAGGTGCCAGCCCAGGGCCAGAGCGAGCACCGTCAACACGACGAGGACGGCATCCTGGCCGGCGCTGTCGGCGTAGGTGGCGGTGTAGACGATGGTGAGGATCGTGAAGAGGACCAGCGAACCGATGTTGATGACGTTCTTGCCCGGCAGCATGAGCGGGGCGGACTTCATCTTTCCCGAGAGCTTCAGGTTGGCGACGATCGAGCCGGTGAAGGTGACCGCGCCGATGAAGATGCCGATCGATACCTCGGCCTCGTGGATGTTGTTGAGGCTCGCCAGAGCGTAGTGCGCGCCCGTGAGGTGGCCGTTCCAGCCGATCGCGACGGCGGCGAGTCCGACGAAACTGTGCAGCAGCGCGATGAGTTCCGGCATTCCGGTCATCTCGACGATCTTGGCCCGCCACAGGCCGATCACGGCACCGACCGCGATCGAGGCCAGCATGAGCGAGATCGACACCGTGCCGCCGTCGAGGTCGGTGGTGACGTCGACGACCAGGGCCACGGTGGCGACGAGCGCCACGGCCATGCCGACGATCCCGTAGGTCAGGCCGTTCCTGGCGGACTCGTGCTTCGACAGGCCCGCCAGCGAGAGGATGAACAACAGTGCGGCGACGATGTACGCCGCGCCAGTGGTGGAGATGATGTCCATTGCTCACAGCCCCTTCTGGAACATGCCGAGCATGCGCCGCGTGACCGCGAAGCCACCGAAGATGTTGATCGAGGCAAGCAGAGTCGCCGCAGCGGAGAGGATCCGTACGGTGGTGTCCTCCGACGCGATCTGGATCAGCGCACCGACCACGACCACACCGGAGATCGCGTTGGTGACCGACATCAGTGGCGTGTGCAGCGCGTGTGCCACCTTGCCGATGACGTAGTAACCGATCACGACCGAGAGCATCAGCGTGGTGAAGTGTCGCGGGATCGGGTCCGGCGCGGTCGCGTTGACCAGCCAGAACAGGGCGATGCCGCCCAGCACCAGGCCGACCTTCGCAGCTGCGGACAGCGGTGCCTTCTGCTCCGTGGCCGCAGCGGCAACCGTGGGAGTCGCGGTGGCGGGGGCGGCCCTGACCGGTACGGCCGGCGGCGGCCAGGTGGACTCGCCCTCCCTCACGACGGTGATGCCGCGCTGGACGACGTCGTCGAAGTCCAGCGTCAGGTTGCCGTCCTTCTCGGGGGTCAGCAGCTTGAGCAGGTTGACGATGTTGGTGCCGTACAACTGCGACGTCTGCGCGGCCAGGCGGCCGGCGAGGTCGGTGTAGCCCAGGATCGTCACGCCGTTCCCGGTGACGACCTTCTGATCCGCCACGGTGCCCGCCACGTTGCCACCGTTGGCCGCGGCCATGTCGACGATCACGGAGCCGTTCCGCATCCCGGCCACGGTCTCGGCGGTGAGCAGGCTCGGCGCCGGACGTCCGGGGATCAGCGCGGTGGTGATGACGATGTCGGCGGCGCGCGCCTCCTCGTCGTACACCGCGGCGGTCGCGGCCTGCTGCTCCGCGGTCATCTCCCTGGCATAGCCGTCGGATGACCGCTCCGCCTCGAACACGGACCTGTCCAGCTCGACGAACTGCGCGCCCACCGACTCGACCTGCTCGGCCACCTCGGGACGCACGTCGAACGCGCGCACGACCGCACCCATCGCCGACGCGGCACCGATCGCGGCCAGACCCGCGACACCGGCACCCACCACGAACACCCGGGCCGGCGGGATCTTGCCCGCCGCGGTCACCTGGCCGGTGAACATCCGGCCGAACTCGTGCGCGGCCTCGACCACGGCGCGGTAGCCCGCGACGTTCGCCATCGAGGACAGCACGTCCATCGACTGCGCGCGCGAGATCCGCGGCACAGCGTCCATGGCGAGCGCGGTCACGCCCTGCGCCTGCAGCTTCTCCAACAGTTCGGGGCTACGGCCCGGCGCCATCATCGAGATGATCGTGGCACCCCGCCGGAGCCGGCTGATCTCCTCGTGGGTGGGGGCGTTGACCTTCACGACGACGTCGGCGGCCCACACCTCCTGCGTCGTGCCGACCCGGACACCAGCGTCGGTGAACGCGCTGTCAGGCTGGTCGGCACGGTCGCCGGCGCCCGACTCGACGATCACGTCGTAGCCGAGTTTGGTCAGTGGGGACACGGTCCTGGCGGTCGCCGCGACCAGGGCACCCTGTTCCGACTCGCTCGGGATGCCGATCAGCATGAGTATCGTCCCTCTCTCGATTTCACCGTGCCCACCCTGCCCGGAAAGCCGAGGGAGCGCGGGGCGGCTGCGAGCCACCGGCCCCTGCCGTGGCCCGCGGACGACCGGTGCGATCCCGGGCCGTGACGGACGGTGGGATGTCGCTAGTAGAGAGCCTTGCCGCCATCGAGACGGATGACCGTGCCATTCAAGTAGGACGAGCACGTCGAGAGGAAGAGCAACGTCTCCGCGACGTCGTCGGCATCACCGTTGCGGAACTCGTACCGCGTCCCGACACGGTAGGTGTCGCCGTCGACGAGCGGTTCACCGCGGTAGCGACGCAGCGCGTCATTGGTGCCGTCGTCCGAGCGGAAGAACTGGGTCGGTGCCACCGCGTTGCACTGCACCGTGGGAGACAGCGCGACGGCGAGCTGCTCCATGAGCCTGATCAGGGCCGTCTTGGACAGGCCGTGCGGAATCAGGTTCGGCCATGCCTCGTTGGTCGAGTTTCCCACCAGCGCGATGATCCTGCCGCGCCCCTGCTTCTTCATGACCGCCGCTGCGGCCTGGCTGAGGAAGAACGGTCCCCGGATGTTGATCCCGAACGAGGCGTCGAAGTCGTCCTCGGTCACCTCTTCGAACTCCTTCGAGCGCAGCGAGCTGGCGTTGTGGATCAGCACGGAGAGATCGCCGCGCCAGGCCACCGCCTGGTCCACGAGCCGGCGGGCGTCCGCGGTGTTCGACACGTCCGCCTCCACGGCGATCGCCTCGCCGCCCTCGGAGCGGATGAGCTTGACGGTCTCGTCGGCGAGTGCCGTCTGCTTCCAGTGGTTAACCACCACGGCCGCCCCGGCCGCCGCGAACCTGCGCGCGAAGACGCGGCCCGCACGTTCCGCAGCGCCGGTGATGAGGACCGTCCGGCCGACGATGGATGAGTTCATGATGTCTCCAAACCAGTCAGGGTGAGGGGTGGGTGAATGCTGGTGGTCCCCGTGACGGCGACGGGCCGCAGGCGGGAGCAGAACTGTCTCGGCGGGCGGGAAGTCAGACCTGGCGGATGCCGGCCCGCCACACGGCGCTGGTGAGCGGAACCCCGGGACGGTAGGCGAGGTGGGCGACCGAGGGGGCGTCCAGCACCTGGAGGTCCGCCCGGCGGCCCGGACCGACCACCCCGACGGCCGGCTGCGCCACGCCCCTCGGATCGAGCCATCCCTCCTCGTCCATTCCCAACGCGATCGCCCCGCCCAGCGTCGCCGCGCGGACCGCCTCCTGGATGGTGAGACGCATCTGGAGCACGGCGGTGGCGACGGAGAACGCCATCGAGGTGGTGAAGGACGTCCCGGGGTTGCAGTTCGAGGCGATCGCGACGACCACGCCGGCGTCCAGGAGACGCCGGGCAGGCGCGAGCGGCATCCGGGTGGAGAGGTCGCAGGCCGGAAGGACCGTCGCGACCGTGCCTCGCCTCCCGTCCGCCCAGGAGGAGGCCAGGGCCGTGACGTCGTCGTCGGTCAGGAAGCCGAGGTGATCCACGCTGAGGGCGCCGTACTCGACGGCAAGCTGTGCCCCCGGCCCGTGCCCGAGCTGGTTGCCGTGTAGGCGACACGCCAGACCCCGCGCACCGGCCATGTCGAGGATCCGGCGCGTCGCCGTCTCGTCGAAGGCGCCGACCTCGCAGAAGACGTCCACCGCCGTCACGAAGGGAGCGACGGCGTCGAGCATCGGACCGGCGACGAGCGCGACGTACTCGTCCGGGTCCGCGCCGGCAGGCACGACGTGTGCGCCGAGGAACGTCACCGCGTCCACGTGCCGACCGGCCAGCCGGGCCGCCCGTACCTCGTCGGCCAGCGTCAGGCCGTACCCGGTCTTCGTCTCGATGGTCGTGGTCCCGCCACGGCGTGCCTCCGCTACGAGCCGCGCGACATTCGCCTCGAGATCCGTGTCGCTCGCCGCCCGCGTGGCCTGGACCGTCACGTTGATACCGCCCGCCGTGTACGGCTCGCCGGCCATCCTTGCCTCGAACTCCGCGGTCCGGTCCCCGGCGAAGACCAGATGGGTGTGGGAATCGACCCAACCCGGGAGCACCGCCCGCCCGGCCAGGTCCACCCGCCGGTCGGCCGGGGGTGCCGCACGGGACGGCCCGACCCACACGATCCGATCTCCTTCGACGACCAGCGCCGCATCGCGGACCCGCCCGCCGTTGGCCTCGTCGTTCGTGGTCAACTCCGAGATGCCGTCGAAGACGACGGCTTCCGGTGGCGCGGTCACGTCCCGGTGCCTCTGGTTGTCCCGCATCTCACCGGCCCCTCATCCCCGAAGCTGGCCCTTGCGCGGATCGCGCAACCGGGAGAACTGCGCGGTCGAATAGCTGCGCCCACTGGTCGGGGCGATGAACGGTTCTGCGGTGTGGTCGCGACCGCCCAGCTCTGTCTCCACGACATGACGAAGTAGCTCACCCACGATCGGCGCCGTCTTGAACTGGGTGCCTGAGGTCGCCATCGCGACGAACAGCCCGTCGAAGCAGGTCCGGTCGTAGATCGGCAGCCAGTCCTCGGCCGCGTCGTACAGCCCGACGACGCCGGACCGGGCACGGGGGACGCCCAGCGCCGGGATGCGCCGGGCCAGCCGCAGCGTGGTGCGTTCCCAGACGTCGGCCGTCACCAGGGGGTTGAACTCGTCGGGGTCCTCGATGACTGTCTGCTCCTCGGCGAGATCACCGTTACTACCGCCGAGGAACGCGTTGCCCAGCTCCGGACGAAAGTTGATGTTGAGGTCGCCGTCCACGAGGTGTACGCCCTGAAGCGCGAGGTTCAGTTCGGCGGGCGCGGGCACGTGGACCAGCTCCTCCCGGATCCGCCGGGTGCGGATCCGGAAGTCGGAGGTTCCGCCGATCGCGCCGACAAGGGCGTCGGAGTGCGGCCCGGCGGCGACGAGAACGGCCCCGGCCCGCAACCTGCTCCCGTCGGCCAGCGTCGCCCCCGTGACGCGGCCACCGTCGAGATCGATCCGCGCGACAGCGGTCGATCGCCGCAAGCGGGCACCCGCTCTCCGGGCCGCGTGCATCAGATTGACCGCCGCGAGGGTCGGGTCACCGACGTACCCCGACTGCGCGGTGTAGAGAGCGCCGGGCAGCAACTCTGTCGGCTCCGACCAGAACTCGTCGTCGTCCACGGGTCGGGGTGGCCCGAACCGGTGGAAGTCGAAGTACGGGAAGTGGCTGGTCATGTCGTCCAGCGACCACTCCTCGAACGAGACCTCGGCGGCTCTCATCGCCGCTGCGGCCCGGTCGGTGAACCCGGTCCCGGCGTCGAGGATCAGCGAGCCACACCGTACGAAGCGGGTGACCTCCTCGCTGCCGTCGGCACCGAGGAAGTCCCGCCAGTTGTTCCACACCGCCAGGGCGTCGGCAGCGAGCGCCGAGCTCTGCGCGTCGCTCGCGTGGACGCGGATGATGCCTGCCGACGACCCGGTCGAACCGTCTCCGACCCCGCTGTTGCGATCGACCACGAGCACGTCGTGGCCCGCCTTCGCCAGCGCGAAGGCGGCACTGGCACCGATCACCCCGGCCCCGATGATCAGCACGTCAGCGCGGTTCTCTACCTCGGTTCCCATGTTCCCTCACAGTCTGGATCAACGCGGCGCTCGGCGATCGTCGACGGCGGGGACTCAGAGGCCCCAACCGGCGTGAGGCTGAAGAGCACCCTTCTGCTTGACGAACGACTCGCGCAGGTCGGCAACCCGGTCCCCGGCGAAGGTCAGCAGGAAGTTGCCCGCGAGGGTGTACTCCTCCCCGCCCGAGCGGAGGATGGCCCACCATTCGACACCCACCCGGTCTCCCTCGATCACCGGCGTCCCGTAGCGGAAGTCGACGTCGGAGACGCCGACGAGCGCGGCCTCCCAGAACCCGGCGATGGCGTCGTGACCGACGAAGGGCTGCTCCAGCAAGGGGCTGTTCCGGTAGCTGGCGTCCTCGGTCATGATGGCCGCCGCCCCCGCCACGTCGCCTTCGCGCCAGACCCGCCCGAACTCCTCCAGCCATGCCTTGACGACCTCAGCCGAAACGCTCACTTGATCTTCCTCGCTCTCGTTGGGACGGAACCGCCCGGCCGCGGTGCCGCCGACGTCGCGGCCGGCCGTTCACCCCGGTCCGGCACAACTCTATGCGAGATGGCTCCTTCGGCATAGTATTATTCGAGCGGGATATGGCCAGCTCCGACACTGTGCAGCCGCACCGACGTCCGCTCGCCAGACCCACAGACGAGGGGGGTAGCAACCCGAATGACACCGACTCCCGAACCTGATGCTGACGAGTTCCACCGGTTCGACGACCTCTACCCGGTCGCGCAGTCCGAAGCGATCGTCGAGGACGACGTGTTCCTCAGGCAGGTGTCCGCAGACTCGGAACTGCCCGTCCTGCTCGCTGCGCTGGCGGCAGCCCTCGGCGACACGTCGATCCTGCACCCGGACCTCCGACCGCCGCTGACGCCGATGGACACGCAGCCGCACCCGCACGGGGGGATGTCGGACGATCAGCGGGAGAAGGCCGTTGCCGTCGCCCTCTCTGCGCTGACCGTCCTGCGCGAGAAGGGGATCGTCACGGTCGACGTGCTCCCGGACGAGACGGTTCGGGAGATCCTCGACTACCTCAGCGGCGGTCGAGACGAGTGGCATCGGATGCTGACCCACGAACTCGACCTCGCCGCCGACAAGGGCGGTCGGCCGTCCTGGACGTTCGGGGACGTCGCGAAGGGGCGGGAGTTCCCCACCCTCATCATCGGCGCGGGTGTCGCGGGGATCGCCGCCGCGCACCGATTCGCCCAGGCGGAGGTGCCGTTCACCCTGATCGAGGCCGGTACCTCCGTGGGAGGTACCTGGGCGAAGAACACCTATCCGGGGGTTCGCCTCGATACTCCCACTTTCGGGTACTCCTACTCGTTCGCGCAGCGTGGGGATTGGCCGCACCAGTTCGCGCAGGGCGGAGAGATCCTCGACTACCTCCGCGACGTGGCCGATCGCGCCGGCATCACCGACCGGATCGAGTTCTCGACCCGACTCCTCCGGCTGCGCTGGGACGACGACGGCAGGTTCTGGGAGGCGACCACCCGCGGGCCGAACGGCAGCGAGCAGGTACGCCGGTTCGCCGCCGTGGTCGGCGCGGTGGGCCAGCTCGACAGGCCGAACATCCCGGAGTTCGAAGGCCGGAACCTGTTCCGCGGAACGACGATGCACTCGCAGGAGTGGAATCACGACGTCGACCTGACGGGCAAGCGGGTCGCCGTCATCGGCACCGGCGCGAGCGCGTACCAGATCGTGCCCGCCATCGTCGGGGACGTGGCCGCCCTCACCGTCTTCCAACGCAGCGCGCCGTGGATGCTGCCCGCACCGAACTACCACCACCCGATGACGGACGCGTTCAACTGGCTCGTGCGGAAGGTTCCGCACTATGCGCAGTGGTACCGCCTCTGGGTGGTGCTCACGGGCATCCCCGGTCGGACCCACACCGTCACCGCGGAAGCGGACTGGCCCGGTGCGCCGTTCAGCGTCTCCGCCAAGAACCACGAGCTGAGGCAGTACCTCGTCGCCCGACTCGAAGCCCAGTTCCAGGACGCCCCGGAGGTCCTCCGGCACGTCGTCCCCACGTACCCGCCCGGTGCGAAACGCATGCTGCGGGACAACGAGGTGTGGGCCGCCGCGCTGCTCGACGAGAAGACGACGCTCGTGACCTCCGGGATCGAGCGGTTCACCGAGGACGGGATCGTCGACAACGACGGACTCCTGCACGAGGTGGACGTCATCGTGTACGCGACGGGCTTCAAGCCGTCGGACTATCTCGACGAGGTCGAAGTCCTGGGACGGAACGGACTGGAGATCCACGAGTTCTGGGACGGCGACGCACGCGCCCACAACGGCGTCATGGTCCCCGGGTTCCCCAACTTCTTCCTGATCTACGGCCCCAACGTGGGTGGCGTGGTCGCGGGCAGCCTGCACTTCATGCTGGAGCGTGCGGTCGAGTACGCACTCAAGGCGATTCACGAGGTTCTCCGCCGGGGCGTGAGCGCGATCGACGTACGCGGGGAAGCGCTCGACCGTTTCGTCGAGTGGGTCGACCAGGGCAACCGGCGGATGGCATGGGGCCAGCCGTATGTGAACACCTGGTACCAGAACCGGCATGGACGGGTGTCCCAGATCTGGCCGTACACCAACGTGGAGTACTGGGAGATCACCGAGTCGGTCGTCGAGTCCGACCACGAGTTCCTCGACTAGACCGCCGGATCGATCCCTGATGACCCTTGGCAGCATGCGCCGTTCGGCAGGAGACACCGAGATGTCGGCAATCACACGAGACCAGACCAGCATCGGCGGGCTCGTGACGAGCTTCCTGTCGGCGGGTTCCCCGTCCGCGCCCCCACTGGTGCTGCTGCACGACGGGGCATGGGGTGGATCGGCCGAGGCCAGCTGGAGCAACGTGATCCCCACCCTGGCGGAGCGCTACCGGGTGCTCGCACCGGACCTCTACGGCTACGGGGCCTCCAGCAAGCTGGTGCAGCTCGACGTCGCACCGTACGAGTTCCGACTCCGCCAGGTAGCGGCGCTGCTCGACGCGCTCGGGCTGCAGGACCGCCCCGCCCATCTCGTCGGGAACTCCTTCGGCGGCGCGATGGCCCTGCGGGCGGCGACCCTGCCCTGGTTCTCGTGGCGGATGAGCGCGGCCGTGTCGATCGCGGGAACGGGTGGCCCGTACCGCACCAAGGAGGCGTTGGCCGCGCTGTCGCACTTCGACGGCTCCCGTACGGACATGCTGCGGATCGTCGGCCTGCTCACCGGTCAGTTCCCGGCGATCGACGACCACGTCGAGCTTCGGCTACGTGACGCGCGCAACCCAGGTCACTACCGCGCCGTCGCTGCCGCCGGGCTCGCCACCCCGTTCGAGGTCGCGCCGAGGTCCCCCGACGACTACCCGCAGAGCCTCCGGACGGTCCGGACGCCGCTGGCGCTGGTGAGCGGACGCCAGGACGATCTTGTCGAGCCGGACTGGGCGCACAGGATCGCCGCGCACGCCGCCAACTGCAGGGTCTACGAGATCGATGCGAAGCACTCGCCCAACATCAGCGACCCCGGGGCGACGGCGACCCTTCTCCTGACGATCCTGGGGGAGCTCGAGAGTGACGCCGCGCCGCAGGAACACGCCGTGCCCAGGACGGATGGGTGACGCGGCGCTCGACGGCCCGCCACGGAGCCGGTCGCGTACGCGGGGATCTCGGTCGGGGGAGCGCAGACACCCCGGCGGGCGGGCCTTCCGGCGACGGCGAGGTGCCGGCCCCGCTGCGCCGGTTCCGCCAGCTCCGGCCGGTTCCCTGGGCGACGGGTGCGGGTGTCACCCGCGAGGTGGTGTCCTGTCACGAGAGCCAGGGGCTGGCCCCCGACCGGCCGCCCTGGCGACTGAGCATCGCCGACCTGACCGGGCCGGGCCCGTTCTCACGGCTGCCGGGGATCACCCGCACCTTCGTTCCGATCGACAGCTCGGTCGAGCTGCGGGTGGACGGTGAGATCCACCGCGTCGCCGCTGCCACGCCGTTCTCGTTCGCCGGTGACTCCGAGACGGTGCTGCTCCGGCTGGCGACGCCGTGCCGTGCCGTCAACCTCATGGTCGACGCCGGCGACTCCGACCCCGCTGAACTGCTGCCCTGCCGGTATCCAGGGCTGGAGTTCCCGACGGCCGCCGTGGTGATCGCCCTCACCGCTGGCCGTAGGACCAGCAGGTTCGACGTCTGGCGACCGGCGTCCGCCCTCGACGGGCTGGGGGTTCGGCGGTGGCTCGCGGTCCGGTGACCTCAGCCTGAGACCGGGGACGGCTCGCCGTCCACGGTGGTCAGCCAGGGCAGGCTCAGCGGACGGGACGTGTCAGTCGACCGCCGACGATGGTCGCCCGCACGTCACAGGCACGTGCCGCGAGTGGCAACTGCCACGGGTCGACACCTCGGACTCTCGCCGACGTCGTCTGGATCTCGACCGCGTCCCAGTGTTCGCCCACGCGCAGTCCCGGGGGAGAACCAGGATGCCGCGACAGGCCGAGGGATTCGTACCCGCCGACGGTGCCCGCCGCCCAGAGCGTGTCCGGTGCGAAGATCCCGCGCCGTCGCAGCCGCAGGCGCTGGTCGAACTCCAGCCGGCTGAGCTCCTCCAACGGATCGATCACCACGTGCTGGTCCGAACCGATGGCGAGGCGTGCCCCCGCGTCCCGGAGTTCGGGGGCAGGGCCGATCCCGTCGCCGAGATCGGCTTCGGTCGTGGGACACATCACGATCGTCGCGCCGGCGTTCCCGAGCAGGCCGATGTCGCCGGTGGTCAGGTGCGTCGCGTGCACTGCGGAGAACCGCGACGACACCAGTCCGTGATCCGCGAGCAGCCCGACCGGGGTCAGGCCGTGGGCATCGAGGCACGCCTGGTTCTCCGCGGGCTGCTCGGACACGTGGGCGTGCAGCGGCACGTCCGGGGGGAGGCCGTCGGCGATCACGGTGAGGTCGGACCGCGAGACGGCCCGGACCGAGTGGATGGCGGCCCCCAGGGTGACGAGGTCGTCACCCTGTCCGGAAAGCGCGTCGCGCAGCCGGTGCCAGCGGTCCAACCAGCGATGGGCGTCCCCGTCGCCGAACCGCCGCTGCTGCGTGCCGAGCGGCTCGTTGACGCCCCCCGACAGGTAGCAGGTGTCCAGAAGTGCCAGCCGGACGCCGGCGGAGGTCGCCGCCGCCGCCAGCGCCAGTTCCATCTCGTGACCGCCGTACGGCGTTCCGTCAGGCTGGTGGTGCAGGTAGTGGAACTCACCGACCGCCGTGTAGCCCGCGTCGCGCATCTCCGCGAAGACCCGTTCCGCGAGGACGTGGTAGCTGTCCGGCGTCAGGCGGTTGGCGACGTCGTACATCCGGTGCCGCCACTGCCAGAAGTCACCTCCGTCGGCGTGCGTACGACCGCGCAACTCCCGATGAAACGCATGGGAGTGGGCGTTTGCGAATCCCGGCACGACCGTTCCGAGCGTGACGTCGTCGGGCTGCGGCGACACGCCTGCGACGAGTCCGACGACCACGCCGTCCACCGCCTCGACCCGCACCCGCTCGACCAGGCGTCCCTCGACGAGCGCGACCTCGCAGTGGAAGCGCTGCCGTTCGCTGTTCATCCGGGGGCCTCGCCGGCGAGGTCCCGGAGAACGTTGGCGAGCGCACGCGCTCCGGCCTCGCAGTCCTCCGCACGGGCGGTCTCCTGCGGGGCGTGCGAGACGCCGGTCGGATTCCGGACGAAGATCATCGCGGTGGGGACGTAGGCGGAGAGGACACCCGCGTCGTGGCCGGCGCCTGTCGGTATCGCCGGCACGCCGCCGAGAAGACCGGCGATCCTCGCCGTGAGCGTCTCGTCGAAGAGGACCAACGGCGAGAACGACTCCTCGTGGACCTGAAGAACACAGCCCTCGGCCGCGATCCGTTCCTCGATGAGCGCTACCGTGGCGTCCAGCTGCGAGCGCACCTCCGAGTCCGAATGAGCCCGGATGTCGAGCCAGGCGTCCACCCGCGAGGCGATGACGTTCGTGCCGTTCGGGGTGACCGATATGCGGCCGACGGTGCCCCGAGCGGCCGGTCGCTCCAGCGCGATCTCACGGACTGCGAGAGCGGCCGACGAGGCGGCGACCACCGGGTCGCGGCGTCCCCGCATCGGCGTGGTCCCGGCATGGTTGCCCTCCCCGAGGATCGAGAGCCGCCACCTGCCGTGGGCCATGATCGCCGAGCCGACCGCGAGGGGGAGACCGCGCTCCTCCAGGTCGAGGCCCTGCTCGACGTGAAGCTCGAGGAACATGTCGAGGCCAGCGAGTCGGTCGGGGTCCGGGCCGATGGCGGAGACCTCCAGGCCCGCCTCCCGCCACGCCTTGTCGAGGGTGACACCACTGCGGTCGACCCGGGCGAGTGCGTCCTGCGGCGTGATCTCACCGACCATCAGGCGAGAGCCCAGGCACGGCATGCCGAAGCGGGAGCCTTCTTCCTCCGCGAACGCGCACACGGCGACCGGTCGGGTGGGAGACCAGCCTTCAGCCTTGAGGATCGCGACCGCCTCGAGTGCGCTCACCACACCGAGAGGTCCGTCGAACGCGCCTCCACCAGGGACGGAGTCCAGGTGACTGCCGGTCGCGACGGCTCCGCTCCGGGACTCACCCCACCATGCCCACAGGTTCCCGTTCCCGTCCACCTCGACGGGAAGACCCAGCGCCTCTGCTGAGTTTCTGAACCAGCCGCGCAGCGCCACCTCCGCCGGGTCCAGCAGGTGGCGCGAATAGCCGCCGCGGCTGTCGTCCCGGCCGATCGTGCTGATCTCGGCCAATCTGTCACGAACCGACACGGCGCACGCTCCTTGCGTCGACGCGCGTCACTGGTCGCCGCCGGCCGATAGCGATGTGGTCATGGAAGGCTGTACTGGGCATGAGTTCTGTCAACGTCGTTTCTATCGGAGGACGAAGGTCCTCAGTGGCATCTCGGGTCCTGCAACAGGCGAGTGCTACATCTTGCCCCCTTCGGCGCCACGACCTGACCGCACCGGCCCGGGTGGCAGAGCGGTACGGTCCGCCGCCGTCGAACGTGGCGTCACCCGCGGGAAGCGCTCACAGATCACGGAAGAAGTCGACCAGCAGGCCCGAGACGATCGCGGGCTGCTCGAGGGGTGCGGCATGCGCCGCGCCAGGAACACACTGGACAGCGCCGCGCGGAACCCCTCGGGCGAGTTCTGCCGACTTGCGTTCGGGGGCGAGCTGGTCGTGCTCGCCCCACAACGCGAGAACGCGACCGTCGATCCGTGGCAGGTCGGCGGAGACGTCATAGGCGGCCAGCGCCTCGCACGCCCACGAGTAGCTCCGGTCGTCGACGCGACGAAGTGCCTCGACCATCGCTGCCGCTCGCTCGCCGTGGTGCTCCCGGGTCGCCGGCGCGAACCAGCGCTGCAACGATCCCGCCGCCAGCGCCTCAGTCCCCTGCGAGCGCACCAGGGTGGCGCGTTCAGCCCAGTCCGCTGGCGCGTCGACGTTGGCCCCGGCGGAGATGACCGCTACTCCGTCGATCCTCTCGGCATGACGCAGGGCCAGGTCCATCCCCACGGTGCCACCGATGGAGACGCCCGCGTACGAGAACGTGGAGACCCCCCGTGCCTCGAGCTGATCGACCACCGCGTCGGACAGGTCGCTGATCGTGAACCCGCCGTCGGCGACGGGCGATGCGCCGTGCCCGGGAAGGTCCCAGATGATGACACGGAAGTGCGGTGCGAGCAATGGGACCGCGTCGGCCCAGAGGTCGGATGACGTACCCATGGAGTGGCCGAGGACCAGGCACGGAGCATCCGTTGCGCCGCGTGGCTCGTTGACCGCGATCTGAAGCTTGACCATGGCGACTCTCACTTCACGTGGTTCAGGAAGTACTTCGTGCGGTCGGACGTCGGTGAATCAATCAGCTTCTTGGCGTCGCCGATCTCGGCGATCCGTCCCTGGTCCATGAAGGCCACCCGATCGGCGACGTCCCGCGCGAACCGCATCTCGTGGGTCACCACGATCATGGTCATCCCGCGTTCGGCCACCCGACGCATCACCGACAGCACCTCCCCGACGAGCTCGGGATCCAGGGCGCTCGTCGGCTCGTCGAACAGCATGAGCTTCGGCTCCATGGCCAGCGCGCGGGCGATGGCGACACGTTGCTGCTGCCCACCGGAGAGATGACGCGGGTACGAGTGCTGCAGGTGCTCCAGTCCGACCTCGGACAGGTTCGCCCGCGCGCGGGCGACCGCCTCGCTTTTGGGGAATCCCCGGACCTTGGTGAGCCCGATGGTCACGTTCTCGAGGGCGGTCAGGTGGGAGAAGAGGTTGAAGTGCTGGAAGACCATGCCGATGCGCTGGCGGTACCTTGCGATCTCGGCCTCGCTGGGCTCGTGGAGCTCGCCGTTCCTGACCGTCGCGCCCGCGAATTCGCTCTCTACCCGGATGTAGCCGGCATCGATCTGCTCAAGGACGTTCACGCAACGAAGCAGCGTACTCTTTCCCGAACCCGACGGTCCGATCAGACACAACACCTCTCCGTGCATGACGTCGAGGTCGATGCCTTTGAGCACCTCTACCTCGCCGAAACGCTTCCGCACGTCCCGGATGGTCACAAGTGGCTGCTGGTTCACTTCGCCGCCTCCTCGACTCGAGATTTGAGGAACTTCCTCTGTGGTCCTGCGGACAGGGAGTACTTCTTCTCGAGGAAGTGCTGACCCAGGGTCGCCAGCATCACGATGGTCAGGTACCAGAAGCTGACCACCACGAGGAGCGGGATGACCTTGAAGTTGGAGCCGTAGATCTGCTGGGCGCGGGTGAGGAGGTCGCCTCCGCCGATGACTGCGACGAGCGAGCTCGCCTTGAGGAGGCTGATGAACTGGTTGCCTGTCGGCGGAATGATGACCCTGATCGACTGCGGGATGACGATGGTCCGCATAGCGAGGCTGCGCTTCATTCCCAGGACCTGGGCCGCCTCCCGCTGACCGGGATGCACCGACAGAAAGCCCGCTCGGATGATCTCGACCATGAAGGCGCCCTCATGCAGGGAGAGGCCGATCACGGCGGCGGTGAAACCGGTGATGAGGGTGTTCGTCTCCCAACTGGCTCCGCCGATCCCGATCCGCGGGACGAAGAGTGCCGCGTTGAAGCAGATCAGTAGGAGAACAAGGAGTGGCAGACCTCGGAACAATCCGACGTACGCCTTGACGAAGGTGCGGAAGACGGGATTCCGGGACTCACCGAGAAGGGCGAGCATGCAACCGATCAGCACCGCGATGAACTGGGCGGCCAACGAGAGCTTGATCGTCATCCACAAGCCCTCCAGGATGGGATCGGCGAAGAGGTAGGCGCCTACGACATCCCATTCCAGGTTCTCGTTGGTCACGAGTCCGTAGAGGAGGAAGCCCAGGATCGCAATCGCCACGAGGCCGCTGATCCAGTAGCTTGGATGTCTGCGTGGCCGGGGCTTCGCGAAAGGATCTCGCACTACGGCATCGGCTGCCGGTGGTGTCACGTTGCACCTTCTCCTGTTTCTCGCTGGCGATGATCCGAGAGGCCTGGTTGATTTCCGAGGCCGATGCTCCTCGTGTGCTCGCGACAAGCGGTCAGCGTGGACGTCAGGGTTCGCACTCGAGTCAGTTCGACCGCAGGCCCTGGTGCGGCGTGGATGTCCGCGCCGCACCAGACCCTGCGTTCCGCGATTCCACGACGAGGCATCAAAAGCTCGTCGAGAGGCTCGGGGCGACGCTGATGTCGGCGCGTGGCCAGGTCAGACGCCGCACGACCCGCAGGTCTTCGGCACCTCGAGGGGGCGCTCCGTGGCCAGGTTGATGCCGGGCTTGTCCAATGCGATGTCCTTGAGCTCCCACTCCGACATGATCTTGTCGTAGGTGCCGTCCTTGACGATTGCCTCGAGCGCGCCGAGCAGGGCCTTGGCGGTGTTGTCGGCTTCAAGGCCCACCACGATGCCGACGTAGGTACGCGACAGGAGCGGGCTCGGGATGATCTTGAATTGGCCGTCGCTGGCCTTTGCCTGCCACACCCCGGTCGCCGTGTTGGTGAAGGCGAAGTCGATCCGGCCGGACTGCAGTGCGGTGTTCTGGTCGCCGGCGGTCGGGAAGTTGGTGATCTGCAGCGCGCCCTTGCCCTCGGACTCACAGTTCTTCGAGAACAGCTCGGCGTCCTGGACGAACTCGGTTCCTGTCTGGACGCCTGCCTTCAGCCCGCAGGTGGTCAGCGGGTTGCTCGTGATGTTCTGCTTGCTCTCGGAGGTCGTGATGACGCTCTTGGTGGCGTAGGCGTAGTCGACGAACTGCACCGTCTTCTGCCGCTCCACGTTGTCGGTGATGCACTCCATCGCCGCATCAAACCGACCGCTCTGCACCCCGGGAAGCAGGCCGTCGAAGGAGATCGCCTCCTGGCGGATCTCGACGCCGAGGCGCGGCGCCATCGCCATCAGGATGTCATGGTTGAAGCCGTCGATCTTTCCGGAATCGTTGGTGAAGTCGCACGGCGGGTACTGCGGATCGGTGCCGACTGTGAAGGTGCCCGAGTCGCGCACCTTCTGCGGCAGGAGTTCATTCAGTTCCGGGACGAGCAGAGTGCTGTCCTTCGACGTGGCCTCCTCCGCCCCGCAACCGCTCAGGAGGAGCGCGGTGGCGGCAAGCAGGGAGAGGGCGGCGGTCACTGCACGGCTTCTCGACATCGTTGGCTCCTGGGGGCTGGAGGCTAAGTGTGAAAGAAATCATTCAGCACTGGCGGAACGGTATCCCCTTCCATGCAGCACGGCAACCCCCTCGTGTATGCAATCTGGGAATGGAACGCAGGTGTAACACAACCGTCTCCGGGCCGCCCTTCCGGAAGCCCGCCGGGTGACCGGTCAGGTGCCATCTGTGACGGGTGAGATGTGTCGGGTAAACTGCTACTGTCTCCGCCCTGACGCGCGGTTCGTGTCAACCCGGGCGCGGTGGGCACGATGCGCACGAAGTCTGTCCGGCGAGCTTGTCCGACCGGTGTGGTCCCGTTGATTCCGACAGGTGATCCCCATAGGGATGGTAGCCGCGCACGTGGGGAATCGGTGTGATCTTCCAGATGGCTGCGGTCGTACTCTCCGGGGCGGATGTCGCGCAATCATCTCGCGCCACCGAATGGCGCATCGGCCGGTTCACCGGGCAGCGGAAGAACGGGACACGCGACGCGATTCGGCGCGCAGTTTCGGCAGCGGGCGGCGATCCGCAGCGAATCGGAGCCGACCGGCGGCGGAGAACCGCGGGTCAGACGATCCCCTCCAGCGGACCACCGACGATCTCGAGGAACACCCCGTCCAGGACCTCCGCAGCCACGGCCTCCATCTCCCCTGCCATGATGCGGTCGTCCTGGAGGAACTCGGCTTTGGTGCGGACAAGGTCGTAGGTGGGGCGGTTCGCCGGTGCCGCAGCCCCGCCGTTGCGCAGGTCCAGGCCCTGGGCGGCGCACAACAGCTCGATCGCGACGATGTACGCCGCGTTGCGGACCATGGGGCCGAGGCGTACGGAGGCATGGGTCGCCATGCTGACGTGGTCTTCCTGGCCGGCCGAGGTCGGAATGCTGTCGACGCTGTTCGGGGTCGCCTTGGCGCGGTTCTCCGCGACGAGCGCGGCGCTGGTGACCTGAGCCATGATGAACCCCGAGTTCAGACCCGCGTTGCCGACCAGGAACGGGGCCAATCCGCTCATGGAGGCGTCCATGAGCATTGCCTGGCGGCGTTCGGAGATCGAGCCGATCTCGCAGACCGCGAGCGCGATGATGTCCGCCGCGTAGGCGATGGGCTGACCGTGGAAGTTCCCGCCCGACAGGATGACATCGTCGTCGGGGAACATCAGTGGGTTGTCGGAGACCGCGTTGACTTCCTGCTGGATGGTGTGCGCGGCGAACGTCAGAAGATCCAGCGCCGCACCCATCACCTGCGGCTGGCAGCGCAGGCAGTAGGGGTCCTGGAGGCGGCGTCCCTCGAACTCCACGTCGAGGACCGAACTGTCGGCGACCAGGCGGCGCAGGAGGCCCGCGACCCGGATCTGGCCGGCGTGCCCGCGGATCTGCTGGATGCGGTCGTCGAGGACGACCTGTCGGCCCGCCGTCGCCTCCAGCGTCAGCGCACCTGCGGCCAGGCCGGCGTTGAACACGGCCTCGGCGCCGAAGAGTCCGCGCAGGGCGATGGCGGTGGATGCCTGGACGCCGTTCAGGAGCGCCACCGCCTCCTTGGGGCCCAGTTCCACGGGGGCGAGTCCGGCCTTCGCGAGCCCCTCCACAGCGTTGTGGGTGACGCCGTTGATGCGTACGCGGCCCTCGCCCATCAGCGCGCCGGCGAGGTGCGCCAGCGGAGCCAGGTCTCCTGAGGCGCCGACGGAGCCCTGCGTGGGGATGACCGGCAGTACGTCCGCGTTGATCATGTTCACGAGCATCTCGGCGGTCTCGACGCGGATCCCGGAGTGCCCGCGCGCAAGGCCGATGAGCTTGATGACCATGATGGCGCGGACCGTCTCGTCGGGAAGCGGGTCACCCACCCCGACCATGTGGGACAGCACCGACCGGCGTTGCAGCTCCACGAGGTCCGAGGGCGAGATCCGCCGGTCCGCCAGCTTCCCGAAGCCGGTGTTCACCCCGTAGACCACATCTCCTCGACCGATCGCGTCCAGGATCACCTGGTGTGCGCGTCGGAGGTTCTGCACCGCCTGCGGGGCGAGCGCCACCCGGACAGGACCCCGGAATACGGGACGAAGCGCCTCGAGGCTCACATGCTCGCCGGTGATCGTGATGGTGCCCACGGTGATCAATCCTCCTGTAGCTGATCTCTTGAGGCTCGCCTCCGACGGTCGACCGGCGGCGGGGGCGACGGGTCGCCCGGCGGCCGGGCCCTCGACGTCGAGCGAGGACCTTGCCCTGGCTGTAGAAAATCATTCAAGTGCCTCGGGCACCGTATCCCTAGCTATGCAGTGGGGGCAACCTCCAGTTATGGTGCCCGGGTGACCCAGTCCCGAGCCGTCGTCCTCGCCTCCCGACCCGTCGGTGAGCCCGTCCGCGCGAACCTTCGCCTCGAGACGCGCGAGCTCCCGGCCGTCGGCGACGGCCAGGTGCTGCTGAGGACGATCTACCTCTCGCTGGACCCGTACATGCGGGGCCGGATGGACGCGTCGCGTTCCTACGCTAAGCCGGTGGAGGTCGGCGAGGTGATGGAAGGCGGGACCGTCTGCGAGGTTCTCGAGTCGGCGTCACCGTCCTTCAGCCCCGGGGACATCGTCCTCGCGCACTCCGGCTGGCAGACCCACGCCGTGCAGGACAGTCGTCCCCTGCGCAGGGTCGACCCGGCCAGTGCGCCCATCTCCACCGCGCTCGGGGTGCTCGGCATGCCCGGTTTCGCCGCGTACGTCGGGCTTGCCGAGATCGGCCGCGTCCGCGCGGGCGAGACGCTCGTGGTGGCGGCCGCGACGGGGGCCGTCGGGTCCGTCGTCGGTCAGATCGCCAAGATCCAGGGTGCCCGTACGGTCGGCATCGCGGGCGGCGCGAGCAAGGTGGCCTGGCTACGCGAGCTGGGCTTCGACGTGGCCCTCGACCATCGTTCACCCAACTTCAGGGACGAACTGGGCGAGGCCGTTCCGGACGGAATCGACATCTACTTCGAGAATGTCGGCGGCGCCGTGTGGGACGCCGTCCTCGCTCACCTCAACGATTTCGCACGGGTGCCCGTCTGCGGCCTGATCTCCCAGTACAACGAGACGTCCGCGCCGACGGGGCCCGACCGGCTCCCGCAGCTCATGAGCGCGATCAACATCAAGCGACTCGTCGTCCGCGGCTTCACGCAGCGAGACTTCATCTCGACCTACTACCCCGACTTCCAGCGCGACATGTCGGCGTGGCTTTCTGACGGTCGGATCAAGTACCGGGAGGATTTCGTCGACGGGCTGGAGAACGCCCCTGACGCGTTCTTCGGCCTCCTGAAGGGGAAGAACTTCGGGAAACTCATCGTCAAGGTCGCCGACGACCCCACGCGCCCCGCCCCACCCATCCGGTGACGTCGCTGGCTGCGGCACCAGGACGACCACCTCACCTGGTCACGCCGTGACGGATGGAGCTCACTCCTCGAAGACCGAGAGATCGGTGGCATGGCGCTCAAAGCGCTCGAGCCCGTCCTGTGAGGCCCCGGGGTTGGAGTCGGCCATGGCGTGCAGGAGCGCGGACGAGGCGATGTTCATCGACGCGGACGTGTCGAAGAGCAACCCGCTCCCGAACCTGACGGTGATGAGTTCATCGGTCTCGTGCCCGACTGTCGCAAACGACTCGTCACTGAGAACCGCGACCTTGAGCCCGATCTGTCTCGCGTAACGCACCAGGTCGCAGGCCTCCCTCGGATAGCGCGGGAGGATGAACGCCAGGCACCAGGTGGCCCCCTGGGCCGTCGCGCGAGCGAGGCTCTCCTTGGCCTGGGTGTCGCCGCGGTCGATCACGGAGATGTACGGGTGCACCTTGGCGCCCAGATAGGCGAAGTGGTGGGCGAACGAACGCGAGATTCGCAGCCCGATGACCGGCAGCTGCTGCGAGGACATGAGGGCGGCCCCGACCCGAGCAATCTGGTCTTCGAGGGTGGCCGACTGGCCGAGCCACTGGAGGTTGGCGACCTCGGTCCCGATCGCCTCGGCCAAAGGGCTCGCGCTCTCGCCGGAGGACGAAACGGTCGACATCTCGGAGCGGGCCCACTTCTGGAGCGCTCGCTTGAAGTCGGAGAACTTGGCGTAACCCAGCGCAGCCGCGAACCGCGAGACCGACGGCTGGCTGACGCCGACCTGCCGCGCGATGCTCTCGCTGGTCAGGAATGCCGCAGCATCACGGTGGTCGATCACGTAGCGCGCGATACGTCGTTGCGCTGGAGACAGTCGAGCGCCAGTCAAGCGATCGTAGACGTCTATCGACGCCGAAGTTGCGGTGGCGGTCATCTCAAGCATCTCCTAGCACAGATCACCAAACAGGCGGGCGGGTGCGACGCCTCGCCGGTGGGGAAGTCGGCTCTTCCCGGGCGGGCCATGCGGGCGATGTCAAGTCGCGCGAGGTTCTGGACTGGGCGCGGGCTGAAGGGGCAGAGTGGCGTGGGTCATACCCATCTCTCACCCTTCCTCCCGGAGGCGCTAGTCTCAGGCTGTGGTCGACAGTCGACCCGCCGAGCCAAACCGCATAGCTCCATGCATGCTATCAGTTATCGGCATGGAAACAATCCAGCGGGCGGCGGGTCCGGGTCGCCGTCGGCGGCCACACCAACCGCGACACCGCCACCAGGCTGCTCACCGCCGAGGCCACCGTCAAGACCCACCTGATCAACATCTACGCGAAACTCGACGTCGGCGACCGCGGCCGCGGTTGCCAAGGGCTGCAACCGCGGCCTGCTCGGCCGCTAGTTACCGACGCCGAGGCTCGACATGAACGCCGACGGGTAACGGTCACCGCGCGCGGCACCCTTCGGCACGGCCGCCTCGATCTCTTCGAGATCATCGGCCGACAGCTTCACGTCCAGCGCCGGCAACGCCTCGGCCAGCCGCTGCCGGGTACGCGCACCGACCAGCGGAACAATGGACGGGTCCTGCGCCGCCACCCACGCGATCGCCAGCTGCGCCACCGTGCACCCCTTCGCGTCGGCGACCCGGCGCAACGCCTCCACCAGGGCGAGGTTGTGCGACGCGTTCTCGGCGGAGAAGCGGGGAGCATGGTTACGGGGATCGTCCGCCCGCCCCGGCACCCAGTTCCCCGAGAGCAGGCCACGGCTCAGCACCCCGTACGCGGTCAGCCCGATGCCCAGCTCCCGCAGCGTGGGCAGCACGTCGGCCTCGACCGCCCGCGACAGCAGCGAATACTCAATCTGAAGATCAGCAACCGGATGTACGGCGTGCGCCCGCCGGACGGTCTCCGCGTCGACCTCGGAGAGCCCCACATACCGTACGTAACCGGCGTCGATCATCTCCTTGATCGCGCCGATCGTGTCCTCGATCGGCACCGACCGGTCGAGCCGGGCCGGCCGGTAGATGTCCACGTGGTCGACGCCGAGCCGGGTCAGCGAGTAGTTCAGGAAGTTCCGCACCGAATCCGGGCGGCAGTCCTGACCGGCGAACCGCATGCCCGGCCACACCTGCTGCCCGAACTTCACACTCAGCAGATAGCTGTCCCGGTCGCGTCCCCGCAACGCCTCCGACAGCAGCAGCTCGTTGTGCCCCGTGCCGTAGAAGTCGCCGGTGTCGACAAGCGTGACCCCCGCGTCCAGCGCGGCCCGCACGGTGGCGATGCTCTCCCCGCGATCGGCCGGGCCGTACGCCCCCGACATGCTCATCGCCCCCAGCCCCACCGCGGAAACCGTGGGGCCCGTGTTGCCCAGAGTGCGTGTCTGCATCGAAACTCTCCCTCGTCGGTCGATCTCGGCTCCACCCTGCGCCGCTCTCCGGCCCGCCGACAGCGGAGCGCTTATCGTGGGAGCGCCACTCCCTGGCCCGGTGCCCAGTCCCCGGGGCAGCATGGAGGCATGCAGCGTGAGCAGCTCGCCGACTTCCTGCGCCGCCGGCGCGAGGCCATCCGCCCCGCCGAGGTCGGCATCGCCGACGGCCCCCGCCGCCGCACCGCCGGCCTGCGCCGTGAGGAGGTCGCCATGCTCGCCGGCATGTCCGTCGACTACGTCGTCCGCCTCGAGCAGGGCCGCAGCAGCCAGCCGTCGACCCAGCTGCTCGGCGCCCTGGCCCGGGCCCTGCGCCTGACCGACGACGAGCGAAGCCACCTGTTCCACCTGGCCGGCCACCAGCCGCCGCCCGCCGACGGCATCGCCCGCCTGGCCCGGGCCGGCCTGGTCCGCCTGCTCGACCTGGTGGGCGACACCCCCGCCATGGTCCTGTCCGACCTCGGCGAGGTCCTGGCGCAGAACCGCATGTCGATCCTGCTCACCGGCGACCACACCGGGCTGACCGGCGACCGCCGCTACGTCGCCTACCGCTACTTCACCGACCCGGCCATCCGCGACCTCCACGGCCCCGAGGAATGGCAGCGGCACGCCCGCCAGCAGGTCGCCGACCTGCGCGCGGTGGCCGGCCGGCGGGCCGGCGACCCGGCCGTGACCGGCCTGATCGAACGGTTGCGGGCAGCGAGCGACGACTTCCGGCGGCTGTGGGCCGAGCACGAGGTGGCGGTGCGCCGGGTCGACCGTAAGACGTTCATGCACCCGCGCGTGGGCCGCATCACGATGGACTGCGAAACCCTGGTCACCCCCGACCTCGGCCAGCAGCTGCTGGTGCTGACCCCGGCCGACGCCGAGGCCCGGGAGAAACTCGAGCTGCTGCGCGTGCTGGGGGTCGAGGAGTTCCCGGCCAGCGTGCCCCACTGACAGTGCCCGCGGTGCCCCACGCCCATCGGAGCTGTGACCGACCCCGACGACGACCGGATCACCGCTCTCGCTGGCCACGCCCGCAGCGCCAGCACGAACAAGCCGCTCGCCCGACCGTGCACCCTCGACGTGGTCCCTGCCCACGGCGAGGTCCGACGTCTCATGGCACACCTGATCACCACGGTCCGCCACCAAGATCATATTTTGCAGTGGTCATGGTGGTGGCGCCGCCATCAATACCGCGCCCGAACCGTGCGGGGCCAGGTCGAACGACATGTCCGGGCCGCTGTCGGCCCACTCCTTAGCCAGTCGTCCTGCCGCAGTTGGACGGTTGTGAGATGAGCCCGGGTGGGCGCGGCGCGGCGTTGGGCTGACGGCCCGTTGCTGTACTTTGCCGCTGTACGACGCCCGCCACGGGCACAGCCTGGGAGAGCTGGTCAGAGTGGGCCGCCTGGGACTCGAACCCAGAACCTAAGGATTAAAAGTGCCCAGAAGCTGACAAGAGCGCGCTAAGTGCCGTGCGGTGTCGACGGCCCGGACTCCACAGGCGTCGTCCGGGCGTGCTCGCGCTGGTCCGCGCCCAACCTGCGTGGCGTGATGTTGCGGTGATCGTCCAACGAGGGCCCGAATCCGGGGACGGCGTGGTAAATCCGACTGATGCGGGGACGTCCGAGCACCTGTAGAGCACCCACGAGCCGACGCGGTCCGGCATCGGTGATTCCATCTGGTGGGCCGCAAGCGCCTGGGTCAGCTACCTGTTCCGCCTGGTCGAGTCACCATTCCCGGTTGGCGATAAGTCGCTCGCCGTCGGCGCCGGTGAACCCGTAGCTCGTCGCGACGAACCAAAAGTCCTCTCCGATCGCTTCACGCGCGACCGTCTCGATCTCGCTGCCGGCCGCGTCGAACTCCGCCTCGAGCAGGTTGAACTCGTCGGTCGCGGCGTCGGTGAGTGTGTAGAGGGCTGCCAAGTCCTTCGGCTGCTCCGCCTCGATCTGCTCGCACAACCGCAGCAGGATCGCTCGGCCCTTGTCGACGACGTGGTCCGGGAAGTACCCGTCCTCGTACAGCTCGTACAGGAAGGCGTACTCGGCCACCTGCTGGTTCGTAAGCGACACAGTCGAAGATCCCTTCGCGGATTTACCGGTCGATCATGCGACACGCTGCCGACATTTTCGGCCCTGCTGAAGGCGCAGCACACAACGCCTCTCGCGACACGCTTCACCCTGCCAGCCGTGAGCCTTCGGAACACGACCACTGAGTCCTGCGGGTGCGTGGCAAGGGCGGCATGGTCGTGTTGGTTCAGGTGCCTCCGAATTGGGGAGCGGCCTGTGGTCGCTCTGGCAGCATGGACGAGTGAGCCGTTCCTCTCCAATTACAACGAAGCCCAGGCGGTCTGCGCCGCCCGACCCACTCGCCTACCGCGTGTCGACGGCGAATCGCACCCCGTCAGCATCCGATATCCCGGTAAGGATCACCTTATCGCTGGCATGCTGGATCGGCTCGCCGATCGCTGCATGACTCGTTAGATCCCAGAATTGAACGGTGCCGGTCTCATCAGCCGTCGCCACAATGGTTCGACCGTCAGGTGTCGAGCCAGCGGCGACCGCCTTGACTGCTCCTCGCTGCCCGGTGTCCAAGGCCGCCAACAACTGACCGCTGTCAAGGTCCCGCACGACGAGCCTGCCCGTTGAGTGGCCGATGACTAGCGACGCTCGCTCCTCTGACGTGAACACTACTGTCATCGAACTAGCGTGCTCGTCCAACTGCAGCCGGCTTGGATGCTGACTTACTCCGTCATGCAGGGCCCAGCTAAGTATGGTCTTACCGTCGCTGATCGCGCAAAGGACGGCGCGTCTGTCAGGTAGTACGGCTGCGGCAATCGCGGTAAGCGGCGAGGTGTTGGCTGTCGGCGTCGCGGCAATCCCGTTGCCCGGACCCCAGCTCCACCATAAGGGCGTGCCATCGCTGCCGGTCGCGAGCATCACAATACGACCGTCGGCGACTGCAGCCAGCGTTAGGGCTTCGACACGGTGTGTCGGCACTTCCGAGGCGGCGCCTGAGTCGGGCGTGGGGCTATTGTCGCGCGGGTTCCAAAGACGAATGGTTCGGCGAGCGCCTTCGGTACCTACCAAAATCCCCTGACCGGTTCGATCGACTACAGCTAGATCGTTAACCGAGGCAGCAACCAGTGGAGCAGCCGTGCGGGTCAACTTCAGCCGGTCATCGACATGCCAGACGGAATACCGGGTCGGTCCTCGGTCGCGCAGCAGTCCGTCCAGTCGAATCTGGTCGCCGTCGTTGAGGTGAACCGTACGCAGCGCGTGCCGATGCTGCGTCTCGGCTCGCATCGCCAGTTGGGTATGGAGGAATGCCATGGTCTTACCGCTGCCCGTTGCCAAAATCTGCACCAGCCCGGACGAGAACGCGGAGAGGTTCGGGCCCTCTTCGGCACTATTCGCCAAGACAAAAGTCCTGCGCTGCGCAGAATCCGAACGGAGGTTGTAGGGCTCCTCCGGGGACGGCCGAGTCGGCAGCACAATCGTTCCTCGTTCCGAACTGTTTCCGAAGCACACATCGACGATCAAGACTAGTTGCTTAACTGGACTCAATGCGAGTAGGTACCGGAAATCTCGCACACTGATAGCGTCGACCGTGAACCCGTCAGCGGTGGTGGTGGTGTCAGCGGCGGCCAGGTAGACCTCGGACGTTCGGGCATCGCGTATCCCGTGACCGGTGTAATAAATGACCAGTGTCTCCCGCGTCTGGGAGGCCGCCTCGACGAACGACGACCAAAGGCGCGCCCGACTGGGATTCAACAGAAGCTCGTTGGTTGTCGACGAAGTTCCGTCACCGGAATCATGGAAGATGTCGGAGAGCTGCCTAGCTGGCGTCAGGTCGCGACGAACGACTGGCGTAGTGCCGGTTGTCAGATAGCTGTCGACGCCGACAAAAAGTGCTCGCCACTCGTCTCGAGGCGCGTCCGGGATGGAGTCGTGCACGACACCGTCATCAGAGGACGGTGCCGCCGGCTCGCCGACGGTGGGAGGTGTGCCCACTCCTCCGCCAGCTGGCCCGGCCGGGCCGGGCGGGCTGGGCCTGGCCCCAGCCGCAGGGGGATCGAAGCCTTCGTCGTCATCACTGTCAGTGCTCGTCACCGGGAAGAGATCCGGTACCTGCTCCGCCATGGCGGCTTGCCACAGGGCGTCGAAACGGTCGCACAACGCGTCTGGATCGGCCTTGCGGTCAAGCTTGGCAAGGAACTCGACGATCTTGAACAGTCGCGGCAAGTTGGGGATCTGGGGCATCGAGAAGACGTTCTTGACGAGGTTCGGACCGCAGTCGCAGGCGCGTGCGATGTCGCGGACCGATGGCCATCCGGCGCGGGCATGAAGGCGGTGCAGCTCATGGTTGAGCTGCTTCAATCCTCCGGTCAAGCCAGGAGCACGACTCAGCGCCGCCATGCCACCCCTGAAGGTCAAGGCTCACCCGCCGGGTGGCAGGCGCGATCCAGCGTAGTGACCTTCGATGTGGTGGTCGAATTGAACGCTTCCTCAGGTTATCGGTGTACCGGAATGTACCGTGGCGCCCCGGGCCGTAACCCACCGGCGGCCGAACGCACCAATCCTGTCCGGGACAGTCCATGTTGGCGCCTCCCGTAACGCAGCGTGTCTGCCGGCCTGATCCGGGCGCGAGAATTTTCGTCAGGTCCGGAAGGGTAGAAGGAGGACACGCCGATGATCAACGAGCTTTCCGGCGCGGCACTGGACGGCATCATCGAGAACTTGCCGACAGCGCTGATCATGGCCGGGCTGGCGGCGGCCATGGTTGCACGCCGTCGTAGCCGCAGGCGCAATGCGAAACGCAACGGCGAAGACGCCGTCTGATCCCGACGGGTACTCATGGCCGCCGACAAGTCGTCGGCGGCCATGAGTACCTTGCGGGTGAAGGTGTCGTGCTTGCTAACCACGCCTGCCAAGGTCCCGACTCCCGTTCCGCCTCAGCGCTGCTGGTCACCCCGGCTCCTCTCACGGGTGTCATCGCGCGACAGTGCGTCGATGGTTTCGATTTCGACCAGGTGGAGAAGACGGCGAGCGTTAACCTCGGCCCTTCGGTAAGGGCTGCCCACGGACTGGGCTGAGAACGAAGAAGTGCCTTCTGATCTGGGAAAATAGGGCTTGTCGAGAGTCCCATGT